>JAAYOS010000137.1 GCA_012520195.1 Clostridiales bacterium | reverse complement strand
TCAAGCGTAGACTCAAGCGTACACTCAAGCGTACACTCAAGTATAGACTACAAATAGTGCATAGATAGAGTTAAGGACGTGGACTGGGACTATTTTACTGCGACTGCTTCACTAACGTGTGCCTGTGAGCGTGTTAAGGCACTCCACCATGGATTCCTGAAGCCCTCTCTCCATTTTTACGGCTTCAAGAATATCTATGTCTGTTATCTCTCCCTTATGTGTTACTACTGCTCGATTTGCTTTACCCTCAACAAAGCACCTGACGGCGTAGTTTCCCATGCGGGAAGCGGTTACGCGGTCACGCGCAGTTGGAGTTCCACCCCTCTGGATATGTCCAAGCACAGTAACACGCGGGTCCATTCCGGTATGGTCTTTAACATACTGCGCTATCTCAACTGCACTTCCGACGCCTTCAGCTACAATAATCATATAGTGGGTTCTACCGCTTAACCTAGCTCTGCGAATCATCTCAATTACATCACCATCGAGGTCCAGCTCATGTTCGGGAACTAGCACCGACGTAGCGCCAACAGCTATTCCTACGTAGGTAGCAATATGTCCTGCCCTTTTACCCATTACCTCAACTACCGAGCAGCGCTCATGGGACTGCATTGTGTCGCGGAGCCTATCTATGGCCTCGATAGCTGTATTACAAGCAGTATCAAACCCTATTGAATACTCTGTACAGCCGATATCGTTGTCGATACTTGCTGGAATGCTTATGACTGGGACTCCGCAATTTGCCAAATCACCGGCACCGCGTATTGTGCCGTCTCCTCCAATCGCGATAATTCCATCAAGCCCGATGTACTTAGATGATCGGGCGGCCCGTGCGAGACCCTCTTCTGTTTGAAACTCGGAGCATCTCGCTGTATAAAGGATGGTACCTCCACGAATTAGAAGTCCGTTAACGCTCTGGTCATCTAGCGGGAGAACATCTCCATTTATGAGGCCGCTGTATCCCCTTCTGATACCTATGCACTCAATATCATAAAACTTGCAGCTGCGAGCCACTGCACGAATAGCGGGATTCATACCCGGAGCATCTCCGCCGCTCGTCAATACTCCGATCCGCTTTACTTTCTTATCCATAACTGACTCCTATCCACATTCATTCTATAAGTATGTGACCACTAACATCCGAACCTTTTAATATTATAACAGGATAAATCGTGTCAGTAAACACAGTTATTAGGTATTCTTCTGCTTCACAACAACATTATCCGCCCCTAAAAGCTCACGCAACCTATTGAGCAGGCGCGAATCTGGTGCCACCCTGCATCCCTCCTTGCTCTTACAATCCTCATAGTAAAGCACCACTCTAACATCACCTGGGAACATGGAAAGCATCGGCTTTACTTTGCGTGTAAGAGAGTCAGATTTGCTCGGTAGCCGGATATATAACCTTAAGTCCTTTTGAGGGTCGTCACTACGGGTCTGTACGCTCATATTATCCAAGTCGGTAATCGGTCTCAAAGTATCACACAGAATTTGAGGGTCACGGTCCTCCCGATACGAAACTCTCCCCTTCACAACAACTCCGGTATCCTCTCTCAGATAAGCACTGCACCTCTCAAGCGTTTTCGGAAACACTATGAGCTCAATGGATCCGGTCTGGTCCTCGATGTCTACATAAGCCATGACATTATCAGACCTGGTTGTTTTCATACGCACCTTAGATATCATACCCGCAATATTAACTACCTGATTATCCCCTACTCCCTCTTCCCCGTCAGAGGCGAATATCTTTCCTATGTGCACTGTGTGTATTGAACGCAGTATGTCGCTGTATTCATCTAAGGGATGGCCGCTAAGGTACATCCCTGTCACTTCTTTTTCATAGCCGACGAGCACTTTCCTGTCAAACTCGGGAATATCGGGCAGAGGCACCTCCTGAGATGGAACATCGTCGATGATCGAGAAAAAATCGATCTGTCCTTCAAGGTTTTTTGTCTTGGTATGTGCGATATTATCGAGAATCAATCCGCTTATTCTAAGCTGAGCACTGCGCTTGCCAAAGGAGTCAAAAGCGCCGCATTTTATCAGGTTTTCTAACGCCCTCCTGTTCAACTCGTGGCCGAACATCCGCTCACAGAAATTCTGAAGAGATATAAATCGTCCGTTTAATGAGCGCTCCTCCATCATCTCTTGAATAAACTTTCTACCGATGTTTTTGACCGCAACTAGGCCAAACCTTATCGTATCTCCGACAACGGTAAAGCCATCCTCCGATTCATTTATATCCGGTGGGAGCACCTCAATATTCATCTTCTTGCACGCCGAAATGTATTCAACGACTTTACTGGTCGAGTCTAAAACCGAGGTCAGCAGTGCAGCCATAAACTCATGCGGGTGGTGACATTTCAGATAGGCTGTCTGAAAGGACACAACTGCATATGCCGCGGCATGAGCCTTATTGAAGGCATAGTTGGCAAAGTCAAGGATATCATCAAAAAGGCTGTTTGCCGTCTCCTCGTCAATACCATTCGCAGCACACCCCGGGATATTTTCCGCAGGGTTTCCATGGAGGAAATTCTCACGCTCCTCCCTCAGCACTTTCATGATCTTCTTGGACATTGCACGGCGTACAACATCCGCACGCCCCAAAGAGTAGCCGGCGAGCTTTCGAAATATCTCCATTACCTGCTCTTGGTATACGATACATCCGTACGTAACTTCAAGGATCTCTTTCAGCAATGGATGCCTATAGCGAACAGTCTTTGGGTTATGCTTGCCCTCTATATAGCGTGGGATCGAATCCATCGGTCCCGGTCGATAGAGAGCTACCACAGCGGTAATCTCTTCAATAGTCCGCGGCTGCAGCGCAGTTACCACACTTGTCATCCCGGTGCTCTCAAGTTGAAACACCCCGAGAGTGTCTCCTTCGGAAAGCATCTCGTATGTAGCGGGATCTGTATTGTCAACTGCGTCAATATCGAATTTCGGATCCTTGCGCCTGACCATCTTGGACGCCTCGTCAATAACCGTTAGGTTTCGTAAGCCAAGGAAGTCCATCTTCAGAAGTCCCAGTTCCTCCAATGTGCCCATATTATACTGGCAAACTATGGCCTCGTCATTTCTCGCGAGGGGCACATAGTCAGAAACAGGCTCCTTAGTCATTACGACACCTGCAGCGTGAGTGGAGGCGTGTCTCGGCATCCCCTCGAGCGCCATTGCCGTATTGATCAGGTTCTTTATCCTGTCGTCACCTTCGTACATATCGCGCAGCGGTTTTGATACTTTCAGCGCCTCACTCAGTGTCATCCCTATCTGGAACGGTACGAGCTTCGCCACAGTATCCGCTTCAGCGTATGGTATGTTAAGTACGCGCGCAACATCGCGTATCGCTCCCCTTGCTGCCATTGTTCCAAAAGTTACTATCTGGGCAACATAGTCTGCCCCATATTTATCAACCACGTAGTCGATAACTTCCTGGCGGCGGTTTGGGCAGAAATCAATATCGAAGTCAGGCATGCTTATACGCTCTGGGTTGAGGAATCGTTCGAAATACAGAGAGTACTTAATCGGGTCAATATTTGTTATTTGTAAACAATAGGCCGCCATACTACCCGCACCCGAACCTCTGCCAGGACCTACAGGAATCCCCTGTCTGCGGGCAAATGCGATGAAGTCACTTACAATAAGGAAGTAATCAACAAACCCCATCTCCCTTATTGTTTTGAGTTCAAACATAAGCCTATCCATATGACCTTGTGGTCTGTCTGGATATCTCATGTTGAAACCATCAATACACAGCTTTCTTAGATACTCGTACGCATCATCCTCACCCTCAGGTAACTTGAATCCAGGCAGATGATACTCACCAAACTCAAAGTCGAAGTTGCATTCGTCGGCAATTTTCACCGTGTTGCTGATCGCTTCCTCATAATTTGGGAACAACCTGGCCATCTCATCGCCCGATTTAAGGTAGAACTCATCGCTTCCGAATTTCATCCTATCCGGGCTGTCTACTGTATTATTAGTCTGTATGCATAGGAGCACATCATGTATCGCTGCGTCCTCTTTTCGAAGATAGTGGACATCGTTCGTAGCAACCAGTGGAATACCCGTCTCTCGATGGATCTGGATTACACCGCGGTTTACAGCCGCCTGCCCCTCAATACCGTGATCCTGTAACTCTAGATAGAAGTTTCCCTCTCCAAATATATCTCGGTACTTCAAAGCGGCATCTCTTGCCCCCTGATAATCTCCCCGCATAAGCTTCGCTGGGATCTCCCCTGATAGACAGGCGGATAGGCAGATAAGCCCCTCAGAGTATCTCTTGAGAAGCTCGTCATCTACGCGCGGCTTTATGTAGAAGCCGTCCACAAATCCGGCGCTCACCATCTTTATTAAGTTCCTGTACCCTGTTTTGTTTTTGCATAGCAAAACAAGGTGTTCGGAATCGGAATCAAGTCCGTGCACCTTATCAAAGCGAGTACGTTGCGCCCTGTACACCTCACATCCGATTATAGGCTTTATTCCGGCGGCTCTACAGGCCTTGTAGAAGTCTACTACGCCATACATAACACCGTGGTCAGTAATCGCAATAGCTCTCTGCCCGAGTTCTGCTGCCCGTGCTGGAAGCGAATTAATGCGACAAGCCCCGTCAAGGAGACTGTACTCACTATGGACATGTAGGTGAACAAAATCTCTCATGTGCGACGTGCCCTCTCTTGTCATTTATATTTACCTTACTCCACCTCTTCCTCCGCCAGCTCTACAAGCTTTGCAAGCCTGTGGTTAAGACCCGATCTGCTCACCTCGAAGGGAGCCAGCTTCACTAGTTCACCGAGCGTGGCGTGGGGATGCTCAAGTCGGAGCTCAGCCGACTGCCGCAGCTTCTCCGTGAGGCCTTCATAAGCCCCGCTTTCCTTGAGCTTATTTATAGACTCAATCTGCCGTTGTGCTGCAACGACCGTCTTTGACAGGTTAGCAGTCTCGCAGTTTACGATCCGGTTTACCCGGTTTCGGAGATCCTTTACAACCTTTGCCTCCATTAGGGCAATAGCTGAGGATGGGGCTCCACTCTTTGTTAGGAAATCCTCGATGGATTCGCTGTCCTTAAAGTATATCATATAGTTAGATTTTCTCATGGTTTTTTTGGGCGAGAACCCCATATCAAGCAACAGAGCCATCACTTCTCTTGATAGGTAGTAGTGGCGTGTTACAAGCTCCAAATGGTAGTTCTTGCTCGGGCTGCTCACAGAGCCCGCCGCCAAGAATGCGCCCCGTATAAAGGACTCCCGGTGATTATCCTCTTCGAGAAAAGCGGCATTCAGATGCAATGTAAACGTCCGGGAGGTGTCGTAGCCATAATGCTCCATTATGGTCTGAATCTCTTCGTTGTCGGTAATCTCCAGAACATCCTTAATGATCTTTCTTCCCGTTTTAGAGCAAACAAAAGACATGTTAAAGACACGCTTCAGAAGCGACTTGGCGCGTTGAGAAACAGCCTCATTCTCGGTGACTATCCGAATACCCTCAGTACCAAAAGTATTGCCAAACAGAAAGATACCATATAGCTCAGCCGCGGCACTGTGATCTTCCCTAACAGCTACCCGGCACAGTTCATTTTTTACTTTTGATGAAAAGGTCATACTCAAACACCACCATTCAATACAACATTAAGGCATTACATCCTACCAAGTAACTCATCTAGAATCAATCTGTCATATCTTCCGTAAAGCCCCGGCCTTGGCCTTTTCCTAGCATGAATAGCCATGAGTTCGCCTGCCAGTAGTCTGGGATTATGTCTCGCAAGAGGACCCTCTTCATCAATCAGGTGCCTCTCAACAAGCTCTATACCGGCTTGATAAAACTTCTCCCTGTCTATGTAAGTCGGTCCCGCTCCCTCTTTATCATAGTTAGTTACGAGAGGCTCTGAGACTTCACCTATGTTAACAAGGCAGATATCAAACAGCTTATCATTTGAATGCTGGAAAATACTCTTGACGTGGTCGAAGGCGGTATAGCCCTCAGTCTCTCCATCCTGAGTCATGAGGTTGCAGACATAAACCTTCACGGCCTCTGACCTGGCGATTGCCTCTCCCACATCCTCAACAAGAAGGTTGGGGATAATGCTAGTATAAAGGCTGCCGGGTCCGAGAACTATCATGTCCGCTTCTTCTATGGCCTGTATAACTTCGGGGATGGGTGGGGGCAATCCAGGAATCAGGCGCACCTGCCTTATCCGACTATTCTGTTTCTTCTTTTCATTGAATATTTTCGATTCTCCAACTACCCTTACACCGTTCTCAAACTCAGCTTCAATGTTCACGTCGGCGGTTGTAACGGGCAACACTCGGCCTGTGATAGCGAGGACATCGCACATCCTTTTAACAGCCTCATCAAATGTTCCACATATACGGCAGAGTGCCGCTAAAAAAAGGTTGCCAAAGCTCTGGCCTGAAAGACTCCCCTCAGTGAACCGGTAGTTGAATACCTGAGACATCATCGGCTCGACATTTGCGAGAGCCATTATACAATTTCGTATGTCACCCGGGGGGAGGATTCCCATCTCATTTCTAAGTATACCCGAGCTCCCACCATCATCCGAGACAGCTACGATAGCAGAAACATTTTCGGTATACTGCTTTAGGCCTTTAAGCAGAGTTGAAAGTCCTGTTCCTCCACCTATTGCAACAACGTTTGGTCCAACAATTCGTGCAGAATCTATGTCATCGAGCCTGTAATCGCCCGGATTGTAAAGAATTACATCGTCAAAGTCATTGTTGATGTCATTGTTGATGTTTGGTATGTATTTATTTTTTGAGTCATTATTTGTCATATGCTACCGCCCTTTGCAGATTCAGTTGACTTTCCAATATCTGTACAGGCTATTCCTTTTTATTTTGCTATATCTCTGTGCGAAACTAACACATGATAGCCATGAGACCGTAGGTGTTTGGCTATCTCCTCTGATAACGCTGTGGACCGGTGTTTGCCTCCGGTACACCCTATACCAATGGTAAGCGAGCTTTTGCCCTCCTCGATGTATCCTGGAACAAGGAAGTCCAGAAGCGGGTAGAGCTTCTCAAGAAAGAGTGTTGTGTGCTCAAACCCAAACACATAGTCACGCACCGGCTTATCGAGCCCGGTCTTTTCCCTCAGTTCTTCAACATAATACGGATTCGGCAGAAACCTAACATCGAATATGAGATCAGCCTCGATAGGCATCCCGAACTTAAACCCAAATGACGTTACAGATATCACCATTGAATGAACTTTCTCAACGCCAAAAATCCGGTCACTGAGCATCTGTTTCAAATCATTTATTGAGAGCTCGGACGTATTGATTACATAGTCTGCACGCTCCCTCACGGGGGTCAGCTTCTCAATTTCCCGATTGACAACCCGCTCAATCGACTCGCCCTCTTCCGCTAGAGGATGTCTCCTTCTGCTCTCCTTATACCGCCGAATAATTGCTTCGACATCGGCTTCTAAGAATATTATGCGACTTTCACATCCCATGTTTCCAATAGTCTCAAGTGCCTCAAACAGAGGTGTGAAACTGTCACCACTTCGGATATCTGTTACGAGGGCGACTCTCTCATATTTACCGCTCATGGATATACAGAACTCAACAAATTTTGGGAATAGAGCCACTGGGAGATTATCGACGCAGTAGTATCCCAGATCCTCTAAAATGTCGGCAGCGCGGCTCTTTCCGGCACCGGACAGTCCGGTCACAATGAATATCTGCATTATTTTTCTTCTCCAATAATCTTGACCTCGGGCTCGAGGTCTACCCCGAACCGCTTTTTAACCGTACTCTGAACCGTTTCCATAAGGCATAGGACATCCGAGCAGTTAGCATTACCGGCATTTATAATGAATCCGGCGTGCTTTTGAGAAACCTCCGCATCACCACATCTAGCTCCCCTCAATTCACTGTCCGATATCAATTTGCCTGCATAGTAGCCCTTAGGTCTCTTGAAAAAACTTCCGGCACTTGGATACTGCAGCGGCTGAGAAGCTTCTCTTTTTCCCATCAATTCACTCATGCATTCTTGAATCTTTTCCTTATCACCGGCTGACAGTTTTAATCTTGTTCGCAGGATCACACATTCCGGGTGTTCGGTGAAAAAGCTTCCGCGATAGCAGAAGCGATGCTCATCGCCTGCCAATGTGTGGATGTTTCCCGATGAATCTATATAGTCTGTCTCAATTACACAGTTCTTCATTTCTCCACCGTAAGCTCCGGCATTCATATACACTGCACCGCCCACAGTTCCGGGAATACCGTAAGCGAACTCAAGTCCCGTGAAGCTACGCTCCATTGCATACAGAACAAGATCACTAAGAGATACTCCACATTCGACCTCTATCACATTATCGTCGCGGTCTGCAATTCTGTTAAGAGCAGTCGTTTCGATAACGAGGCCACGAATACCGCCGTCTCGGACCAGAAGATTGGACCCATTCCCGATTATCTGAAATGGTATACCTTTATTTGTGGCAAACTGGACCGTTTCTATTAGCTCATCAATAGTATTCGGCCTGCACCACAAATCCGCGGGTCCCCCGATCCTAAACGTTGTATGGCGGCTCATTGGCTCATTGGTCTTTACATTGAGTCCCGGCACCGAACAAAGAAGCTGCTGCATAATATCGTCAATCACTATTTAGTCCTCCCGAAATGCCTGATAAATTCACAAACCACGCACAAACTGTCTGTTATCACATAACTTTCTTACTAAAGTATACAACACATCCAGAGTAAATAAAAGTACATATACCAAAAGAGCCGCACAGAATGTGTTGACACACTCCGACACGGCTCAACGGTTTTTTAGATTCTAAGCCCCGAGCATTGCTGCTCCGACAATTCCTGCGTCGTTTCCAAGAAGTGCGCGCTTAATCGTGGTCTGGGGAACGCCGCGGGTATAACGTGCTTCGTCAACCAGCTTCTGTAGCGGATTCAACAGGGTATCTCCCTCATTTGAGATTCCTCCACCTACGCACAGTACCTCTGGCTGGAATATGTTGATCAAGTCGATTACGCCGGCAGCCAGATGTTTGATGTATATATCGACTACGGCCTTTCCACCTTCGTCGCCCTTGCGCATTGCGTCGAAAGCTGTTCTTCCGCTAACTTTTTCCAGGTCATTTCCAACAAGCTCCCACATAGCCGTCTCGGGGTGCTCCTGCATGTACTCACGAGTAGTCTTAATGAGCCCTGTGGCTGAAGCATATGTCTCCCAGCAGCCCTTTCGGCCGCATCCGCACTGGCGCCCGTCAAGCTGTACTAAGAGGTGGCCCACCTCGCCTGCCGCACCGTTAAAGCCGGAATAAATTTTGTTATCGATAATTATTCCGCCGCCGACACCGGTTCCAAGTGTTATGCAAATAGCATTGCTTGTATCTTTTGCGCTCCCTACGTGAGCCTCTGCAAGTGCAGCACAGTTTGCGTCGTTATTGACAAACACGGGAACTCCCCACTGCTCTTTCAGTCTTGCGGTCAAATCTACATTCTCTATTGGGATGTTAGGACAGAAAATAACTATTCCTGTATCGGGATCCATCATTCCGGGGACACCAATCCCTATTGCCTTTAGGTCGGCACGGTCAAATCCGGCTTCCTTCTGAAGAACTTCACAGGCCTCACTGAGTCCTTCGATTATTGACTCGGATCCGCGCTCAGAACTCGTCGGTATGCTAACCTTTCCAAGGACCTCTCCACTCTCTGAGACGAGTCCTGCGGCGATATTCGTACCACCAAGATCAATGCCGATCAAAAGATTTTTCTTCATTTCTCAACCATCCTTTTTAGATAATAGCTTTTTATATACCTGGTTTATATCGATGCTTTTCCAGAAGCTGCACTTTGACCGTCTCTGCCATCCAGTCTTAAGCAGAAGCTTTTGAGAAAGCAGATACTCAAAAGTTATTCATGTTTTGCTGGAAGTGCCTATTTATCCTCTCTGTAAACTCGTGCGCCGCATTGTATCCCATCTTCTTCTCGCGGTTGTTCATAGCTGCAACCTCAATAATAATGGCTAAGTTTCTCCCAGGCTTTACAGGAACAGTGAGTGATGGTATTTTGACATCTAAAATCGTGGTATAGAGGTTTTCTACACCTAGCCGGTCATACTGCTTACTTTCTTGCCACTGTTCCAGATTTATGATGAGGTCCACTGTTTGGTTTTGTCGGACCGAACCCATTCCGAAGAGTCGTCTAACATCAATGACACCGATGCCTCTGATTTCAATATAGTGGCGAATCATATCGGGTGCTGAGCCTATAAGCGTGCTGGAAGAGATCTTTTTCAGCTCCACTGCATCATCTGCAATAAGTCGATGCCCTCTCTTTACCAGCTCTATGGCCGATTCGCTCTTTCCGACTCCGCTCTCTCCGATTAAAAGGATGCCCTCACCGTAAACCTCAACAAGCACTCCATGTCTGGTAATTCGGGGGGCAAGTGCCTCCTTCAGATAGGATATCAGCGCGCTTATAAGATAAGATGTGGGGTCTATTGAGCGTAATATCGGGGTTTGGAATTTCTCCGCCATCTCTAAACACTCGGGGTACGGATCTAGTCCGCGCGAAATAATAATGGCCGGCACATGTTTCGATAACAGTTTCTCGAAAACCTGCAACCGCTTGTCTGCGACAAACCGATCAAGGAATGTGTTTTCAACTTTGCCCAAAACCTGCATTCGGCTCGAGTCAAAATAGTCGAAAAAACCAGCCAGCTGTAGCCCTGGTCTGTTTACGTCATCAGCAACGATCAATGTCTTTTCATAATCTGGGGGGGCATATAATATTTCCAAATTAAAGTCTTTAATTATATCAGTAAGCCTTATACTGTATTGTGTGTCCATGTTTCACCCTTTTCAGAATAACAGTCATCAA
This sequence comes from Clostridiales bacterium, assembly GCA_012520195.1. Taxonomy (GTDB): domain Bacteria; phylum Bacillota; class Clostridia; order Oscillospirales; family JAAYOS01; genus JAAYOS01. The sequence goes on along the minus strand of JAAYOS010000137.1, from coordinate 18,518 downwards.
CCAAAAATTTCGAATGATTTATTTACACGATACGGATAAATTATACACTTTTTTACCCGAAAGCGCAACCTGTCATTATTGCGTTATACTAAAAGCACTGCTATTATGGTACAATGTTTCCTGACTATTAAAGCACAGCAATTAAACATAACTACACATATCAATAAGTCAATAAGGAAAGTAAAGAAATAAAGATGGTGACTCCAAATGAGAATGAGAAGAAAGAAAAACCTGAATGACAGGCTAAAGCGTGTTAGTTCGCTGATCGTAGAAAACCCAACGGAGAAGAAGGGCAGTTGGGCGGAACACTTGGGCTCAAAACCCATACACCTAGAGATCGGATGCGGCAAGGGAAAGTTCATATGCGATATGGCTGAGGCAAATCCCGACATTTTCTATATTGCTATGGAAAAGGTTGCAAATGTCCTCGTTGCGGCGGTCGAAATGGCCTTCGAGAATAACCTTTCAAATGTCCTCTTTATCCGCGGCGATGCAGCTCTATTAAGTGAGTATTTCGCCCAAGGTGAGGTTTCGCGACTATATCTCAACTTCAGCGACCCCTGGCCAGCGAACCGTCATCGTAACCGGCGGCTAACATCGAAAGGTTTCCTCAAGATGTATAGTGATATACTTTCACAGGACGCAATGCTCTGTCTGAAAACAGATAATAGGCCGTTTTTTGACTTTTCGGTAGCTGAACTGAAAAGCTGTTCCTGGGAGGTAAAGAATATCACATTTAATCTACACGGACTGCTAAGCCCTGATGAACAAGTAAACTCTCAACCCCAATCTGAACACTCTATTGAGGGTGCAGATAACGGGGCTTGTACTCCTAGGTATAATCCAATTGGCGGAGCTGTAACCGAATATGAAGAAAAATTCTCTTCTAAAGGCGTACCTATCTGCAGACTTGAGGCGCACCCTCCATCAAATTAAGCACTAAAGCGCACTAGAAAAAACCCCATCGACGAGAGTCGATGGGGTTTGAAGCTTATTAGTGTCCCCACACTGGTCGTGTGAACAGATTTTAAGAACCTGCACAGCTAGCAGGTGGGTTTACTCCCCATTGCTTTATTGCTTCCAACTTCCGGCATACTGCCGGGAGGCCTGCAAACCACGCTGGGAGACCGTAATCCCGTAGTAAAAATGTGGGTTTAAAATAAGTTCATCACGAACCACGCAGGGAAGAAGGAACTTAGTATCCCTTGCTTCGTCTTAATACTAACATATGATAGTCTGCTTGGCAAGAGAGACTTTCTTCCACTTCTCAGCTTCTCCGGTTCAGTTGCTTTGCTCTGAACAGTTAGTCTATTCCAGCTCCCCTGCTTGATCGAGTTGCGATTCCAACTCCTCTACGCGCTCCATAAATTTCTCAAAAACGCGCTCAAGAAGCTCCTCATCCTCAACAGTTGCGAAAATCTCTTCTCCGTCCTCTTCCACAGATTCGAGAATAATTATCCCGATCTCCTCATCGAAATCTTCGTTATACTCGTCCTCATCTGTTACCGGGGTAAACGCCATGAAAAGTCTGTCTTCCAATTCCAGTGTATCAAGGTGCTCAAGCTGGTACTTGTTGTCTTCGTCATCGATTAGCTCTACTATTGTAGCTCCAAAATTGTCATCCATGTCTCCGCCTCCTGCAAGCCGATATTTTCGGCTAAAAATGTGTGGGGTTCTTCTGTATCATAGTCTATTTTAATCTCAACGTCAACTGTCACAAAAACATTTATAAACTTTGTTCTATCCCATTAATTACAAGCTGAAGTGAAGCTCTTTTCGCTGTCATGTTGTTATCTAGATATTGGCTCATGTGAATATCTTTTTAGTTGACATAATACTATTATTATTTGTGATTCCATGCATTGATAGATGTGGCCAGTGATGCTACAATTAATGCTGCGAATTAGCCCCGCAGCATTTATGAGCAATTATGAATGAGTCGCGCATATGAGCCAGTTAGCGCCTATGAGCCGGTCCGAGCTTCATGAACCGAAATCCTCAAGCAGTTTTGCCAGCTCTTCCTCACCCTTTACTATTATGCCTTCCCTGAACATCCTAGCGTCCGCCTCTCTCAGCTTGCTCAACGCAATTTGTGTAATTGACTGAGGGGTTTCTGTGTCCTCAGGGCTGAATATTCCAACATATCCTGATACTTCTTTAAGCAGATACTCTTTAGACTCGGTGACTATATTACTTCCTTCGATGCTAATTGCTGCAGGAAAAGCGTCATCTGTGATAGCACCATTCACCGAAACATCCGTTTTGCCAAAAGTTTCGGCGTCCTTAACGGTTTTGACCTGTTTGTCACCTATTGGCGGACTGACAAGCAGTGCTAGCGCAGTCATCACTGTCGCCAGCAAGCTTAAAACTCCAATAGCAGTTATTCTGCGGTTCTTTACCATACCTTTCGCTCCGTCCCGTAAAAGTGCCATATACCTTGAAAAATATCCGTAGTTACAACATATTATTCCCTTATTTATCGTCATTCATTCGGGTTTCATGCCATTTTATTAACATTTTTGGCAATATTATTTTTCTTGTTCCTTTTTTGGTTATACGTGATATAATAAGTTGATTCTCAAAGTAAAGTGGGAGGTCAATGAAAATGCCTTCAACCCCATCTAATAATTCAGGCAATAGATCAAGAAGTAAGCCTAAGACAAAGCCCGCTGCAAAAAAGATTCGCAGCAGGAGTCCTCTCCTGATAGCTACCGGGTGGATTCTTAAAATCGTAGGCACGCTGCTTCTTATCTGCATGACTACCGGCGCCATGCTCGGCTGCATAGGTGCTATATATATCGACAAATATATAAATACCAGTCTCGATATCGATCCGAGTGACTTCCAGCTCGATTTGACGAGCTTTGTCTACTATCGCGATAAAGAAACTGGCGAATATGAGGTTCTGCAACAGCTTCATGCTAGCGAGAACCGTGTGTGGGTAAGTTATGAAGAGATACCCGATCACCTCGTAGATGCGCTAGTCGCCATAGAAGACCACCGATTTTGGCTCCACCACGGAGTTGACTGGTGGCGTACTGCCGGTGCTTTCTTTAACATGTTTCTAGGAATGCGCGACAATTTCGGCGGTTCGACAATTACACAGCAGCTCATAAAAAATCTCACCGAAGAGGATGAAGTTACCGTTCGTCGGAAAGTAACTGAGATTTTCAGAGCACTTGAGCTAGAGCGGGAGTATTCCAAAGAAGATATCCTAGAATGGTATCTCAACCTCGTCTATTTCAGTCAGGGTTGCTATGGCGTTCAATCTGCTGCGAGAACCTATTTTGGAAAGGACGTAAGTGAACTTACCCTAGCAGAGTCGGCTTCGATAGTCGGCATCACAAACCTACCAACAAAATACGATCCGTATCTCAACCGCGAAAACAATAAAAAGCGTCAGGAAGTAATCCTAAAGCGGATGTATGAGGAGGAGCTGATATCCGAAGCGGAGATGAAGCGGGCAATGGATGAGAAGCTCGTTTTCAGGCGGGATGCTATAAGAGATTCTTCTTCCGGACAGAGCTCGAAATATCAGAGTTACTTCGTGGACCAGGTTATTGAGGATGTACTTACCGACCTGATGGTCCAAAAGGGTGTATCGTATACAGTAGCCAAGCAGCTTCTATATCGGGGTGGCTACCACATTTATACAACTATCGATATGGACATTCAGGCTATAATTGATGAGGTATACACCAACCCAGAATATTGGCCTGAGCTAAAAAACACAGATGGTGAAGATCCTCAGTCTGCAATAATGGTCATAGACCATGAAACCGGCGACATAGTTGGAATGTATGGCGGACTAGGAGAAAAAACTGAAAACCGTTCCTTTAACCGCGCTACAATGACGCAAAGACAGCCGGGATCCACAATTAAGCCCATATCAGTTTATGCTCCCGCAGTTGAATCCGGACTTGTAACACCATACACTATATACACCGACATGCCCGCTACGGTTATGGGTGATTCTTACTGGCCAAAGAACTATGATACCCACAGTGTTGGATTCCGCGGTCAGGTTACCATAATGGAAGCCGTCCAGCGTTCAATCAATACGATTCCAGTTCAACTCGTTATGCAGATGACACCGGAACGGTGCTTTGAATTCGCAAAATACAAAATGGGGCTTACCTCTCTCGTAGAAAAGCTGACAATTGGAGATAGGGAGCATACCGATATGGATGTCGCCCCCATGGCGTTGGGAGGCCTTACCCGCGGCGTTACTATCAGAGAAATGACTGAGGCATTCTCTGTCTTCCCCAACCGTGGAATATTCAACAAGTCCCGTACCTACACAAAAGTTCTCGATTCGGACGGACAGATGGTACTTGAAAACACACTTGCAGGCACTCCTGTCATCAAGGAAAAGACTGCATTCTATATGAATCAAATGCTTCAGTATGTTGTAACAAACGGTACAGGAATCAATGCTCGTCTACCAAACATGCCCTCAGGTGGTAAAACCGGAACCACAGATGATGACTTTGACCGGTGGTACGCCGGCTACACTCCTTACTATACTTGCATAGTCTGGTACGGGTTTGATGTTAACAAAACAATTGTCCCAGTAAGCGGTACCAGTCCAGCTGTTCCTCTCTGGAAAGCTGTAATGGAAAAGGTTCACGAAAATCTTGAACCGGTGGAGTTTTTTCAGCCAAGCGGCACTGTTGTCAAAGCCAGTTACTGTAGAGACTCCGGCTTGGTACCTACCGACGCCTGCAGAAATGATATTCGCGGCAGCAGAGTTTCAACAGGGACTTTCCTTGCAGAAGACGTACCTACCGGCGCCTGCCACGTCCACAGATATGTTACTATTGACTCGGAGAGCAAACAGCTTGCCACTCCGTATTGCCCAGTAGAAAACCTTACACGCGTCTCGCTGATGGCTCTTGACCGCAGATTCCCCATTAGCGGCATAACACTAAATGACGAGCGCTTCACTATTCCTCTCGATTCGGAAGCTTCTGACACAGGCACCGGATTTAGAGTAGGTGCGAAAGTCGGCAAGGACCAGATACTGCACAACTCGCACTGTACACTTCATAATGAGGAGACCGTGCAGATCCCCGATCCCAACGATCCAGGAAACGGCAACGGACAGACAGATCCGAATGGAGAGAACGGCGATGTTTCGCCCGATCCGAACGGGGAAAACGACAATGTATCACCTGATCCGAATGATGAGCAGACTCCGGACCCATCAGAACCGTCCACCGACCCACCGTCAGACCCTTCACCTCCGGATAGCGGGAATCCATCAGTTCCTCCGCCACCTGGTGGATCTGGATCCCTTCCCGCAGATGAGGATGCGAGTCCATCACCTTTTGATGAGGATGCGAGTCCGTCACCTTCTGCTGAGTTAGTATAACTATAATTAACAATACTCAAAAAGTTCCTCTTGAGCCTATTGGCTAAGAGGAACTTTTTTTATTGACCAAGAGCCGTTATCCAGTTTTGTTGTATGTTCGCTGGGCTACAAGTTTTCCGATCTGGTACCGAAAAATTTGTCGTGTACAGCTTTAAGTGCAATGTCGCCTTCTGATTTGTCTATGAGTACCGAGATTTTCATTTCACTGGTAGAAATCATGTGAATGTTAATGCCTACACTGTATAGGGCTTCGAACATCTGTGATGCGATTCCGGGATTGTTGATCATACCCGCTCCCACAATTGAAACCTTTGAAAGATTCTCATTTGTAGTCATGTCATTGAACATCAGTACGCTCTGCTTCCCTCTAAGAATTTCTGTGGCCCTCTCAAGGTTCTTCTTCGCAACCGTAAAGGTTATGTCCTTTGTAGATTCGCGACCAATGGACTGTAGGATAATATCTACGTTTATTCTGTTCTTAGCAAGTACAGAGAATATTTTATATGCAACTCCGGGAACGTCCTCAAGTCCAATTAACGAAACACTTGCTACATTGTCATCCTTGGCAACGCCACTGATTAAGGTCTTTTCCATTCCGGTTGTTACCTCCTTTACGATTGTGCCCCGCTTAGGCTCCATACTTGAGAGAACCTCCATCTGGACTCCATACCGCTTGGCAAGCTCTACAGATCGGTTTTGAAGTACTTGTGCCCCAAGTGAAGCAAGCTCCAACATCTCATCGAATGTAATCTCATCTAGCTTTCTTGCATTCGGAACAGTTCTGGGATCTGCAGTAAATACTCCCTCTACATCGGTATATATCTGACACAGATCGGCCCTAAGAGCAGCCGCCAATGCTACCGCAGTCGTGTCCGAACCGCCGCGGCCCAGTGTAGTTATGTCTCCGAATTTATTTATACCCTGAAACCCTGCAACAATGACTATATTCTTCCGGTGTAGCTCTGCACGAATGCGTTCGCCTGCAAGCTTCTGGATTTTTGCGCTGCCATAGTCTGAGTTGGTCTTCAGATTTACTTGCCAGCCGGTAAGTGAGATAACCGGTAGCCCAAGCTTTTCAACAGCCATGGCGCAGAGCGCTATAGAAATCTGCTCGCCGGTTGATAGCAGCATATCCATTTCCCTGCGTGATGGTCTGGGATTTATCTCTTCCGCCTTCTTGATCAGCTCATCGGTTGTATCTCCCTGTGCCGAGAGAACCACAACGACATCGTTGCCTTTTCTGTATGTGTCGGCAATTATGTTGGCGACATGAAATATTCTTTCATAGTCCCTGACCGAACTGCCTCCGAATTTTTGAACTATTAAAGCCATATATAGCCTCCGTCTGCAGAGTGTCACAGTTGATCCTGCTGTGTTGCCCTTTTTATTATATGTCGTACTCAATTACTTTTGTTCTATATTCTAGGGTAGAACCCTTATAGTTGAGAAAACGTCGGTTTCTTTACGTAATTCTGCTATTTTCTTTTCAAAATCAAATCCGCTCATTTTTCCGGTTATAAATGCGCACCCATCAATGTTCTCACTATTGATCATTTGCACATCGCCAAATATATCGGTCACTGCGTCCGATAAATTCTCTGCTCTGACGAAGTATGACTCGTTGAGCACTCTGTAATCCTCAACAAAATCGCCTCCATCCCCCCACAAGTCAACATTCTTTGTCTTGTCTATGTGGCGGGCGGCATCGATAACGTCGGCTACAACCGCCGATGCGGTAGGCATCTTCCCTGCCCCCTGTCCGTAGAACATTACTTCACCGACAGCGTTTCCGTGTACTACAATACCGTTAAATACGTCGCTCACCGTTGCAATTGGCTTGTTCTTTTGTACGAGGTGGGGCGCCACAAACACGCAAATCTTGTCATCGCTCACTCTTACATATCGCCCGAGAAGCTTAATTGACATCTCAGCCTGTTCCGCACACCTAACATCATCCGGTGAGATATTGAGTATACCTTCACAGTGAACCTGTTCGGGACTTACATGCCTCCCAAACGCCAATGACGAAAGGATGCATATCTTACGTGCGGCATCGTAACCCTCTACATCGTCAGCCGGGTCACTCTCTGCAAAGCCAAGCATTTGGGCATCGCTAAGAGCCTTCTCAAATGATAATCCGTCCTCGAACATTTTTGTGAGCACATAGTTTGTGGTGCCGTTCATAATGCCGTATATATCTTCAATCTCATTAGCAGATAGGCATTGGATCATTGGGCGAATAATCGGAATACCCCCGCCTACACTGGCTTCAAACATGTAGTTAACTTTCTTAGAGGATGCTATTCTCATAAGCTCATAGCCGTGAGTTGCTACAAGTTCTTTATTGGAGGTCACCACGTGCTTTCCCGCAGAGAGGAGACGTTTGGTATACTCATAGGCTACTCCTACTCCGCCGATTGCCTCAACAACGATTCGTACCTCAGGATCATTCTCAATTACTTCAAAATCCCTGATAATTTTATCAGAAATCTCAGGATAATCAATATCCATAATATCAAGAATATATTTTATTCCCAAGTCCTCCATGCTCTTTACAGCTATATGCGAGGAGTTTTCCTTCATAACCTCATAAACTCCGGAACCGACAACCCCGAATCCCAAAATTGCTACGTAAATCATGTCTACCTCTCTCCTGCAATTATCTCTGCCTTGATTACGCCGTCATGGCTGCGGATATTCTCAATCAAATTCTGTTTAATGCCACTCCGGTTGTCCTTTTCGGCTGACACTGTGACAGAGGCAACACCGTTGACAGGTATCGACTGGTTTATTGTTAGGATGTTGTACTCTGAACTGGCAAACTCGTTTAGTATTTGGGACAGCACACCCGGACGATCGAGCAGCACCATGTGGATAGTGACCACACTTGCTGAGGCAGTATCAAAGAAGGGCTTGATTTTATCCCGGTACTTGTAATAAGCACTGCGGCTTATACCTGTCTGCCGCACCGCCTCTCCGACTGTAGATGCGTTACCAGACTCGAGATTAAATGTTGTCTGTGCGACCTTTAGAAAAATTTCGGGCAGTGCTGACTCCTCAATAATGTAGTATTTCGCGAGTTTTGCCATGAGTTCCCCCTCCCCTGTCTTCCTGTGGCGGCCATTTGTTTTTCACGCGTGGATGCATTCTAACACGCTGTGAGCTTTTTTACAATGTTCAATTTGACCAAAAGCGGTTGTGTCTATAGCATGTTCTGGTTGCATTATTGCCTGTATTCGTTTACAATAGAATCATTCGTAATGCTAACTCTAAACAAAGGTGGATCATCAAATGGAAATCAAAGACATAACCTCTCTCGCCTCACGTATCCGTGAAAATGTTGCTAAGGTAATAGTTGGCAAGGACGACGTAATTGAACTTGTTATTATTTCACTTATTGCAGGCGGACATGTACTGTTAGAAGATGTCCCGGGCACAGGTAAGACTGTAATGGCAAGGAGCCTCGCCCAATCGGTGGATGGAGAGTTTAAGCGCATACAATTTACACCGGACTTGCTGCCTTCAGATATTACAGGACTCAATATATTCAATCAGCAGAACAGCACTTTCGAGTTCCGAAGGGGACCCGCGTTTACAAATATCTTGCTAGCAGATGAGATAAACCGTGCAACACCCCGTACCCAATCGGCTCTCTTGGAGTGCATGGAAGAAAAGCAAATTACCGTCGAGGGTGAGACTCGTAATCTGCCTTCACCCTTCTTTGTAATAGCAACACAAAATCCGGTTGAAATACAAGGGACTTTTCCGCTTCCCGAGGCGCAGCTGGATAGATTCCTGCTCAAGCTAAACGTTGGCTATCCGGAGGGCGATGACGCAAAGGCACTTATCGATCGCTTTATACACGATAACCCCATTGAAGAAATAAAGCCCGTTACCACCGTAGATGAGATACTGGATGCGCAGAACAGCTTCAAGCAAGTCCATGTAAGCGATGCAGTGCGCAGATACATAGCACGCATCGTTGAAGAGACGCGATGTGGAGTCGATGTTGCACTTGGAGTAAGCCCACGCGGAATGCTCGCCATGTTGAGGGCCGCTCAGGTGGCGGCAGCAGTAGCGGGAAGAGATTATGTACTACCTGACGACATAAAGCGTCTCGCTGTGCCTGTATTCTGCCATAGGATAATACTCGTGGCTGGCCAGGGTCTTGGATCGTCCAAAAACATTGAGTTCATAAACAGGATAATAAAAGAGGTCCCCGCTCCAACCGAGGATCCCACGGCAAAGGATAGCATTCCTGAAAGGCAAAGTGAGAGTTAATGGGTGCTTTTTGGTTTGCTATAATAGTAGGTTTGTTTGCGTTGGTTCAGATGCAGTTCTTCTTTTTTCTTGGACTGCGGAAAATATATTACCGACGTTATTTTAATAAGACCTCGGTGTTCGAGGGAGACTCTGCAGAGATGGTCGAGATTTTGGAGAATCGTAAGCTCGCACCTGTCCCGTGGCTACGTGTGGAGAGCAGCATTTCTCCATATCTCTGCTTTAAGAAGAGTGATGATGTAGATATCCGTCACGATCAGTTTCACAAAAGCATATTCTATCTACGCGGATATAAGCGCATCCGCAGGAGGCACTCTTTTACGTGCACCCATCGGGGCTTCTACAAGCTCAGCACTACCTCCTTAACAACCGGAGATCTGTTTGGGATGTTTAACAAATTTGTCAGGATCCCCGGCGACTCCTACCTATACGTCTATCCCAAGCCATTATCCCATGGAGAGATTTCGCCGGAAGCCCTTAAATGGCAGGGTGACATAATGATGAAACGCTGGATTCTCCCAGATCCCATACTCGTCAACGGTATAAGGGAGTACCTCCCAGGCGACTCACAGAAGGATATTCATTGGGGTGCAACAGCAAGAACAGGTCAGTTACAGGTAAAGGTTAGAGACCACACTGTTTCTCCACGCTTGTTCTTGATTGTCAACACTCAAATCAGCGAAACGCTCTGGTCAAACATGGAGCCGGAAGAGGCCGAGGTTATTGAAACAGGCATTCGGTATGCTGCGCATCTCGCCTCATGGGCTACATCAAATGGATTGGAAGTCGGCTTTGCAAGTAATGGACGTCTCGTAGATTCTGAGGGCATTGTCCGATTAGATCCGGCGTGCTCACAGGCCAATCTTGAAATGCTACTTCAGGCAATGGCCAAGCTGGAAATAGTACGTGAACTAAACTTCCACACCCTTCTGGACTACATGTACCGAGATGCCTTAACGGGCATGGATTTTGCTATTATTTCACCTTACTGGAGCGACACCATCGAGAAGCGTGCAAACAGGCTGCGTTCTTTAGGCAATTCCATAACCTACATACCTGTAAAGCCGCATCTTAGCAAAACGGAGGTGAGCGGTTATGACGCGGAACCGGCTGTTTAATGAGTTGTATGCTTTTCTAATGACACTGATGGTCTTTGTAGCCGCCACCCTTCTTATCCAAAAGGGGCTCTGGATACACTTGTCGCCATGGATAGGGTTAATCTACTGTAGTCCGTGCTTGTTAGTTGCCTACCCTGTAGGACGTATTCTTCACGGCAGAAGGCCGATTCTTTCATTAATAGCTGGCATCCTTCTTTCGGTCGCAGTTTCGATGATACCAATAAAGCTTATCTGGGAACCCAACATATTTATAGTAATTGGAAGCCTGCTTATAATACCGGGCACATTCATGGTTTTCTTGATACCTTTTGTTAACGGGGCTTTCATCGCCGGACCTTCAAGATTCATTGTAGGGCTTATTATTCAACTGGCCGCTGTAATTACCGGCGGAGAAAACAGCGAGATTTACAAGCCTGCACTTAATATTATTGCGATTATGTATCTGGTTTTCGGCATTTTCACAATTAACCGTGAAAACCTACGGGATGCCACAAAGTATGGTACAACCTCAACCGGAAAACGAGCATATCCTCCGGGAATGAGAAGAAACAATATTCTTATGATTTCTGCTATTATCATCATCAGCCTGATAATAGCGAACATTAAAGCTGTAAAGGATTTTGTGGTCGGTGCCGTTAAGTTCATAATCCTAAAGATATTCGAGATCCTCTACTTCATACTTAAGATTCTCGCCGGGGGAGGCGGCCCTGCGGGCGATTCCACGGGAGGCGGCTTTGAAGGTTTCATGGGAGCGGAAGCACGGGAACCGAATCCCATTATTGAAATTATCGTACGGGTAGTAATAGTACTGGTACTCATTGCAGCAGTTGTGTTTGTGATTTTCGCCCTGTACAATGCCATAAAGAAGCTTTTCCGCAATCTCCCGGGGTGGCTTGATGCGCTACTTTCAAGACTTAGATCCGATGAGAACACAAACTACATCGATGAGACAGAGGACCTCCTGGGTAAGGGGGGGCTCAGAAAAGAACTCTCAAAGAACATATCCGATTTCTGGAACAGGCTCACCTACCGCCCCGCAAAGTTCGAAGATATGCCGGACAATCGGGCAAAGGTACGCTTTGTATTCAAACAGCTGCTTAAACGCCTAAGCTTGGGCAAAAGCTACCTGTTGAGTAATACTCCCAATGAGCTTGTTTCCGAGGCAAACTTCGTTCTTAAGGAGGATACAGAGGAGTTCATACAGACTTATAACAGAGCCCGTTATTCTGATTCGGATGTGTCCGACAGCGACGCTGAGCTTGCAAAAACGATACTTCGAAGGATTTAGGGTTTAGTGCATTGCGCGGTTGTACCCTTCGCTAAGAAAGCGGTACACAGGTACCAATCTCAAATAATCCCTACGAAGTTTTTCGCTGAGATCTTTGGTAAATACCTTTGTGACATCGTTCTCGATGTGGACAACATGGATGCTCCGCCTGTCAAGCCAGTCTCTTGTATCCTCTGGCTCATCAGGATGCATTGTCCTTTTGTACCGTTCGTCCTGCTCCAGCATGAAGTAGGAGTCTGAATCGTCTACAACCCTCTTTGCCTCCAGATAAAGCGGGTCGCGGTCCATGATCATTTTCCTGGTAGCATCAACATAAGAAGTATCCCGGGTGTATCTACCACAACCCCACCACGCCATATAGGGCCTCAGTTCAAAGAAAAACCACGGATACCCGGGGTATAGATTTTTATCTCTTCTGAAGTACAGCCAAATGCAGTCTCTGTAACGGGACTTATCCTTAGTAAAACGCGTGTCCCTGTAGACACGGGAGAGTGTCCTGTCAACTTTTGGTTCAATAACGATTTCTGAATCAATCGACAGCATGGTTTGACCGAGATCGGTAATAAGCTCAAAGAATGGTTCTATTACTAATCTGCGTATCTCACCCTTGTGCTCTTCGTACCACTCTTTTGAATCGTTCAGACGATTTACGACTAACAGATCTAGTCCTTCTTGAGTAAGCAATTACATTTCCTCATTTCATTTATTTCTCATTTATTTCGTTAACAAATTGACCTATTGAGTTAAATCTTACAGTTCACATTTTGCTTTGTCAATTGAGATATTGACCATATTGTGTCAAATAATTAACAATTTACCCGTAAAATGTGGGCAATTGATTGGATAAAAATATCATGTATTTTAATTGATTTATTGCTTTAGTATTGATAGAATAATATAAGATAGCATAAGATCTTCAAAAAAATAAAGGGAGCTGTAAATATGCCATTAGTAACATCTACAGAAATGTTTAAAAAGGCCTATGAAGGCGGTTACGCCATTGGTGCTTTTAACGTTAACAACATGGAAATCATCCAAGGTATTACAGAGGCCGCTAAAGAAGAAAACGCCCCACTAATACTCCAAGTCTCATCAGGCGCAAGAAAGTACGCAAATCACACCTATTTGATGAAGCTTGTCGAAGCAGCTGAGCATGAGACAGGTTTACCAATCTGCTTGCACCTTGACCACGGCGACACCTTTGAACTCTGTAAGAGCTGCATTGATGGTGGATTTACCTCCGTCATGATCGACGGCAGCCATCTGCCCTTTGAGGAGAACGTAAAATTGACAAAGCAAGTCGTCGACTATGCACACTCCAAAGGTGTAGTTGTTGAGGGTGAGCTTGGACGTCTTGCAGGTGTTGAGGACGACGTCAACGTATCCGAAGAAGATGCTACCTACACCCGTCCCGACGAGGTTGAGGAGTTTGTCGCGCGTACAGGTGTCGACTCGCTCGCAATCGCAATTGGAACAAGCCATGGTGCATACAAGTTTAAGCCTGGCCAGAAGCCACAGCTAAGATTTGACATTCTTGAAGAAATCGGAAAGAGACTCCCGAACTTCCCAATCGTCCTTCACGGTGCATCATCTGTAATGCCAGAGTATGTTGAGATGATCAATTCTAACGGCGGTGCAATGCCCGATGCTATTGGTATTCCGGAAGAGATGCTTCGTCAGGCAGCAAGCATGGCAGTCTGCAAAATCAACATCGATTCAGACCTCCGCCTTGCTCTGACCGGCACGATCCGCAAGTACTTCAATGACCATCCCGAACACTTCGACCCACGCCAGTACCTCGGCCCTGCACGCACAAACATTAAGGAACTAGTACGTCACAAGATTCGCAACGTACTCGGCTGTAGCGGCAAAGCATAAGCGTTGGTACTGATACCGTTATTGTAGATAGAATCTGGAAACTTGCCCTCCTTTGTGTTAGAAGCATAAAGGAGGGCTTTTTGATGCCTGGTTCAGCTTGCAACCTGGCATGTGTCCGCGTTCATTGTATTGTCGCAGCTAATTTTGATTCGGACAGGTCTTATCAATTCTTTCTTTGCGCTTCTACTTGATGATGCACTTGCAATAACGTCCATGGGCTCGGTTTCATACACCTCTGTTCTTTTTGTTCGAACTCCTGTAATGGCGTGCTCCTTTACAGCAGAAACACAGTACATTACGCGCTTAACCCAGTGCATTAACAACTTTACCAGCCGCCTTAAGAGCGGCTCAACCTTGTGTAGATAAGCTCCTCCAAGTAGCAGTGCTACGCCCAAGAGTATGCCTATAAACAGCTCGAACTTTCCAATGCTCTCCGCATCACTTAACATGGCTGCGCATAGTGTGCTTATGAGGCCAAGTGTTATGAGCACTGTCTTAGTAATTTCTCTTACTTTTGCAGCATCGTAATCTATGTTTCCTAGGCTTTTTTCTTTTGGCTTTGCACAATCTACATTTATACCTCTACAGCGAAAATGCTTAGTTTGCATACCCAACTCCATTCTTGACACTCTGAGCCTTCACGTTTCTTTTGACCCACTTCACTCGAAGACTAACCTTCTTCGACAATATGATTATACAAAAACGACTGTCCAATAAAACGGACAGCCGCACTAGAATTACTTGTGAAATGGTGTATTTTTGAACATATGAAATAGCTTATGGGTATGATTTATTCGCTGGACGTATTGCTGCCCTAATCGACAGGTTCTATATCAAACTTTACAAAACAGCGCAATAATGGTAAATTGGATACTACAATAATTAAGCATCAAAAATATCACAATATTTACACAATATAAATCTGGAGGATACAATGAATATATGGCATGACTTCCCTGCAGAGCGCATATCTCCCGAGAAGTTTATCAGCGTCATCGAAATACCTAAGGGAAGCAAAAAGAAGTATGAGATCGACAAGGAGACAGGGATGATATTCCTGGACAGAATCCTTTTCACATCAACACATTACCCAGCAAACTACGGTTTTATACCGCGGACTCTTTCGCAGGACGATGACCCGCTAGATGTACTTGTGCTATGCCAGGAATCGCTCGATCCCCTTACCCTTGTGGAGTGCTATCCAATTGGTGTTCTAAATATGATCGACAATGATGATATTGACGAAAAAGTAATCGCAATACCCTTCGGAGACCCTTCCCTGAATAGCTTTCAGGATATAGACGAGCTACCTGGACATCAGTTCCACGAAATCAGACACTTTTTCGAGGTATACAAACACCTAGAGGATAAAGTAACACTCGTGGAGAGGATTATGGATAGGAGAGCAGCAGAGAAGGTAATTTCAGATTGTATGAAGCGCTACTCAAAGAGATTTGAGTCGCAAATCTCGGCCGATTAGAAAACCTATACCTTATGTATTTATTGAAGTGTCAGATCTCCGTCCTTTATCCAGCCGATTTTTCGGCAAAGAATGCCTACAGCCCAACAGATCACAGCGGGCAGAATCAACGCAATGAGGATAAGTCCAATCCAATCCAATGAGGTAATAGAAGTCTTGAGGCCGGCCGCTATATCATCAATCCAGCCAGTATAAACGCCTATTGGTCCTACCATACCGCAAGTTCCCATTCCTGAAGCGACGGCAGGACCGTTCATCTGAAGTCGAAATACACAAGTTGCTATAGGACCCGTAATTGCGCTAGTCACAATTGCGGGTATCCATATTTTGGGGTTTCGTACTATATTGCCCATTTGAAGCATCGAAGTGCCTAGCCCCTGTGAAATAAGTCCTCCCCAGCGATTCTCACGGAAAGACATTACTGCAAAACCGACCATATTTGCGCAGCATCCCGCAAGGGCAGCTCCACCTGCCAGTCCAACTAGTCCAAGAGAAGCGCAGATAGCGGCACTGCTTATAGGAAGCGTGAGTGCTACTCCTACCACAATTGATACTAATATCCCCATAATGAACGGCTGCTGTTCTGTCGCCCACATAATTATCGCTCCGACCCATTGTGCAGCATTACCGATTGCCGGTGCAATCAACGCGGAGAGCGCAACCCCGATAAATATTGTTACCAAAGGAGTTACCAGAATATCGACTTTTGTCTCCTTGGATACAGCCTTTCCTAACTCAGAGGCTATTATAGCAACTACCAGAACCGCTAAGGGTCCACCCGCACCGCCGTAATAGTTTGCGGAATACCCCACTGTAGCGAGCGAAAAAAGCACTAATGGTGAACATTTTAGTGCATACCCTATGGCAACTGCCATTGCCGGGCCTGACATCTGCGATGCAAATCCGCCAATATCATTTAAGAATGGTAGACCCAACTGTGTTCCGAGTGTGTTGATAATTGTACCGATAAGTAATGAACAGAATAGTCCCTGTGCCATGGCTCCCATAGCATCAACAAAGTAGCGTTGAACTGAAATCTCTATGTCCTTTCTTTTCAGGAACTCCCTAAACTTCCCCATTATACCTGCGCTTCCCTTCAAATAGATTTGTATGATTATGACACATCGGTATATCAATGATATACCGATTGCGCTTTATATAAATTACCAACTAGATACACTACCGTATCTTTCAATCACCACATTGTACCTTTCAACAGCTTTCGCAACGCTGTCATTCCAGGAAACATATATCTCATCCGCCGCTCGCTGCCCTATCTGTCTCATCAGTTCCCTGTTTCGACAGACGTTTAGTAGTGTTGCAGCCATAGAGTCGCCATTTTCATCTATTAACAACCCGTTCCGAATGTTCTCAACGCCTTCAGCTGCGGCGCTGCCCTCAACGAGCACACTTGGAAGATTGCAAGAGGCCGCCTCAGCAACAACAAGACCGTTTGTATCAAAGGTTGAGGGGAACAGCAGCAAATCCGCCAAGCTGTAATAAATCCGTAGCACCGCCCTGTCACGGATTGCGCCCACGAATATACAGTCTTCGTAGATGCCCAGATCCTTTGCCCTCACATCGATCTCGGCCTTGTCCGCACCCGAACCAACAAAGATCATCTTATACTTCAGTCCGCTGTCTCTAGCTTTCTTGAGTCCGTCAAGAATAATGCCAATCCCTTTATACCACATCAGACGTCCCACAAACAGAAATATGAGTGTATTCGCGGGGATTCTTAGATCGTCACGGAGTTTTTCAACTTCCTCCTCACCCGCTCTGGCCTTCGGAAGGTCGACACCGTTTCTCATAACGACATAGTCACCTTCATATCCGAGGCTACGCAGGTTTTCACCAGCCCCTCGGCTGACTGCCCAGACCTCATCGCAGGCTTCAATATTGTTCAGGATAATGCTAAGAGCAGATTTCTGAACGCCTTTAGAGGCGATGACCTCTTTTATATCAATATCATATTTTGTATGATATGTGAATATGATCGGAACCTTCGCAATGTTTCTAAGCAGCCTTGCGTAGATTGCTGACGTAAAGGGACAGTGTAGATGGATCAAATCGACAGTGTTTGTTTTGAGGCCATGAAATACCGTAGCGCTGAACGGCGATCCGACCCTATAATCATGAAGCTTTGGCGCCTTTATACTGGGATATCGCAAAACTTGAAAAGGATAATCGTCTTCCGCTTCAGGGTGCTGCGGTGTCACCACAACCGCTTTCCCGTAGCTCTCCTGGATAATCCTTGCATAATTATAAACAGCATTGGACACGCCGTCAATGATCGGTGGAAATGAGTCATTCATTAGACAAACATTTAGAAGTTCTTGCACGCAATCAACTCCTCTTTGTGCTTATGTATGTCTATAATGCATGTCTATAACTCTGTTATTGTATCATACTCTATTAAAAACGAATTTTCAAATATTGTCGTTGATATTGTACCACAATTTGGAGTAATTAAAAGGGGTATTCCTGTAGGTTCTGTTTCAATGCCTTTACCTCGAGAGTCTCGTACTATACCTGGAGCCCTAAAGAAAACGTCCTTCCGATGACTTCGGAAGGACGTCTTGATGCTTTGGAAGGGCGTTTTTATGCTTTGGTTGTACAGAATATCTTACTTGTTAAGTTCAATAAATCTACTAAGAAGCGTTGCGGCAACAGCACGATTTACCGGTGTCTGTGGCTTGATTGTGCCGTTGGGATAACCATTGAATAGTCCAACATCGCACGCCCATTCCATTGCCGATTTCGCCGTGTCGTTCACGGTCCCAGCGTCGGAATAACTGCTTAGAGCAGTTCCTATACCGGTGTCGAAGCTGTAGCCATTTTCTGTGGCAAATCCGTACAGAATTACGGCTACTTGCTCGCGGGTGAGCGCTTCATCCGAGCCGACAATATCCGCAAATGGATTGCCACCGCTGTAGACTGGGTTTCCGCTCAGAACGTAAAGTGCTTGGGCAAGTTCAGCCTCTGTTATGATTTCGAATGGTCTGAAGGCGCCGTATTGCTCAATTTCCATAAGGCCCTTTTCAACGACAGCGTCTGCAGCCTCCTGATACCACGGACCTACACCATCAACAATAAGCG
>JAAYOS010000136.1 GCA_012520195.1 Clostridiales bacterium | reverse complement strand
GATTTTGGGCTTTCCTTTAGTCAGTATCCCCGTTCCGTTTCCGATATAATAAGCTCTGCTATTTGGTGGACAATAGCACTGCAATTGCCCGCAATCATTGTGGGGTGGCTCCTAGGAAACATATTGGGTGCACTTGCTGCTTATATCCGCAAAGGTTTTGATAAGGTGGTCATGCCGGCGTGCCTGCTCGCTAGTAGTATGCCAGCCTTTGGGATGGCGGTGATCCTGCTTGTTATATTTGGAATTACTCTGAAAGTGGCCCCAACTTCCGGTGCATACAGTTACACAATGATCCCAAATTTAAGCTGGAAGTTTATCAAATCTGTTATCGAGCACTACCAGCTGCCTTTCTGGTCCATTGTGATTATTGCAATTGGAGGGCAGGCTATAGGTATGCGTTCGATGTCCATATATGAACTCAATGCCGACTATGTAAAGTACAGTAGGTTCCTCGGTATAAAGGACGGTAAGATAGTCCGCTATGTCTTTAGGAATGCAATGCTTCCCCAGGTAACCGGACTAGCACTATCTCTAGGTTCAATGGTCGGTGGCGCGCTTGTAGCAGAAATAATATTCAGCTATCCCGGTATAGGGACATCAATTCTTCAAGCGGTAACGATGGCAGACTACCCTTTGCTCTCTGCAACAACACTGATTATTACTTTGATGGTACTTATAGCGACTTTTGTAATAGATATTATCTACGGTTTCATTGATCCCCGTGTAAAAGCAGCCCAATTTGACAGTTAGGAGGTGTAGTGACATGAAACATACACTGAGGCAGATTTTTCATTCCCCTAAGTTTGTGACAGGATTTGTTATCTTCTCATTCTTGCTAATACTCATGCTCATTTACCCTCTTATTTCTCCGGGCAACCCTCTCGAGATGGTGGGGCTTGGAACCTTCTTCAAACCGGGTGTTTATGTAAATGTATATGACAGCGTTAATACTGAATTACATACATTAAAGCTTGAAGATGCCGCACAGAAGAGGATCGATTCCGTTCTTTCTGACGAAGACCGGGTCGCAATGGTGAACTGGCTGACGGCAATTGGAATAGATGTTGAAGATATAGACATATCAGACACCGGTGCGCTACTCGAGTTATGGTGGGGTAACTATGACCGCTCCATACGTCCAGAAGGTATGACTAAAGCGCTGAGAAACTATTACGAGAGGCTAAACAACAGACTAAACTCGATAAAAAACTCCGATGACATAATCATTGCCGAAACC
This sequence comes from Clostridiales bacterium, assembly GCA_012520195.1. Taxonomy (GTDB): domain Bacteria; phylum Bacillota; class Clostridia; order Oscillospirales; family JAAYOS01; genus JAAYOS01. The sequence goes on along the minus strand of JAAYOS010000136.1, from coordinate 42,795 downwards.
GGAGAGGAAGACGGAGAACTAATAAAGACCGCAACGATTACAGATACCGATTACGTCAATGTAGGGGATGTGGCAAATGTTAAGTTTCTTCCTCTGGGGACTGACAACTTCGGCAGAGACGTTCTAAAACAGCTTGTGGCTGCAGCGAAGACCTCGTTGATGATAGGAATAATCGCAGGATGTATAGCAACATTTATTGGGCTTACATTAGGCCTTCTGGCCGGATACATTGGTGGCGTTGTGGATGACATCATCATGTTCTTTACGAATATTTTCACCGTCATTCCATCCTTTGTCATCCTAATACTAATATCCTACAGTATAAGTCAGGATAATAGGGGCGCAACCACTGTGGCTATAGTGATCGGATGTACAGCATGGATTTGGACTGCGCGTTCTGTGCGCTCTCAAGTTATTTCGCTGCGCAACCGTGACCACGTAAACTTGAGCCGTCTGTCGGGACACAGCCTCATTAAGATTCTGCTGAGGGACATCCTGCCTTACATAGCATCTTACGTAGTCATGGCCCTTATCCTGCAGATATCCTCTGCTATACTCGCAGAAGCTCAGCTATCACTCCTAGGACTGGGGCCAAAAACAACAGAAGTACCGACACTGGGACTTATGATGAACTGGGCGATGCTCTATTCCGCTCATCTCAACGGATCCTGGTGGGCCTATTTCCCGGTAATTTTCACAATCGCGCTGATATCATTTTCGCTCAACCTTATGAATACCGGGCTTGACCAGATCTTTAACCCCACGCTGAGAGACTAGGAGGGCGGATATGGGAAGAAAAATACTTGAGGTCAACAACCTCTCAACAAAATATGTGACCCGATTCAAAGAAGATGTATACGCTGTTAATGACGTCTCGCTTACGGTGGAGGAGGGTAAATCTCTCGGTATAGCTGGTGAGTCCGGCTGTGGTAAGTCCACACTGGCACTGAGTCTGATGGGGTACTATTTCCCACCGTTGCACTACGTGTCGGGTGACATCATAATTGACGGTAAAAACATATCCTTGCTTGACCCTGAGACAATTCGAAAGACAGTACTGGGCCACGAAATCGCGTATATCCCGCAAACTGCTATGAACGCGCTGAACCCGACAAGAAAGATCATTAAGTTCATTGAGGATGTTATCCGGGCTCACGACAGCAAAGCAAGTAAAAAAGATATCTATGATCTCGCAAGAAAGCGCTTTGAGGTACTTGGACTGCCCGCATCAGTATTGAACCGTTTTCCCGTGGAACTCTCAGGAGGAATGAAGCAGAGAACGGTAATTGCAATATCGACTATACTCTCTCCAAAAGTTCTTATAGCTGATGAACCTTCCAGTGCTCTTGACGTCACAAGCCAGAAGATGGTCATTAAGATGCTTAAGGACATGATGGAGAACGGGATCATCAAGTCAATGATATTTATAACCCATGAGCTGCCACTGTTATATAATGTCACAGATGACATAATGGTAATGTATGCAGGACAGATAGTGGAAAACGGCTCATCGCATGAAGTCGTGTTTGATCCTCTACACCCGTATTCGAAGGGGTTGATGGGCTCCATCCTTGTCCCTGAAGAGGGTGTAAGGGATGTCAAACTGGCTTCAATTCCCGGAACTCCGCCGAACCTAAAGAAACCTCCCGAAGGTTGCAGGTTTGCTGCAAGGTGCAAATACACAACGCCCATTTGCAGAGCAAGCAAGATTGACTTGAGAGAAGCAGGTGAAGGGCGCAGTTATCGCTGTATTCTCGACACAGAAGAACTGAGGGAGGTGTACGGAGATGTCTAATGTGGGGATGCATAATAAGGAGAGGGAATTGTGCTTAAGCGGCAAGGGCGTCACAAAGGTTTTTGGTACCGGCTCCAAAAAGGTAGTTGCAGTTGATAATGTCGATTTTGAATTCTATCAAGGAGAGCTGATCTCAATAGTTGGGGAGTCGGGTAGCGGCAAGACAACACTTGCAAAAATGCTGCTTGATCTCATACCGGTCACAGAGGGTCAAATCTTATTCCAAGGTGCTCCTCGGGATACAAGCACACACAAAAAGAAAAAGGAGTACTGGAGAGGCATACAAGCTATCTTCCAAGACCCCTTTTCCGCATACAACATCTTCACAAAGATCGATACTGTTCTTTTGGACTGTATCCACATGCGTGGAGGAAGGAGGCTTCCAAAGCAAAAGAAGATTGAGCTGATGGAGGAGGCGTGCCGGTTTGTAAACCTGGAGTTTCATGAGTTGACCAATAAGTATCCTTTTGAGCTGTCGGGTGGTCAGCAGCAGAGGCTAATGATTGCACGAATATTTCTGCTTAAGCCCGATATTCTCTTGGCGGACGAACCCACGTCCATGATTGACGCATGCTCAAGAGCTACCATTCTGGATATGTTACTTAACTTGAGAGATGAAACTGGAATGACAATTATCTTTATAACTCATGATATTGGTCTGGCATACTACATATCAGACACGGTCTATATCATGGAGAACGGTAGATTCGTTGAAAGTGGGACTGCAGACGAGGTGATTCTAAATCCGAAGGCAGAATACACGAAGCGGTTGATAGACGACGTACCCAAGATCTATGAGGAATGGGACCTGTCGACGGTTGAGTTATAGTGGGATAAAAAGAAGAAAAGAAAGGGCGATGAAGTATCAAACTCATCGTCCTTTCTTTTCGAATGGTGCGCGAGGCGGGACTTGAACCCGCACGCCCGTATTGAGCACTAGAACCTGAATCTAGCGAGTCTGCCAAATCCACCACTCGCGCGCAGATATTTAGTTTTTAAGGTGTTCAAGGGGCTGAATACTCAACCCCTTGATTTGGTGCGAGTGATGGGACTTGAACCCATACGCCAAAGACACACGCCCCTCAAACGTGCCTGTCTACCAGTTCCAGCACACTCGCAAAGAAAAAAGCTACGGTAGTCCGTGTATGTCCCCAATTAGGACTAGAGGGTATTAATAAGAACTCTGTTTAGAGCGCAATAATGATTATAGCTGTAGAGTTTTATTTTGTCAACCTGAAAAAACATGGTTTTTACTGTAACTTGAGAAGTTCGTTTTTCGAGTCTTGCGGCTCTTACGATTTGCCAAGAAAAAACGTGAGAAAAACGCAAATAAAAATGTTGACACTGCCAACATTCTGTGTTACAATTCTATATTGCACCATTCTCGCCAGACGTTACAATTTTCCACTATGTAAAGGCTATTATACCACCGCTGAAATCAATCTACAAGAGGAAAAGAAAAATAAGTAACAACGGACTCGGGTGTTCCGAATGGTGCAGTTTGTTTTGTATTTATACGCGCGTTCGGGATGCCGGTGCGTGCTTAAGGATCAACCGATACGGCCGGAATACTACTGAAGAGTTTGGAATGGAGTGATTTAATGCCGGATGTAAAGCTTCCTCATCTCACCGATTTACGCTTTGGCAGGACGATCAGGAAGAGCTATCAAAGGCTCGGCGATGTCATTGAGATGCCCGACCTGATTGAGGTACAGAAGAAGTCGTTTCAATGGTTTCTTGACGTCGGACTAATGGAGGTTTTCCAAGATGTGGGCGTCATTACCGATTACACGGGAAATCTTGAGCTGAGATTTATCGACTATGTACTTGAAGAGAATCCAAAGTACTCGGTGGAGGAATGCAAGGAGCGTGACGCTACCTATGCTGCCCCGCTAAAGGTCCGTGTACGGCTCCGCAACAAAGAGACGGAGGAAATTAAAGAGCAGGAGCTCTTTATGGGTGATTTCCCCAAGATGACCAAGAGCGGAACATTTATTATCAATGGTGCCGAGAGGGTCATAATCTCCCAGATAGTACGTTCGCCCGGTGTTTACTTCAGTAAACAGGACGATAAGAGTGATATAGATCTTTTTGCAGGTACAATAATTCCATATAGAGGTGCCTGGCTTGAGTTTGAGACAGACCTCAATAATGTTGTATATGTTCGAATAGATAAAAACCGTAAACTCCCTGTTACCTCCCTTGTAAGAGCTGTCGGTCTAGCCACCGATGCCCAGATGAAGGAGGTGTTGGGTGAGAACAAATATCTACTCGCAACTCTAGATAAAGACACATCCAAGACTGAGGAAGAGGCCCTCTTCGAGTTGTATCGCAGACTGCGACCGGGAGAGCCCCCAACGGTTGATTCGGCCAAGTCGTTGATTAATACGATGTTTTTCGACCCCCGGAGATACGACCTATCTAATGTGGGAAGGTACAAGTTCAACAAGAAATTGGCCCTCGCTCCAAGGATTGCGGGAAAGACACTCGCACAGGTCGTTGTCGACCCTCTGACTGGTGAAATACTGGCGGAAGAGGGAGAAGTGCTGTCCCGTCAGGAAGCCATAGAGCTGGAGAATCGCGGGATATCCTATGCTTGGATAAAGTCGGATAACGGAACGGTATCTAAGGTTCTCTCCAACAACATGGTCGACTTGAAATCCTATGTGGACTTTGATCCCCAGGATGTCGGCATAAAGGAGAAAGTCAGATTCTCTGTCCTTGTAGAGCTTATAAGCAATTACGAAGGTGAAGAGCTCAAAGAGGCAATAAGAGACAATGTAAATGCACTTGTTCCAAAGCATATCGTTGAGGAAGACATCTATGCTGCAATAAACTATCTCTTCAATCTGCCCAATCATGTCGGTTCTGTCGATGACATAGACCATCTCGGAAACCGGCGCCTTCGTTCGGTAGGGGAACTTCTCCAGAACCAGTTCCGTATTGGATTTTCAAGAATGGAGAGAGTGATCCGGGAGAGGATGACAATCCAGGATCTCGACATAGTTACTCCCCAATCATTAATTAATATTAGACCTGTTACCGCTGCAATCAAAGAGTTCTTTGGTTCATCACCACTATCACAGTTCATGGATCAGAGTAACCCCCTTGCAGAGTTGACTCACAAGCGCCGTATGTCGGCCCTAGGTCCAGGAGGACTAAGCCGAGACAGGGCAAACTTCGAGGTACGTGACGTGCACTATAGCCATTACGGCCGTATGTGCCCAATCGAGACCCCTGAAGGACCGAATATCGGACTTATATCCTATCTATCCACCTATGCCAGGATCAATGAGTATGGGTTTATTGAGACGCCATTCCAGAGAATCGATCCTGAAACAAGTAAGGTGACAGATGAAGTTGTGTACATGACTGCCGATGTAGAGGACGACTATATTATCGCACAGGCAAGTGAACCTATAGATGAGGAAGGGCGCTTTGTTAACGCCCGTGTTTCCTGCCGGTATAAAGACGAGTTTATCGAGGTAGAGCCGGAGAGGGTCGACTATGTTGACGTGTCTCCAAAAATGATGGTATCGGTTGCTACCGCTATGATCCCCTTCCTCGAAAATGATGACGCAAACCGTGCTCTGATGGGTTCGAACATGCAGAAACAGGCTGTGCCTCTGCTTCAACCTGAGGCGCCCATTGTGGCTACCGGTATCGAGTATAAGGCTGCGATAGATTCGGGAGTCTGCGTACTTGCACTCGAGGATGGTGTAGTTGAGAGAGTTTCGGCGGACGAGATTGTAGTTCGTTATGACTCAGGTGAGACACAGACGCATAAGCTAACTAAATTCATACGTTCGAACCAGGGAACCTGCATAAACCAGAGACCACTTGTGGACGCAGGCGAGCGGTTTAGCAAGGGCGATATCCTGGCGGACGGCCCCTCTACCTATGAAGGCGAGATCTCCCTTGGCAAGAATGTGCTTGTTGGGTTTATGACTTGGGAGGGCTACAACTACGAAGACGCCATACTGATAAGTGAACGTCTTGTCCACGACGATGTGTTTACTTCAATACACATAGTAGAATATGAAACCGAAGCCCGGGACACGAAACTCGGACCGGAGGAGATCACGCGCGATATACCCAACGTCGGTGAAGATGCACTAAAGAACCTCGACGAACGGGGCATAATCAGAATTGGTGCGGAGGTCTATCCCGGAGATATATTGGTCGGTAAGGTTACCCCAAAGGGAGAGACCGAGCTTACTGCGGAGGAGCGCCTGCTCCGTGCAATATTCGGAGAGAAGGCCAGAGAAGTAAGAGATACTTCGCTGAGAGTCCCCCACGGCGAAAGTGGAATTATTGTAGATGTTAAAGTGTTTACCCGTGAGAACGGCGACGAACTCAACCCGGGTGTTAACATGGTAGTTCGCTGCTATATCGCACAGAAGCGTAAGGTGTCGGTCGGAGATAAGATGGCAGGTAGACATGGTAACAAGGGTGTTGTATCGAGAATACTACCTCTTGAGGATATGCCGTTTATGCCTGACGGAACTCCGCTTGACATCGTCCTGAACCCTCTCGGTGTGCCCTCTCGAATGAATATCGGACAGGTACTCGAGGTCCATCTCGGTTATGCAGCGCATGCATTGGGATGGAAGGTTGCAACACCTGTATTTGACGGTGCAAATGAGGAGGATATCGAAAATACTCTTGAGCTTGCCGGACTGAGAAGAGACGGAAAGAGTGTTCTGTATGATGGCAGAACAGGAGAGATGTTCGATAACCCTGTGGCAGTAGGATATTCCTACTTCCTTAAGCTCCACCACCTGGTCGATGATAAAATACATGCACGCTCAACCGGACCCTATTCACTGGTCACGCAGCAGCCTCTGGGAGGAAAAGCCCAGTTCGGCGGACAGCGCTTCGGTGAGATGGAGGTTTGGGCTCTTGAGGCATACGGTGCTTCATACACACTCCAGGAGATGCTCACTGTAAAGTCGGACGATATTGTCGGACGTGTCAAAACCTACGAGGCAATTGTGAAGGGCCTCAATATTCCAAAGCCTGGAGTACCGGAGTCCTTCCGTGTCCTTATCAAGGAGCTGCAGTCACTAGGACTGGATGTACGTGTGCTTGACAAGTACATGAAGGAAGTCGAACTTAGAGACGATGATGAGGACGACAGCTTTGCAAAGGTCGAAAATGAGGACTCATACGTATCTGATGAAGAGCTATCGGCCTCGGGCTATGCTATAGAGGATGAGGAATCGTTGGTCGGAAGCCATGACCAATCATATGGCAACTCATCCGATTATGACTATGACTCCGACAGTTCCACCGAGGATTCTGGATACAGCGAAGATGACAATGAGTACAATGACCGTTGATGAAAGGAGCCGTCTATGAGCTATACAGATTTTGAAGCTATAAGAATTGGCCTGGCCTCCCCCGAAATGATTCATAACTGGTCGCACGGCGAGGTAAAAAAGCCAGAGACGATAAATTACCGCACCCTTAAGCCCGAACGCGACGGTCTTTTCTGTGAGAAGATATTTGGACCCACAAAGGACTGGGAATGCCACTGCGGAAAATATAAGAAGATTAGATATAAAGGGAAAATATGCGACAGGTGCGGTGTTGAGGTCACTAAGTCCAAAGTTCGCCGCGAGCGCATGGGACACATCGATCTAGCAGCGCCTGTAAGTCACATTTGGTACTTCAAGGGGATCCCCTCAAGGCTTGGCCTAATTCTGGATATGTCCCCCCGTCTGCTGGAAAAAGTGCTTTACTTTGCAAGCTATATAGTAATTGATGCAGGCGACACCCCTTTGATGAAAAAGCAGATTCTAACTGAGACTGAGTACCGCGACATGCTGGAGAAGTACGAGGACGACTTCAGAGCAGGTATGGGTGCCGAAGCTATAAAAGAACTGCTGAGTGAAATTGACGTGGATGCGATGTCGGCCGAGCTTCGCGCCGAGCTGAAAGATGCCACCGGTCAGAAGAAGATGCGTATAATCAAGCGCCTGGAGGTATGCGAAGCATTCCGCCAGTCGGGCAACCGCCCCGAGTGGATGATAATGGATACGATTCCGGTAATACCCCCGGAGCTTCGACCAATGGTACAGCTTGATGGTGGTCGCTTTGCTACGTCGGACCTGAATGATCTCTACAGACGTGTTATCAACAGAAATAACCGCCTGAAGAGGCTGCTGCAGCTCGGAGCGCCCGACATAATCGTTCGAAACGAAAAGCGCATGCTGCAGGAATCCGTTGACTCACTGATAGACAACGGTCGCAGAGGAAGAGCTGTGACCGGTCCGAACAACAGACCTCTGAAATCCCTATCTGACATGCTCAAGGGTAAGCAGGGCCGCTTCCGTCAAAACCTTCTTGGAAAACGCGTTGACTACTCAGGCAGAAGTGTTATCGTTGTTGGACCCGAGCTGAAGATATATCAGTGCGGTCTGCCCAAAGAAATGGCGATTGAGCTGTTTAAGCCCTTTGTAATGAAAAAACTTGTTGAGGATGGGCTTGCCAACAATATCAAGAGTGCAAAGAAGATGGTTGAAAGGACTCGCAACGAAGTGTGGGACGCTTTAGACGAGATCATTTCGGAGCATCCTGTGCTTCTCAACCGTGCACCAACACTTCATAGACTCGGTATTCAAGCATTTGAACCGGTACTGGTTGAGGGAAGAGCGCTTAAGCTCCATCCGCTTGTTTGTACCGCATACAACGCCGACTTTGACGGCGACCAGATGGCAGTTCACGTCCCGCTATCTGCGGAGGCGCAGGCAGAGGCCCGTTTCCTCATGCTGTCGGCAAATAACCTACTTCGTCCGCAGGATGGACGTCCGGTAACCGTTCCTACTCAGGACATGGTTCTTGGAGCATATTACCTGACTATCGAGCGGGAAGGGCTTGGAGCTGGAAAAGCTTTTTCGAGCCCTGAAGAGGCACTGATTGCATACCAGACAGGTGATGTTGAGATCCATTCACCGATCAAGGTCCTTATGAAGAGGGAAGTCGACGGGGTTATCAGAAGCAAGGTCGTTAATGCTACTGTAGGGCGTATTATCTTTAACGAAGCAATCCCGCAGGACCTGGGATTTGTAGATAGATCAGACCCCGAGACAATGTTCGATCTGGAAGTATCATTTGTATGTAAGAGAGGCGAACTCGGAAAGATTATTGAATCCTGCATCGAAAAGCACGGATTTACCGAGACCGCAGTTTTGCTTGACAAAATCAAGGACTTAGGATTCCATTACTCAACTATTGGTGCGATTACCGTCTCCATTACGGACATGGCAGTGCCCGATGAGAAAAAGGTTCTGATTGCAGAAACTGAAGAGAAAATAGATGAAATTGAGCAAAACTACAAGATGGGGTTCATTACGGCCGAGGAACGCCGCCGTCTGATAATCGAGTCCTGGGATCAGACAACTAAGGATGTTACGAGAGCACTGCAGGATAGCTTGGATCCTTTTAACCCGATCTATATGATGGCAAACTCCGGAGCGCGTGGATCTATGAACCAGATTCGTCAGCTCGCAGGTATGCGTGGTTTAATGGCGGACACATCCGGTAAGACTATAGAGATTCCTATACGTTCAAACTTCCGCGAAGGTCTGTCTGTGCTCGAGTACTTCATTTCCTCCCGTGGCGCGAGAAAGGGCCTTGCCGATACAGCACTACGTACGGCTGACTCCGGTTACCTCACTCGTAGGCTGGTTGACGTATCACAGGATGTTATTATCCGTGAGGAGGACTGTGGGACAGAGGATGGCATCTGGGTCCGCGATATAACAGACGGAAACCAAGTTATTGAACACTTAGGCGACAGATTGCGCGGCAGATATGCTGCTGATAGCATTATTGACAGCGAGGGCAACGAGCTTGTGCCTGCTGGGCAGCTTATAAGCGAAGAGGACGTCAGAAGAGTTCTCAAAGCAGGTGTAAAGGAAGCGAGAATACGCTCGGTCCTCAAGTGTCGTGCAAGACATGGAGTATGTGCCAGATGCTACGGATCCAACCTTGCAACCAACTCACCGGTAAATGTTGGCGAGGCAGTCGGAATCATCGCTGCTCAGTCGATAGGTGAGCCGGGAACCCAGCTGACGATGCGTACGTTCCACACCGGCGGTGTCGCAGGAGACGATATCACTCAGGGTCTCCCACGTGTTGAGGAGCTTTTCGAAGCACGTAAGCCAAAGAAATTGGCAGTTATGGCCGAGATGGGCGGTATTGTGCGTAGAGAGGAACCCAAACGTGCAGGACATCGCAGTCTTTCAATAACAGATCCTGAAACAGGTGAATCAGTAAGCATCAGGATACCCTTCGGCTCTACAATGAAGGTCCGCGAAGGTCAAATTGTAGAGGAAGGCGAGGAGCTGACCGAAGGAGCTCTCAATCCACACGATATCCTCCGGATCAAGGGGGACTCTGCGGTACACAACTACCTCATTCGTGAGGTTCAGCGTGTTTACCGCCAGCAGGGCGTCGATATCAACGATCGTCATATCGAAGTCATTGTCCGTCAGATGATGCGTAGAGTTAAGGTTGACGATCCCGGTGACACAGATCTCCTAATTGGTTCCTTTGTGGATGTGTTCGAATTCGAGGACGAGAACGCCAGTATCCAGGAGCGCATAGATAATGGAGAGGCAGATCTAAAGCTCGCCACAGCAACACCTGTGCTGATGGGTATAACCAAAGCATCCCTATCTACCGACTCATTCCTGTCGGCAGCATCCTTCCAGGAGACGACAAGAGTTCTCACCGATGCAGCAATCAAAGGAAAGGTTGACCGCCTGGTAGGACTGAAGGAAAATGTTATTATTGGTAAACTCATACCTGCGGGCTCCGGTATGGAGATGTATAGAAACTTCACAATGGAAGTTGAGAGACCCGATACTGAGGTCGAACTGGACGATGTTTTCGAAACAGATATCGACTTTGATGCTGATGATTACGAGCAAGAGGATGACCGCTCCGGTATAGTAGAGCTTGGTCTGCCAACAGCGGAAATTTACAATTAGAAAGACTTTCGGTTGACTTTAGATTTACCGAATGTTATAATTAGAGCTTGCCGAATAATAGGCGGCCATCACAAAGGAAAGGAGGAAAATAATGCCAACATTTAACCAGCTCGTTCGCAAGGGAAGAAAAAAGGTGACCTACAAATCATCTGCACCTGCGCTGCAGAAGGGTGTAAACACAATTCGCAATAAACAGACCGATTATCCTTCTCCCCAAAAGCGCGGTGTATGCACATCCGTTAGAACTCTGACACCAAAGAAGCCCAACTCAGCACTTAGAAAAGTTGCGCGTGTAAGGCTATCGAATGGTATTGAGGTCACAGCATACATTCCTGGTGAAGGGCACAACCTGCAGGAGCACTCCGTGGTAATGATTAGAGGCGGTCGTATTAAAGACCTTCCCGGTACCCGTTACCACATCGTCCGCGGAACATTGGATACACAGGGTGTAACCGACCGCAGACAGGCGCGTAGCAAATACGGAGCAAAGCGCCCGAAGTAGGAAAGTAGTAGCAATAATATCGTGATGCAAAACCAAATGGTTTTGCCCTGACGGTTTATATATATAATTGATGTGTATAATCCTCGGGGCAAGCTTTACGAAAGATGTTAACACTTTCGAGTACCGTTGAAATCATTTTCTAATGAAGGAGGGAAGGTAAGTGCCCAGAAGAGGATTTGTTCCTAAACGAGATGTACTTCCGGACCCGATCTACAACTCAAAGCTTGTTACAAAGCTAGTTAACAGCATTATGCTAGACGGCAAAAAAGGCGTAGCACAGAAGATCGTATACGGTGCATTTGACATAGTCAGGGAAAAAGCAGGCAAGGATCCATTGGAGACTTTTGAACAAGCTCTTGAGAATATTATGCCTGTCCTTGAGGTCAAATCACGCCGTGTCGGTGGATCCACCTATCAGGTGCCCGTTGAAGTGCGGCCTGAACGCCGTCAGACATTAGGGCTTCGCTGGCTGACTATGTATGCTCGCCAGAGAAGTGAGAAGACTATGAGAGAACGTTTAGCCAACGAGATTTTGGATGCAACAAACAACCTTGGTAACTCAGTCAAGAGACGCGAAGAAACGCATCGTATGGCGGAAGCTAACAAGGCATTTGCACACTATCGTTGGTAAGATTTTAACAATGAGACATGGTTCAGCGATTGGCGGTTTTGTCAGTCGCCTGAAAGGAGTAAATGGATGCCCAGGGATTTCCCACTAAATCTAACCAGAAACATAGGTATCATGGCCCATATTGACGCAGGTAAAACCACAACTACAGAGAGAATTCTTTTCTACACTGGGAAGAATTACAAGTTGGGTGAGACCCACGAGGGTACAGCTACCATGGACTGGATGGAGCAGGAACAGGAGCGCGGAATAACAATAACTTCCGCTGCAACCACCTGTTTTTGGAAGGAACACAGAATCAACATCATCGACACACCGGGACATGTGGACTTCACTGTTGAAGTGGAGAGATCACTGCGTGTTCTTGACGGGGCGGTGACTGTTTTCTGTGCAAAGGGAGGCGTAGAACCGCAGTCCGAAACGGTATGGCGTCAGGCGGACCACTACAGTGTTCCCAGAATGGCCTTTGTAAACAAAATGGATATTGTAGGTGCCGACTTCTATAATGTAGTCGAAATGATGCGTGATAGGCTCCATGCGAATGCGGTTCCCGTTCAAATCCCCATAGGTAGTGAGGACTCATTCAAGGGTGTGATAGACCTTATCGGTAAAAAGGCTTATATCACATATGATAACCTCGGAATGGAGATCCACGAAGAAGAGGTTCCGGAGGACATGATAGACCTCACCGAGGAGTGGAGAGAGAAGCTAATTGAAGCAGTCTCCGAACTAGATGAGGATCTTACCGATAAGTACCTTATGGGTGAGGAGCTTACTGCATCCGAGATTAAGAAGGTTATTCGCAGAGCGACCCTCGAGAACAAAATTGTTCCCGTGCTCTGTGGAACTGCATACCGCAATAAGGGAGTTCAGAACCTTCTGGACGCCATAGTAGAGTACATGCCCGCCCCAACAGATGTTGAAGACATTCGCGGCACTAACCCGAAGACAGGCGAGGAAGATACCCGTCCGTCCGACGACAATGCGCCTTTTTCGGCTCTGGCGTTTAAAGTTGCAACCGATCCGTATGTAGGAAGGCTCAGCTTTATACGCATCTACTCGGGCATGATCACGGCAGGTTCTAGTGTATACAACTCAACAAAGGGTTCAAGAGAGCGTATTGGCCGCCTGCTCAGAATGCACGCAAACCACCGTGAGGATGTCGAAACCGCTTATGCGGGAGAGATCGTGGCGGCAGTCGGATTGAAAAATACGACAACAGGAGATACTCTCTGCGACGCAGACAATCAGATTATACTTGAATCGATGGAGTTCCCCGAACCCGTTATTAGAGTGGCCATAGAGCCTAAGACCAAAGCAGGTCAGGAGAAGATGTCATTAGCTCTCTCGAAGCTTGCAGAAGAAGACCCGACCTTTAAGGCATACACCGACGAGGAGACAGGTCAAACGATTATCGCCGGAATGGGTGAACTTCATCTGGAAATAATCGTAGACAGGCTTCTTAGAGAGTTCAAGGTGGAAGCAAATGTCGGCAGACCGCAGGTCGCCTACAAGGAGACTATAAGAAAATCTGCCGATGTCGACCACAGGTACGTCAGACAGTCCGGAGGTAAGGGCCAGTACGGTCATGTTAAGATACTGGTTGAGCCTAATGAGACCGGCAAGGGATACGAGTTCGTCAGCAAGATCGTTGGAGGAGCTATTCCTAAGGAATATATCTCGGCAGTTGATCAGGGAATCCAGGGGGCAATGCTCTCAGGTATCCTGGCCGGATACAATGTCGTAGACGTTAAAGTTACCTTATACGACGGCTCCTACCACGAGGTGGACTCATCTGAGATGGCATTTAGGATTGCCGCATCAATGGCCTTCAAGGAGGCCTGCAAGAAGGCAGATCCGGTGCTGCTTGAGCCGATAATGCGGGTTGTCGTAACAGTCCCCGAGACCTACATGGGAGACGTAATCGGAGACATCAACTCGAGACGCGGCCAGGTGAACGGAATGACTGCCCTACCGGGTGCACAGAAGATTGAGGCATCAGTACCTCTAAGCGAAATGTTTGGATACGCCACAGATCTTCGGTCCAGAACACAGGGACGCGGTCAGTACTCCATGGAGCCAAGTCACTATGAGCAATTGCCCAAGAACATTCAGGAAAGTATAGTGACTGGCCATTAAATCGGCGGATTATACGCACAAAAAGAGCTCTAAAGGCTCTGCAATAGTAAATTCCTATTGCAAATTATCAATGTTTACTGTACAATATTTGCATGCTCGAAATGATTATGAATGTTAATTGGTATAAGGAGGTTTACCAATCATGGCAAAGCAAAAGTTTGAGAGAACTAAACCCCATATAAATATTGGAACAATCGGCCACGTTGACCACGGTAAGACAACACTTACCGCAGCAATTACAAAGACACTCGGTTTTGGCGGCCATGCTGACTTCATGGCATATGATGCCATCGATAAGGCACCTGAAGAGAAGGCGCGTGGAATCACAATCAACACTTCACACGTTGAGTATGAGACAGATAACCGTCACTACGCACACGTCGACTGCCCTGGCCATGCTGACTATGTTAAGAACATGATCACTGGTGCAGCACAGATGGACGGAGCTATTCTGGTTGTCTCCTCAGCCGATGGACCAATGCCACAGACCCGCGAGCATATTCTACTTGCACGTCAGGTAGGAGTTCCTTATATAGTGGTCTTCATGAACAAAACAGACCAGGTTGACGACGAAGAGCTCCTCGAGCTCGTCGAGATGGAAGTTCGCGACCTGCTCTCCGAGTATGACTTCCCCGGCGACGACATTCCGATTATCAAGGGATCCGCTCTTGTAGCACTCGAATGCGAGTCTACAGATATCAACGCACCTGAGTATGCTCCGATCCTTGAGCTCATGGAGGCTGTTGACAGCTACATCCCCACACCTGAGCGTAAGTCCGACCTGCCATTCCTTATGCCTGTTGAGGACGTATTCTCAATCACCGGACGCGGAACAGTTGCAACCGGAAGAGTTGAACGCGGCCAGGTTAAGATGTCCGACGAAGTTGAAATCGTTGGTCTAATGGACGCTCCGAGAAAGACAGTTGTTACCGGAATCGAAATGTTCCGCAAGCTTCTTGATTTTGCTGAGGCTGGAGACAATGTCGGTACTCTGCTCAGAGGCGTTGCAAAAGACGAGATCGAGCGCGGCCAAGTATTGGCAAAACCCGGCTCAATCAAGCCCCTAACAAAGTTCCGTGGACAGGTCTACGTGCTGACACACGACGAGGGCGGACGTCACACCCCGTTCTTCTCCAACTATCGTCCACAGTTTTTCTTCCGCACAACAGACGTTACCGGTGTCATCAATCTGCCCGAAGGCGTCGAGATGTGCATGCCTGGCGATAACGTCGAGATGGATGTTGAGCTGATTACACCAATCGCTATTGAAAACGGACTCCGTTTCGCTATCCGCGAAGGCGGACGTACAGTCGGCTCCGGCGTTGTAATCTCCGTCGAATAGTCGATTATCAGGAAGTAGCTAACAAATTTTAACTAGTACAGGGCGTTTCATGTGACCTGTGTCTCTTATGGCTAATGTCGTTTTGAAACGCCCTGTTAAACTATGTGTTAAAACACAAGTTGGGAAAACTTTCTGATAAGCTTATCGCTTAGAGGGGGCCACATTTGAGCGAAAAACAGTTGACAAAGTGGTTACGGTATATTATACTTAAAAATCGTCGGGTGTATGATCCGACACGAAAATAGGGGCATAGCTCAGTTGGTAGAGCAGCGGTCTCCAAAACCGCGTGCCGAGGGTTCGAATCCTTCTGCCCCTGCCATATGGCCCGGTAGTTCAGTTGGTTAGAACGCTAGCCTGTCACGCTAGAGGCCGAGGGTTCGAGTCCCTTCCGGGTCGCCATTTGCTGCTATAGCTCAGGCGGTAGAGCGCGTCCTTGGTAAGGACGAGGTCTCCAGTTCGAATCTGGATAGCAGCTCCACAAATTATCCCGGTATCCAACGATACCGGGATAATTCTATTTGTAATTACCGGGGAAATTGATATAATATAGTTTGTTGCCAGAGTATTTGCGAAGGTTGTGATATTGACATGATCCGTGTAGCCATAGTGGATGATGAGCGCCATCATAGGCAGGTAATTAGACATAATATTGATTACTTGGAAAATGTAATTGATGAGAATATCATTATTCGCGAATTTGAAAGCGGGGAGGCTCTGCTGCAGTCGCTCAACGAGGGTTTCCACATTATCTTTCTTGATCAGATGATGCCCTCCGGGCTAAGCGGCTATGAAACTGCAAAGCAGATTCGCAAAACTGATAAATCAGTAGTCATCATATTCTTCACCGCCATCAGGGAACTCTGGGAAGATGGATATAGTGTACAGGCGTTTTACTATCTGACGAAACCAATAGAAGAAGAGAAGCTACGAAAAGTATTTGGGCGTGCAGTCAATAAAGTAAGGGAGGAACGCAATCCCGTTACTATTCAGACAATGAGTGGATTGCATGTGTTTGACATCCGCGATATCCTGTATCTAAAAAAGAATCAGCGCTACACCGATCTGTACTATTTTGACAGGGAGACAGGTGAAGTAATGACTGAGAAACTTCGTACTCCCATAAAAACTGCAGAAAACAGGTTCGCAGAATATGATTTTGTCAGACCCCATATCTCCTACTTGGTAAATTCCATACATATAAAAAGAATAATTGAAGAGAATCGGGACAAATGTTTGGAGTTGGTCACCGGTGAAAAAATATACATCTCCAGGGACAGGGTAAAGTCGGTTTACGAAGTAGTTATGAAGAGCCTAGATAAGAGAACATACTTGGTCTTTCCGTAGGCTGCTCGGATAACTTTAGTCTGTGAGGAGGAAACATGTATAAAGAGGAACTGATTGTTGGCATCACCAAAGTCTTAACTGTTGCAGTGGATTTGTACATACTGTTCGACTACTTTGATGCCTTCTATAGACGCAAGGTGGGATTAGCTAGAGTCGCTATCGGAGCATTGGTATATATGGTCCTCATGCTGATATCGAGCTATCTGCCTGAGTACAACATTAATTCCATCGTTGCCGCAGTTTTGATAATTACTCTGAGTCAGTTGATTTACAGAGGAGGAAGGCATGCTATTTTTTTGAGTGCGGTTATATATATCCTATTTGTTATAGCCAGTGAACTCATTGTCTTCTTTTCGGTAAATCTGTTGACAGATGTCTCCGTCGACGAGCTGACTGAGACCGCTGCATACAATATACCATATATTATATACGCCAAAGCAGTTCAATTTGCAGTATTCAAGGGTATTCAGCAAACACAGAAAAGAAGTCAGAACCGGCTTATGACAAAGGACTTTTTGGCGCTTATCTTAATTTCGCTAGTCTCCCTCTTCACGATGATCTCACTTATAATGAGGGGCCGGCTAGACGACAGTCAAATTGCAGTATCTAACTTTTTCATAAGTATTGGTCTGTTATTTACGAACATTATTATCTATACACTGTTTCTCAAATCAGCAAAGTTTGCAAGAATCGAGAAGGAGCAGTCGCTGATTGTACAAAACATAGAGTATTCGAAGAACAAGTATAACGAGATTGTTTCCATGAAGAATCAGATACGAAATATGTGGCACGACATAAACAACCATATTACTGTAGTAAAAGGTATGATTAGTGAGAACAATGAGGATGCTGCCAAATATATAGGGGAGCTTGAAGAAAAAATCGATGAATACTACGCAAGCACTATTTTTGGTAACACGATCCTTGATACGGTCATATATTCTAAAACTGTAAAGGCGAAGGAGTGCGGGATCGATATCAAGACAACTCTCGATATGGATAAGAATATTCCCGTTAGTCCCGTCGACATCTGCACCATATTTTCGAATGCTCTGGATAACGCAATCGAGGCCTGTGAAGGGGTCGAGGAGGGCAAGCGGTTTATCTATACGAGGGCAGTGCAGAATGAAGGAATTCTTTATATTAAGATCGTTAACAGCTCACCCGAAAGAAAGAAGAGGGGTGACGGCTTTCCCACCACTAAGGTCTATAAGGACAGACACGGCATCGGCATGAAGAGTATCCTGAACGCAGTTGAGAATTATGCTGGCAGTGTAAAAGCAGAATATGAAGACGGAGTTTTCACGTTTAGTGCGATATTGAACCTAACATAATACTTCCAAATAATTAATTACATATAAAAGTATTATTTACCACGCAAAGTACTAAGTACTGCAGAAAAACGACGAGTTTTGCGCTTTCTCTGTACAAATGAGTTCAGTTGTGGTAAAAAAATATTTGCGATTACTGGAATCTGTGCGCTGCTAATTGGAAAGGAAGGTAAAAATGAAAAAAGGAACTAGGATTTTAACCGCACTTTCAACAGTAATGTTTGCTGCAGTAACAGTTATGGCTGGGTGGCCATGTCTCTTCATTTGGAACCAACCAAAAGCACCGGAAGGCCTTAAGAAGTTCAGGAAGTTCTAATGCTGCTCAAACGCTTGTCGACAAAGTTGACATTGGAGATGATTTCCTCCGGCTTAGTCAAGGAGGAGGACCGCGAAGTTTATGAATATGGCATAGAAGTTGTTGCAGCTCTGCTTATTAACTTCCTGTCATCGGTTGTAATCTTCTCTGTGTTTGGAATGCTACTTGAAGGTTTACTGTTCTTCGCAGTGTTCTTTCCCATCCGGACATACAGCGGTGGACACCACATGGAGTCACATCTCGGGTGTTACATCCTGTCGATGGCAATAATGCTTATTTTTGTCCTCTGTATTAGAGTGATCCCCGAAAGCGGCTATTTAATAATCTCGCTGGCATTTGTTGCGTTCTCATCGCTAGTGGTTATCTTGCTTTCTCCGGTTGAAGATAAGAACAGACCCATAGATGAGGTTGAAAGAAAAGTCTATCGCAAGAAGAGTCTAAGAGTATTGGCAGTCGAGCTATTAGCTTTTGCAGGATTGCTGGTATTAGGGCAAGAGCGTGCCGCTCTAATAATTTCAATGGCCCAAGCAGTAACAGCAGTGTCTATGTTGTTCGCTCTGCTAAGCCGCATTGTAAACATCAGAAGAAAAAGTTGAAACCATACGAGAGCTAGAAAATCATATGTAATTGCAGCTGCAGATTCATCAGGAAAAACAAACATAAATAAATAATCAGAAATACATATATATTTATAAAGGAAAGAGAAAACATATAAAAGGGAAGAGCATTCATACATATAAAAGGTAAAATCATAAAAAGTGTGTTTACTTGAAGGAATATATATCAAAGGGAAGAGAATATATATTAAAAGTATACTTATCAAAGGGAAGAGAATATATTAAAAAGCATGCGTATATATATTTCTATTAGGGAGCAGTATATATACGTTAAGGTACAGGGGATGTGTGCCTATGCAAAATACTAATTTAGTATTTATCACTATGCCAGGCCTTGCCGGGACATACAACGGTGGGGCATTTTTTTGTTTAAAAAAGAATGTTTACTTTCGCTTTATATGATATAATGGGGGAGAACGGCTCAAACGGAACACAATTCGGAGGGATTAAATGGACAAGAAGTTACTTATCGTTGAAGACGAGAAGTCGATATTAGATATATTGAGCTTTAATCTGAAACGGGAAGGATACGATACCATAGAGGCAATGGACGGTGAGACCGGCCTTGCGATGGCAAAGACCGTAAACCCCGATTTAATTCTTTTGGATGTAATGCTTCCAAAGCTAGATGGGTTCGAGGTATGCAGAAAGCTACGTGAAGAAGGCCGCTCAACGCCTGTAATCATGCTCACTGCAAGAGAAGAGGAGTCGGATAAGGTGATGGGTCTGGAAATCGGTGCCGACGACTACATAACAAAACCCTTCTCAATGCGTGAGCTTCTGGCGCGGATCAAAGCGAATATCCGCCGCAGCAAAATGGATGAGAGCGCAAGTGCGCCTGTCGCCAACGGCGAAAGGATCGTAGCAGGAAATCTTATCATCGACCTAAATAGGCTTGAGGTCCTAAAAAACAATGAGCCCGTAGACTTGACACAGAGAGAGTTCGAGCTTCTGAGGTTTCTCGCCTCTTCACCAAACAAGGTGTTCAGCAGGGAGGAACTGATGGAAAAAGTCTGGAACTATGAGTACTACGGAGATATACGTACAGTGGATGTGACCATACGTAGGCTCCGTGAAAAGGTGGAGGATGACCCGGCAAATCCGGTATACATAGTAACAAGACGCGGCGCCGGATATTTCTTTACGGAGGCATAATACATGTTCCGAAGTCTATATCTGAAGCTTGTACTTATCATGACGCTGCTCATGATATCGATTATGGCAGTTGTGGGGACATTCCTTATAAGTAATGTCGCGGTGTACCATCTGGATGAGTTTTCAGATCAGATGGTTTCAATGTTTCAGAACGAGGAGTTTGTCTCCCGGCTTAGGATAGCTGTAGCTGACGGTGCTGACGGCTTAAGTAAGGTTCTTGATGCATATAGTGGTAATCTTGGAATAGACCCGAATAACAGGAACTACTACATACTTGACGCGAAATCGGGAATGCGTCTAGCGGGTTCGGACGAAGATAACGAGGTCCTCGATCTTACCCCGAATATTCTTGCTGCCATAAACGGAGAAATAGGTGACAGCAGATCAATAACAGCTTCATATATCGACATAGCTATTCCAATAACGTCAAACATAAACAGCGAACCCGAATTTATAATATATATCCGTGACCTGAAGCAGCGTCAGGAGGAGCTGACGACACAGCTATTTACCATTATACTTGAGGCGCTGGTTTTCGGGCTGGTCATATCCATTCTATTGAGCTTCTTGCTGTCAAAGACCATGACCACGCCAATTGAAAGTCTTACACACCTCGCAAGCGACATAGCAAGGGGTGAGTTCTCCAAGAGAATTGAGGTCCACTCAGGCGATGAAATTGGTGTTCTCACAGAGACCTTCAACGACATGGCTGAAAAACTTCAGACCACATTGGAGACTGTCGAAAACGAGCGAAATAAGCTAAACACCCTCTTTTTGCGGATGACAGACGGAGTATGTGCTTTTGACCGCACCGGTGAGATGATTCAGATGAATACCGCCGCCGCACAGCTTATCGGGCTATTCGAAGCGAATGATGCTGATGTATCCGAAACAAAACCCTCCTACGAGGAGCTTTTCGGAGAGCTTCTGCCCTTAGAAGAGGCACTCGCCATAAAGCCTCCCGACTACTTCGAGACAAGCCACACAACCGCCGATAGGTCACTTGACAGGTCCCTCAAGGTGATAATTGCCCCCTTCGGTGAGAATGAACGTGAGGGCGGAGTTATGGCTGTTGTACACGACATTACCGAACAGACGAGGTTAGAAAACGTTAGAAGAGAATTTATTGCGAACGTTTCGCATGAATTGCGCACGCCGCTAACAAACGTGAAGAGCTATACCGAGACGCTTTTAGAGAATGACGACATCGACCGGGAGACGCAGGAGAGGTTTCTCGATGTCATAATAAGAGAGAGCGACCGAATGACCCGGATCGTGCAGGATCTTCTGACCCTGTCACGGTTTGATTATGGAAGTGACGACCTCAGGATACACAGAGCACAGACTGCCAAACTCATTGAGCGGGTATACAGGGCAATGTATATGGATGCGGTAAAACATAACCACACAATGACTATGGAGTTTCTGGGACACCTGCCTGATATATACTGCGACAGTGACCGTATAGAACAGGTCCTTACAAACATCCTTTCAAACGCCATAAAGTACACACCTGAGGGCGGAGAGATTGCTATAAAGGCCTGGACTGAAGAAGATAATATCAATATTCAAATTAAGGATACCGGTATAGGAATCCCTGAGAAGGACCTTGGCAGACTGTTTGAGCGATTCTACAGGGTGGACAAAGCCCGTTCGCGTGAAGCTGGCGGCAGCGGTCTTGGACTTGCCATCGCAAAGGAAATCGTCGAACGTCACGGCGGCAGCATAGCGCTCGAGAGCAAGTACGGAGAGGGCACAACGGTTACTATAGTCCTGCCCGTCAGGGGAGAAGATGCAAATGTCGCGAGTTAAAGAAGCTTTCAAGAGCGTTCTTATTGTTTTATTGATTATTAGCGGGATGGTCCTTACCGTAAAAACATGGGTATATGACCCCTCAATGCTACCAGGGGATTTCTATGAGAAAACGGGCAGACTTTTGTCGTATATCGGAATAGATATTTCGATTCCAGGTGCAGTTACTGTAGAGACCAGGCGTATCCATAACACACAAGAGGCAGCTAGACCGATACGCTGTGCTATAAAACTCCCTGATGGACGTTACGGCGCAGAATACGATAGCACGCTTGTCTCACAGGTCTATGACAAGACGAAGCGCCTTGTAGGTGAGGCGATCGGCTCAGGGTCTGAACCGGTTGAGGTCTCTCAAAAAGAGTGGCGGCAGGCGCTTGGCCATATTGGTATCTACTATGACTATCTGGCAGACATTCCGATGTCCGCTATTGCTATTTGGCAGAACTATGAGCCGTCTTCACATATTAAGTCAAGTGCACAACACATAATACTTGCTGTGGACGGTGAAACTGTGGGACTTTATTACACCTCCGGTGCGAAGGACAGATACATGTTTTCAAAGACTGCCTTGAATCCCGATGATCTGGCCGATGTGCTTACTGATTACAGCGCAAATGGATGTGTTTTTACATTTGAAGATGGAACTGTAGATCCCGATGCCATGGATGAGCTCTTTCTTTTTGAGGGGCAGCCTGTCAGATTGGCCTCCTCTAGCAGGCAGCAGTATGACGAAAGTGGTTTTACCAGCCTGCTGAAGGCATTCGGAATGGGTCTCAGTTCTGCCCGCTACACTCAGAGCGACAACACTATAGTCGCCGTTGACAGAGCGAGGACTCTTACACTGTCGGGCCGTGGAGATTTAGTCTATTCGGATAGCGGAGAGGACAAGTCGGGAGAGATGGTAATATACGTCTCAAAACCTAAGGTAGAAGAGATTGTCGAGACAGTCAGGATAATCACCGAGCAGACTGCAGGCCCTCTTTCGGGCGATGCCGAGATAAGTCTTGTACGTTTTGAGTATGATGCGTCAAAGGATGAGTATGTTGTAGCTTTCGACTACAATCTTAACGGGATTCCCGTGATACTTTCCAGCCTGTCAAACGCTGCAACCTTTCGTATTAGGGGCGGTGTTCTGGTGTACTCCCACATACAGCTGAGAACATTTATGTTTGAAGATGACACATACCGTCCTATGCCCATAAAAACCGCCATTGTTTTGGGCAAAAAGGGAGCCAATTGTAGTCTTTGTTATTCAGAGAGAGACACCGGGGGAGAAACGAACTTGGATATAGGTTGGTACAGCAGATAGTTTATCGTGTGCGAGGAGAGGGATTGCGGTGGATTCATCGAAAGTAAAGAATATATTGATAGTTTTCCTGCTGGTAATCAATCTGCTGATTGGGATGGTCTACGCTTCCAGAAGGATGGAAGACAATCGATTTGAGCGTGAGATGAGGAATAATGCCATCTCCGGCCTTGAGAAGATGGGGGTTCAGGTAAGCCCGGATATCTTTGAGGTAGTGCCATCACCGATATATATGCTAGAGGTCGAGAGGGATCCCGATGTTGAAGCCGGAGCGTTTTCGACACTTCTTGGCTCACCCTTGAGAGAGGAACTGGGTGGCGGAAATCTGATGTTGACATCCGGGGAGAGCTACGCGCGCCTTTCGGGTGACGGGCTGTTTGACGTCAGCCTTGGAAATGGTGACAGAGTACCTGTAAAGGGAACTGGAATCGATGCGGCTCTAGAGGTCTTTGAGATAATGGGATTTGATGTTTCTGGGGACTATTTGTCTGTGTCAGAACTACCGGACGGATTTGCTGTTGACGGAATTCAGCAGATCGATGGCCTGAAAATCTTTAACCGCACATATGAGTTAGTATTTGACTCACAAGGTCTTGCGGCCATTCGAGGCGGACGGATATTCGGCGCTCAGCTTGTATGCGACGCCACCCCCTCGGTATCTGCGGCGTCTGCGCTGTTCGCATTTGCGAGCAACATGATCAAGAATGGCACACCCTGCCGTGAGATAACCGGGGCAACCCTCGGATATTACGCTGAAAGCACAGCTCCGGGATTTACCGGGATTAACCCGGCCTGGGAGATAGTGTCTGACCTTGGTGTTTACTATATAGACGCCATTTCACTTACCCTAATAAATAGGCATGATCTACCGAGAACTGACAGCGAGACAGGATAGCCAATTGGTGAGGTGTATCTGGTGAGATGGACTGCGTAAGATATTATATGACAAATTGTGCAAATGTCGGAAAATCTACGAAAAAATGCGTTTGACCGCCATATAAACGGAAATACTATAAAATAGCGATTGATTTTGATTTGCTATATGCTATAATTTTAACAGCCGGATTATGTTAATCCGTTTTTATCAGTCCACTGTTTAGTTCTCATCTATATGGGGAATTATATACACGAAACATGTAATAAGCCTTTCAAAACTGGGATTAGATGTTTTTTGGGTGAGCAAGTCTAGTGTAAGATATGTATAGAATAATTGAATCTGGAAGGTGCAAACGTGATAAAGTACGTCATTAAAGGCGGAAGACCGTTAGATGGAGAGGTAACCGTAAGCGGGGCAAAGAATGCTGCCCTGGCGGTTATTGCGGCTTCCGCACTTGTCGGGGATGTAACCCGAATCGAGAATATCCCGAAGATTATCGATGTTACCCTTATGCTCGAGATCATGCGCGAACTCGGGGCCAGGGTAAGATTGGTAAATGACAGCACTGTTGAAATCGATTCTACAAATGTTGTTAATACAAGTGCGTCTTACGATGCAATGAGAAAAATTCGCGGCTCTTACTATTTCATTGGAGCGCTGCTTGGGCGTTTCGGCCATGCGGTCGTAGCTATGCCCGGTGGATGCAACCTTGGAGTAAGGCCGATCGATCAGCATATAAAGGGATTTGAAGCACTAGGAGCTACTGTTGAGGTGAAGAGTGGATTTATCCACGTAACCGCTAATAACGGCCGCTTACAGGGAGCGCATATCTACTTTGATGTGATCACAGTTGGTGCCACTATAAACGTAATGATAGCGGCGTCCCTCGCAGAAGGATTAACAGTTATTGAAAACGCAGCGAAGGAGCCACATGTTGTAGATGCCGCGAACTTCCTTAACTCTATGGGCGCCAACATAACCGGAGCGGGTACCGATGTAATAAAAATTCGCGGGGTCGATAGACTCCACGGCGGAACATATAGTATCATTCCCGACCAGATTGAGGCGGGAACTTATATTGCAGCAACGGCAGCCGCAGGAGGCACTGTCCTCATAAAGAATGTCATTCCTAAGCACCTTGAGTGCATCACAGCGAAGTTCAACGAGATTGGGTTGGAGTTTACTGAGTATGATGACGCACTTCTAGTGTCTCGCACCAAGCCACTGCAAAAGACGAACGTAAAAACTCTCCCCTATCCGGGGTTCCCCACAGATATGCAACCGCAGACTACCGCAGCACTATGTCTTGCGGAGGGCACATCTGTAGTAACAGAGGGGATTTACGATAACAGGTTCAAATATGTCGAAGAGCTGAAGCGGATGGGCGCAAAGGTTCAAGTCGACGGGAAGGTTGCTGTAATAGAAGGCGTTGAGAGTTTTTCAGGAGCACGCATCCGCGCATGCGATTTGCGCGCCGGAGCAGCTCTTGTTGTTGCTGCACTTTCCGCCAACGGCACTTCGGAGATTATTGGAGTGCACCATATCGAACGCGGCTATGAGAATATGGTTGAGAAGGTGCGCTGTCTCGGCGGAGACATTAAATGCGTGGAGGAGCCCGATTCTGATGAGCTCAGTGATGTCGGATAAGCAGAACAGAGCACCTATCAAATTGGGGGAATGAAGTGTCTTTATTTTGTACTATAGCAAGCGGATCGAAGGGTAATGCAGCTATCCTTTCCCATTGTTCGACAAATATCCTTATTGACGCAGGTATATCCTGCAGAAGACTTACGGCCGAACTGAAGCGCTTTAACATTAAGCCCTCCGACTTGACCGCAGTAATAATAACTCACGAACACAGCGATCATATAAAGGGTTTGGAGACACTTTACAAGCGGCACAGAATACCTGTCTACATGTCGGTAGGGACAGCGTCGGGGATAGAAAAATCGATACCCCTAATACATAGTGAAACAGGTGTTTTTTACGCTGGTGATGGTTTCGAGATAGGTGAAGTAGGGGTTGAGACATTTTCCACACCCCACGATGCTAAAGACAGCGTCGGTTTTCTGTTTACAGCAGGGCGGACGACTCTTGGATACGCAACCGATCTCGGCTATGTTACACCCCAGATCCAGCGCAGGCTTGTAGAGGCTGAATGCCTTTTTATAGAGTCGAACCACGATCTGTTTTCCCTTTTGGAGGGACCGTATCCCGACTTTCTAAAGCGGCGCATCCTAAGCAGGCGAGGACACCTATCTAACGACGCCTGTGCCGATTTTGTCACTGAGGCGGTAAGATGCGGCGCACGGAGAGTCTCTCTCTGCCACCTAAGTGAGCAAAACAACACTCCTGAGCTTGCTCTTGAGGCTACAATGAGTGCGCTCAAGACCGCTCTCGATATTGCACCATCGGACGGTCTTACGGTGGACGCAGCGCCGCCTAATTCCGCCGGAGTACCATACATATTCTAGTCTAACAGTTTGGCGCGTGTGATACTGCTATTAGGCAGATATACCGCGCCATTGCCATGGAAGTATAATTACGCATTTGAGTTAAGGATATTTTGAGAGAGGTGGACAGATGGTTGCTGTTATAACACGTGTAAAGAGCGCTTCGGTAAAAGTGGACGGTTATTACAGTGCACAGATAGAGACGGGACTCCTGGTTCTCCTAGGTGTTGCCGAAGACGATACCGATACCGATGCCGAATATCTTGCAAATAAAATTACAGGCCTTCGTATTTTTGAGGATGAGAGCGGCAAAATGAATCTATCTGTAGATGATGTGGCCGGCAGTATTGTGGTTGTACCCAACTTCACACTCAATGCAGAGTGCAGGAAAGGTCGGAGGCCTGATTTCAACCGGGCCGCAAAGCCTGAAAGGGCGGAAGTGCTCTATGAGAAATTTGTAGAATACTGTAAATCCACTGACAGGGACGTTCAGACCGGTGTGTTCGGCGGATATATGGCTGTTGAATCGCATAATGATGGACCGGTTACTATAATCATGGACACAGAAACGATGATGAGAGGGCGAGACCGGAGATAGATAAACCCATAAGATCTTGGAGGCTGGACATGAAAGTTGAAACAATTAAAGTAGGACATCTGCAGACAAATTGCTATGTTGTATACGATGAGACGGGTCAGGCCGCAGTCATTGACCCAGGCGCAGATGCCGATAGGATATTGGCGTTTATAGAGGAGAACTCACTGAACGTTAAATATATTTTTCTGACGCACGGGCACTTCGACCATATACTAGCGGTGCCCGAGATCAAAGAAGCCACCGGGGCAGAGATAGTGATAACCGAAGGGGATGCACACTCTTTAAGCAAGGCCGACAAGTCGCTAGCAAGCCTTGTAAATGCCCGGCAGGAGTATGTAGAGCCAGATATACTTGCGCAAGACGGAAGCTCCTACGAGGTAGGTAACATGAAGTTTACCTATATGCATACGCCTGGACACACTGTTGGATCTTCAGTAATAATTAGCGGTAACGCGATATTCTCAGGAGATACCCTCTTTGCAGATGATTGCGGCAGATGTGATCTCCCGGGAGGCGATTATTCCGAGATGCTCCGCTCCCTGAGGAAGATAGCATCGCTTGACGGTGATTACGATGTATATCCAGGTCACGATGAGAGTACTACTCTTTCGAGGGAGAGATCCTTCAACGTTAACATGCTTGAAGCAATCGGAGGCAGCCGTTAATGAAACTGCAGCTGATTGGACACGAGCATCGCTACTCGGTTGAGCAGGCAGTTGTTGCTTTTTTGAACAGAAAGGCATCCCTCTGTGAGGAAATACCGCCAGAGTACACCGGTGACAGACTGATCTCGAAGCTGTCCTATGGAGAGAAATATATCACTGCAAGCGCCGAGCTTATCATAGACGGCGAGCGGTATCTTCAAACATCACGCTCTCGTATTTCGGATGTAGATTCGGCGAGCAAACGCATTGGTCTTGAACAACACGTCCTAAAGCAAGCTGTGTTTAAGGCTGTGAAGCAGGCAACCGGTACGGAATTTCCTTGGGGATCCCTTACGGGAATGAGGCCCACTAAGCTTGTCTTGAGAATGCTCGAGGACGGTAAGACGCAGGCGACAGCGCGCAGAGAGCTGATTGAAAAATACAAGATATTCCCCGAACGGGCCAAAATGGCTGTAGAAGCGGCGTCACAGGGACTTGCCTGGAAGCAGAGAATAAGTGAGAAAGACATCTCTCTCTATGTTGGTATACCCTTTTGTCCGACCCGATGCTCATACTGCTCATTTGTAAGCAGCGAGATAGAAAAATCCAGACACCTAATCGAGCCATACCTTGAGAAGTTGTGTGATGAGATACGACAGAGAGGAGAGCTCGTAAAAGAATTAGGCCTGAGAATTACCTCTGTATATATTGGAGGGGGAACACCTACTTCTATCAGCGCGTCGCAGCTTGACAAGCTTTTGAGTGAGATCTCTGGAGCCTTTGAGCTTGACGGGGTGCAGGAGTATACTGTGGAGGCGGGCAGACCGGATACCATAACTCTTGAAAAGCTACGAGTAATAAAATCATATGGAGTGGAGCGGTTGAGTATAAATCCGCAGTCGATGGCGGAAGATGTACTTGTGTGCAACCGTCGAAGCCATACTCCCGATGATGTTCTTCGTGCATTTGAGCAGGCTAGAAGCTGCGGTTTTGACTGCATTAACATGGATACGATAGCCGGACTCCCTGGAGACAGTGTTGAAGGATTTAAGGCTACCCTTCGAAGACTAGAGGAGATAAGGCCCGAAAACATAACCGTACACACCCTTGCGCTCAAGCGAGGAAGCGAGCTCACAGAGAGAGCCGGGCAAGATAGTCGCCCGGACGACGTAACCGCAATGCTAGACTTTGCACATGATTTTATGTATAATGTTGGGTATCGGCCATACTATTTGTACCGCCAGAAATATATGGCTGCTTCCTTGGAGAATATCGGTTGGACGCTACCTAATAAGGAAAGTATATATAATATCTGCTCAATGGAGGAGTTTCAAACTATCATATCAATGGGCGCAGGGGCAATTACCAAGTTAGTAAGTCCGGACGGGAAGAAGATCAAGCGACTTGCAAATAATAAGTTCCCGGCAGAATACATCGAGTCGGATGATAAGATCATATCCAACGGCCGGAAAATCCGTTCTTTTTTTCTAAATATAATATATAGAGGAGAAGGTTACACATGGTATATAGGCTAGAAGATATAAACCGACGCGTGCTTGAAGATCCTGAGCGCTTTGTACAAGAGTGTGATACGGCATATGAAAAGAATGTTCTCCGCGCTGCCGAAGCCATTGTTGCAAACATTGAGCGCAGCAGAATAGTCCTGCTTTCCGGACCTTCGGGCTCGGGTAAGACGACAACGGCAAAAAACATCGAATTAGCTCTTAAAAAGTTTGGCATTGTCACCCATACAATATCTCTAGACAATTACTATAAGGATGTTGACCCGGAAAAAACACCGAGAAACGCCGACGGGATATACGATTTTGAATCTCCGGAGCTTCTGGATACCGAACTTCTCGTACAGCAGTTTCTTGACTTAGATCAGGGAAAGGAAATCAGTATACCGAAGTTCGAGTTTAAGAACCAGAAAAGAAACCCCGATAGAGCCGTGCCACTACATCTCAACGACAATGAGATTGCAATTTTTGAAGGGATCCATGCACTCAATGACAGACTTACCGCCCACGGTGAAGGCCGCCTTGCAGAAAAGATTTATATATCTGCCCGGTCAAACATCGAAAAGGACGGCAAAGTCGTGTTCAAGGGTACATGGAAGAGGATAATCCGGAGAGCGATCCGGGACAGACAGTACCGGGGCGCAAGTGCCCAAGAGACCTTCATGATGTGGGATAATGTCAGACGGGGAGAGAAGAAGTACATTTCTCCGTTCAAGCACACGGCAGATATCATGTTTAATACAGCCCTCCCATACGAGGTCCCCGCACTCAAGCGTTTTGCGAAAGATCTGTTTGATGACATCGCACCCGAGACACCGCGCTACAATGAAATAAGACAGCTTGAGAAGGCGCTTGAACTGTTTGAGGATCTGGACGAGAAATATATTCCGCGCACTTCACTCCTAAGAGAGTTTATAGGCGGTGGAATACACAGTTATTGATCGTAAACATTCCGGACTATACACAAGGAGGCAAAACAATGGAAGACAAGCTGAAAAATCTGTTACGTACAATCAAAGCAACAGCTGTTGCGACGGGCCAAGCCGCGGGCCGTGTCGCCGGAAAGACCGGGAAAAAAGCCGGTGAGGTATGGGATCAGACAAAGATGAGCCTTCGTATTGTCGATCTGGAAGGCGAGATTAAGGACCACTACCGCGAAATAGGCAGAATCGTATACACATCGAGGGACGACACCACAATCGAGACATCCACCATTGAGGAGCATATTGCTGAGATTGACAGGATCATGGAGGAAATCGAAAAACTCCGCGAGAAGATCGACGATCTCAAGCCTACAAAGAAATGCCCAAATCCGGATTGCGGCAAGCGCTGCGATAAGGACGACAGGTTCTGCGCCTCGTGTGGAGCAGTACTGGAGTAAAACCATTTGGGTGCGTTATCTGAACATATTCCGTTAAATACACATGAACGGGAGAAAGCGCCGTTCTGTCTTATTTAAGCAGATAGTTCAATCCCGGAGGACGCGATTTCTCCGGGATGTTTTTACCCTTATAGAGACAGTGGTCGACGGGGGATAAAGGCGAGAAAGTAAAGAAAGCAGAGCTAAAGAAAGTAGAGCAGAGGAAGATATATGAACTATCTTTTTGAAAAAGTAACTGTTGTTTCTGCGGACACCGAGTCACAGGTTGACAGAGTGGAGAATACAGCAAAAACTGAGATCATTTCGGATGCTTATGTCCTTGTGGAGGACGGGAAGATTTCCAGTGTAGACAGGGAGCCGCCGCAAGATTTCACCGGCTCACGTATTGACGGGCGCAATAAAGTGCTGATGCCCGGTCTTATCAACGCCCACACTCATCTTCCCATGACAGCATTTCGGGGATATGCAGATGATTACGATTTGCACACCTGGCTAAACTCGTACATCTTTCCCGCAGAGGATAAGCTGACAGATAGTACGGCCTCAGTATTTTCCGACTTGGCTCTTGCTGAGATTATAGCATCTGGAACCACATCCCTATCAGATATGTATTTTTTCTCGGACACGATCGCATCGCGGGTAGCCGAGGCTGGACTAAAGGCGAACATTTCACGTGCAATTGTCTCTTTTGACGATGACTATGACATAAGAACCGACAAGAGAGGGCAGGAGCTTATCGACCTTGTTAATACCTGGCATGGATACGACAGCGGTAGAATACTCATCGAAGCTGCAGTACATGCTGAGTACACTTCCTTTCCTAAGGTTTGGACCTCAGTGTCCGAGTATGCTTCGGAGCGCGGACTGAGGATGCACATCCACCTATCCGAGACAAAGTTTGAGCATGAAGCCTGCATTGAAAAGTATGGGATGACTCCGGCTTCGATCCTAAACAAATACGGCATATTCAATGTATCAACAAGCGCAGCTCACTGTGTTTATGTAGATAGAGATGACATAGAGCTGCTTAGGCAGAAGGGTGTTTCGGTAATTCATAACCCTATCAGCAACATGAAACTCGCATCTGGAATATGTCCGGTCAGCGAGCTGCTTTCTTCCCGCATCAATGTAGCTTTGGGGACCGACAGTGTATCTTCAAATAACTCTCACGATATATTCGAGGAAATGAAGTGTGCAGCTTTGGTTGCCAAGATACGCACAAATGACCCGTCAGCCCTTAAGGCAGCACAGGTTCTGAGGATGGCCACTGTAGGGGGCGCTATTGCACAGGGGCGTAGCAATGAATGCGGGGCATTATACCCGGGCATGGATGCTGACCTTATTCTAGTTGACTTCGACAACCCACATCTGATACCGTCATATAACCCGGTATCCAATATTGTTTATTCCGCCCGAGGATGTGATGTTGTAATGAATATGGTGCGCGGCCGAATAGTATATAAGGATGGAGAGTTCTTCACGATAGACCTTGAAAGGGTTAAGCGACAGGCTAGAGCGGCCGCAAACATTTTCAGGTAATATTCTGCGATAAGGTTGTGAGTTAATGAGGAGAAAACAGAACTTCTTACAGGGCGCCGCAGTTTTGACTGCAGCAGTCGCAATAGTAAAGGTTATTGGCTTTTTGGGAAAGATCCCGCTATTTGATATACTGGGCGGGCAGGGTCTTGGCCATTACAATATCGCTTATGCAACTTACGGCGTAATGCTGACGATATCGACTGCTGGGCTCCCGGTTGCTGTTTCAAAGATGGTTGCTGAATCTAATGCACTGGGTAGAGCAAGAGAGGTAAAAAAAATACTCCGTGTTGCCATGTCGATTTTTTTATTGTTTGGGGCACTATTCTCAATTACTGTGTTCGCATTCGCCGATCAGGTGGCTGCCATTATGGCATCAAACGACTCAGCCCTTACAATAAGAGCTATAGCGCCGGCAATATTCTTTATGACAGTAATGTCATCTCTTAGAGGATATTACCAGGGGCTTTCAAACATGTACCCTACAGGTGTTTCTCAGATCATTGAAGCACTTGGAAAGGTCATACTTGGAATTACTATCTCAATGTACTTTGCAAATCGCGGCCATTCACCTGCTGTTGTGGCAGCTGGCTCAGTTCTAGGTATGACGATAGGAACTATAATTGCGATGCTTTTTCTGGTTCTTAGAAAGACATTTGACAGGAACCCTCCCTTGGGCGCTGTAACCGATACCCGTAGCTCCAAGAGTATAGCAAAAGGCCTGCTTGCTATCGCCATACCCATAACAATTGGTTCAGGAACCCTTGCACTCACAAATTTCATAGATTCGGCTCTCGTAATGCGGAGACTTCAATTCTCTGCAGGGTTTACCGAGTCGCATGCCAGGTTTCTATACGGCTCATATGGAATCGCCCAGACGATGTTCAACTTTCCATCTGCTTTTATTGTTCCGCTTGCCGTGTCGGTTGTACCAGCTGTTGCTTCTGCAATAACAAGGGGAAGACAGCGCGAAGCCAGTAGGACCATTGAGATGGCGATTCGCGTAACCTCCGTGCTTGCACTTCCTGCAGCTGCCGGACTCTCGGTGCTTGCAAGGCCTATCATGAACATGCTTTTCCAACGGAGTGCCGAAGAGGTGGATGCGGCCACTGTTCCGCTCACGATCCTTGCGATTGCAGTATTCTTTATCTGCGTTGTATTGCTGACGAACGCTGTGTTACAGAGTATTGGTAAAGCCAAATTACCGGTCTATACTATGCTTATAGGGTCAGTCGTAAAGATTATTACAAACTGGTTTCTCGTAGGAATACCTGAAATAAACATCAACGGAGCCCCAATTGGCACCTGTGTCTGTTATTTTACCATCATGGTACTCAATCTTATCCTTATTTCAAGAGAGATCAAACCTGCGCCGAATATCGGCCGGATGTTCAGCCGTCCGCTTGTCGCTACCATAATCATGGCTGCAGCTACATGGGCAATGTATGGCCTTTTATCAATATATGTCACTTCAAAGATCGCTGTAGTCATGACGATCGGAGTTGCAGTTGTCATCTATCTGATCCTTGTGATATTATTAAGAGCAGTAACAAAAGAGGATTTGATGATGTTTCCGAGAGGGGAAAAGATAGCAAATCTGTTGAGGATACGCTAAGCATTCGTTAAAACGCCCAAAACGGCTAAAAACGGGCAATACAGCCATCTTTTTAATAAAAAATACTTGCATAAGGAATCATAATATGGTAGATTTTGTTTACAAAGAAAATTACGTCTTTGACGATTTGGTGAAGCTGGTCGAAATCCTTCGGGAGCACTGCCCATGGGATAGAGAACAGACTCACAGCTCCATTCGCAGGAACTTGCTTGAGGAGGCGTATGAAGCTGCTGAAGCCATAGACCTGGAGGATACAGACCTCCTGAAAGAGGAACTTGGTGATGTATTGCTACAGGTCGTGTTTCATGCCCAGATGGAGCGTGAAAAAGAGATCTTCGACATAGACTCAGTCTGCAACGGTGTATGTAAGAAACTTATCGTGCGCCATCCACATATCTTTGGTGATGCTGAGTCGGGCACAGCGTCGGAGGTACTGGAAAAGTGGGATGAAATAAAGCGCAAAGAAAAGGGACAAGCTACACACACGGAGGCAATCCGCTCGGTTGCGAGGAGTCTACCTGCACTCTGGCGTTCGGAAAAAATCATCGAGAAAGCAGAAAAATCCGAACTTCTGCCCGAGACCGATGTTCCGGTAATTACGCAACACCTTGTTACTCTGCTTGAAAACATCACATCCAACAGAGAGGATGAAGGTGCTTCATCAACTGAAACAGCAGAACTCACCATAGGCCGAATACTCTTTAAGACTGTAGAACTGGCACGCAGGTTGAAGGTGGACCCTGAAGAGGCGCTTGTTAAGACTTGCGACCGTTTTACCGAAGACTTCTCTACTGTTGAAAAAATGGTTTCAGGGAACCCGCCTATGGAGGGGGCAGACGAGAAGGACCTTACAGAATTATGGCTCGAAGTCGAATCAAAGAATTCGTAATTTAATTTGAATATTTTGCAGGAGGAAAATAAATGAATAAGACAGATTTTGTAAAGGCAATTGCAGAAAAAGCAGATTTCTCTAAGAAGGATGCAGAGAAAGCACTCAACGCAGTTCTCGACGTTATTACCGAGGCACTCGCTGAAGGGGACAGGATTCAGCTCGTCGGATTTGGATCCTTTGAGGTCAGAGACCGTGCAGCCCGCATGGGACATAACCCGAGAACAAAGGAGCCCATCGAGATCCCAGCAACCCGTCTACCTGTTTTCAAGCCCGGCAAAGCGCTTAAAAGCGCTGTTGATGGCAAATAATTATAGAATGCAAACAAAAACCGGTCAAACGCAACTCTCACATAGAGTTGTGTTTGGCCTGTTTTCGATTGTGTATTACGATTTAGGAGTGTAGAATGAGACTAGATAAATACTTAAAAGTGTCGCGCCTTATTAAGAGACGCACTGTGGCAAATGAAGCCTGCAACAACGGACGGGTATCGGTGAATGGACAACCGGCAAAGGCTTCGCGCGAGGTCAAAGCAGGCGATATCATAGAGATACAGTTTGGGCAGAAGACGGTAAAGGTCGAGGTGCTAAAAATAAGCGAGCATGTCTCTAAAGCGGAAGCCCCGGCCATGTACAAAGAGATAGTGTAAATAGTGTAATTGGTACTAATCCGGACCCTCATCACATATACTTGTACAGGCATCGATATGTCTTGCAAGAACACGTGATCCGGCTATAGCCGGAAGGGGGGCTTTAAGTGGCATACGAACAGATCAGAAATACCGAGTTGGCACATAACGTCATTTTAGAGGGACGTGAGAGACTGAGCATTTCGGGTGTTGAGGATGTTGAGAGCTTCGATGAAAATTCGATTATCATCTATACTTCCAAGGGTACGCTTGCCGTTCACGGTAAGGATATGAGAATTGAAAAGCTGAGCGTTGATCTGGGAGAGTTAACAGTCGAAGGAGAGATCGAAGCACTTCAGTACGAGGACGAGGTTCACCGCAGCGGCGGTTTCTGGCATCGTCTGTTCCGATAAACTATGGGTCTATCACTATCAAATCAGACACTGGAGTTTGTCTTCTCGGCTGCTCTAGGTGTGGTGTTAGGCTTTTTGTATGATATATTAAGGGTGATTCGGGGAAACACGAGAGCAAACATTGTACTGTCACTTTTCGATCTTCTGTATTGGATCTTTGCAGCAGCGATAGTAGTATGGTTTGCAATGACTGTCCAGGATGGCCAGCTCCGGATTTTCTCTGCTCTGGGAGCCATACTCGGATCAGTGATGTATTTTCTTGTCCTTAGCCCGCTAATATTGAAGCTCGGATTTGCTTTTGCCCGCCTAATTAGGAGAGTATTGAGATTTATCTTTACTCCTATAGTGAAAACAGGGCGCAAAATGGCCATATCTGCAAAGAATGTGTATGAAAAGCGAAAAAGGCACTTCACAATTGCATCAAAAAGGTGTATTATAAGACTGAGGAAAAGTCAGTATTTACAGGAAGACCGCGAGGATTTACAGGGAGGACCAGGAAATGGCAAAAAGGAAGAGGAGAATCCTTCCGAAAATCATAATAACAGGATTAGCCATCTACACAGCAGTAAACCTTCTGCATCTCCAGGTGGACATAAACGCAGCAAAACAGGAGGCAGAAAACCTACGCGAAGAAGTAGATCGGCAAAAGCGAGAGAACGCTAAGCTGGAGGAGAGCGCCAATATTGAGTTAGACGACTACCTTATTGCGCAGGCCGCCCGCTCTGAGCTCGGTCTTGTTTCTCCGGGAGAACATATTTTTGTAGATATTAGCAACTGACATCCTCGTATTACACAAAATAACCAAGGAGGAACACTACAGTCATATGGAGCTCGCCATAGGGACCATTGTTGAGGGGAAAGTAACCGGAATAACCAAATATGGTGCATTTGTTTCGCTACCTGGCGGAAAATCCGGAATGGTACACATTTCAGAGATAGCCCATTCTTACGTAACCGATATTAAGCAGCATCTGGACGAAGGTCAAACTGTCAAAGTAAAAATTATCGGTATTGACGAGAACAACCGGATAAATCTGTCAATCAAGAAGACTG
Organism: Clostridiales bacterium; assembly: GCA_012520195.1. Lineage (GTDB taxonomy): Bacteria > Bacillota > Clostridia > Oscillospirales > JAAYOS01 > JAAYOS01. Next base: position 5,902 of record JAAYOS010000136.1, on the reverse strand, counting down.
CGCCACCACCGCCACCGCAACCTGAAGAGATGCCGGTGAGGCAACCTGCCCCTGAAACCGACAACTTCGAGGAACGGCTGTCAAAGTTCATGCAGGAGTCTAAGAGTATAATATCTAGTTCAAAACTCTACAGCGAAAGAAAGACGCGCCGCCGCGCAAGGTAATCGGATTTAGTAATCGTAGTCAGCATTGAGAGATCTTTGAGAGATTATATGTAAAAGGGAGAGCTGATGGCTTATGCCTTCGGTTCTCCTTGCGATTTTTTTAGGATGTTATTTCGATACGGGCAAAAAAGAGACGCCCGTAGGGCGCCTGTCCTCAATGGAAAGCCGTAATGGCACCATGAAGCACATAAAAATGGGTTGTGGGATAAGAAAAAGATATTGGATAAGCTGTAAGCAGATAATAGCATAAGGTGAAGTAATTGTAAATAGCGAAAAAGGCAGCATTATGGAAAGGTTTGTCGAAAGTCAATAAATTTTTATGATAAATCCGCATTCACCCAATTTTTGAAGTAAACTGAAGCAAACTAAAAATACCTAATATTTCGGGTGTGATTCAAACCTTTTTAATAATTTTAATAAACTATTGATTTTCAATGAACAAACTGTAAAACTTTTTTGAAATATAGAAAAATACATTGGCCCGTGCTAAGATTGTTATATAGATAAATACGTTGAAAATGGTGAAATGGGAGTAGTTCAATGCAATTCAAACGAAAAAATACCGTACTTTATTTTACAATCGCAATTCTAGTAGTTGTACTGATAAATACGTTGTTTAAGCCACTTATAAGCGGCATCAATATTCAAGAGGTTCCATATTCGCAGTTTATGAGGATGCTTGAGAACGGCGAAATCGATAAGGCAGATGTCTATGAGGACAGCATAATCTTTACGACAAAGCCGGATAAAGAGGGGAATACCTCATACTACTCAATTGCGTATATGAAGGATAATGTACTGGCAGACCGCCTATACGAGGCAGGAGTCGAGTTTAGTCCTGTCATTAAAGAGGAATCGATAATCTCAGTTCTGTTGAGCTGGGTAATCCCCTTCGCCGGGATGGCCATTCTATGGATCTTTATTGTCCGCATAATGTCAAGCAAGATCGGCGGTGGTGGCGGCGCCATGTCATTTGGCAAGAACACCGCTAAGATATACGCTGAGAGTAAGACTGGGAAGACATTTGCAGATGTAGCCGGACAGGATGAGGCAAAAGAGAGTCTGATGGAGCTTGTGGATTTCCTTAGGAATCCAAGCAAATACACCGGAATCGGTGCCCAGCTTCCAAAGGGGGCGCTTCTCGTAGGACCTCCTGGAACGGGTAAGACGCTGCTCGCAAAAGCTGTGGCAGGGGAATCGGGTGTTCCGTTTTTCTCAATAACAGGCTCTGAGTTTGTTGAGATGTTTGTTGGAGTAGGTGCATCCAGAGTTAGGGATCTGTTTAAGCAGGCTATGGAGAAGGCCCCCTGTATTGTGTTCATTGATGAGATAGACGCCATCGGAAAATCGAGAAACACCGGGCAGTTCGGAGGAAACGACGAGCGTGAGCAGACCCTGAACCAACTCCTCTCCGAGATGGACGGGTTTGACTCCTCAAAGGGAGTTATCATCCTCGCCGCAACGAACCGTCCCGAAGTGCTTGATAAGGCCCTACTCAGGCCCGGTCGCTTTGACCGCAGGATCATTGTTGACAGACCGGATCTAAATGGCCGTGAGGCAATCCTTAAGGTGCACGCAAAAGGAATAAGGATAAGCAGCGATGTAGACCTGAAGGATATAGCCCGCTCCACCTCCGGACTCGCCGGCGCGGAGCTCGCAAATATTATTAACGAGGCAGCAATAAACGCAGTTCGCAACGGCCGTCAGATCGTAGAGCAGGAAGACCTGCTTTTTGCCGTTGACTTGACAATAGCGGGTGCCGAGAAGAAGAGTTCGGCCCTTTCAGATAAGGAAAAGCGTCTCGTGGCATACCACGAGATTGGCCATGCGCTAGTGTCTGTTAAGGTAGCAAATCCGATGCCGGTGCAAAAAATAACAATTGTGCCGCGGACGATGGGAGCTCTTGGCTTTACGATGAGTACTCCCGAGGAGGACCGGTATCTACTTCTAAAGGACGAAGCCCTCGACCAGATTAGAATTCTGCTCGCCGGCAGATCAGCGGAGGAAGTAAAATTCCACACTGTCTCCTCAGGAGCTGCCAACGATATAGAGCGGGCAACAAAGCTCGCAAGAGACATGGTTACCCGCTACGGTATGAGTGAGCACTTTGACCTTATGGGTCTTTCAACTGTGACAAATCCTTATCTCGGAGATGACACAAGACTGCAGTGTTCACAGGAATGTGCTGCCAGGGCAGACGCTGAGGTACTATCGATCATAAAAAGCTGCCACGAAGACGCAAAGAGAATACTGATGGAAAATGAGAGGTTGATGGACGTGTTGGCGGCAGCCCTGCTCGACCATGAGACGCTTCAGGGTGACGAGTTTACAGCAATTATTGAAAACTATGAGAAATCGAAATACAACCTTCCGCCTGCCGGGTTAGGGATAGAACTCGGACCTGGAGAGACATCTGAGCATAAGACCGATCCTGAGACCGATTCGGAAGCAGATAAGAATCCTGTTGTTGAAGCATAACCAGTCCCCAATAAAGATAAACGGTAGTAGTTTTGTCTGTCAGAGGGAGGAATCTTCTTGGTAAGAATCGCCGAAGCAGTTGTCCGTTTCCACAAAGTCATTTTGGTGGTGTTCATTGTAGCAGCAGTCATATGCGTACTTCTCGCTTTAGGTGTTAAAGTGAACTACGACATGACAAAATATCTTCCGAAGGACTCCAATCTGGCAAAGTCCGTAGAGGTTCTGGAAGACAGCTTCGGTTATCCGGAGGTAGGCACTGTCATGTTGAGGGACTTGTCCATTCCGCAGGTCATTCAGCTAAAAGAGGAAATTGAGGAACTGGATGGGGTGTACCAGGTTATGTGGCTTGATGATGTTGCAGACATTACACAACCCATCGAGTTTCTAGATTCGGATTTGACCGACATCTATTACAAGGACGGTAATGCTCTATTACAAATAACCTATTTTGAAAATGGGTACTCACCATTAACATCGAAGACAATCAATACCATAAGAAACATCCTCACTGACAGGGTCGGTGAGGATGGGTATGCAATGGGCGGATCTCAGTTTGCATCGAAAGCCCTGGCCGAAACAGCCGATAAGGAAGTAACCCGAATATCCATCATTGTAGCGCTACTCATTCTGATAATATTACTGCTGCTTACCGACTCTTGGCTGGCTCCCGTTTTGTATCTCGGAGTCATAGGTGTTGCAGTTATAATCAATATGGGGACCAATATATTCTTCGGTGAAATCTCGAATGTATCGCAATCGACGCAGGCCATTCTGCAGCTGGCCATTTCAATGGACTATTCGATTTTTCTATTTGAGAGGTTCTCTTCGGAGCGGGCGTCAGGAGCTATAGTAGAAGACGCTGTAAAGACAGCCATTATGAAGTCCACTACAGCTCTTGCCGGAAGCAGCCTAACTACGGTTGCGGGTTTCCTTGCGCTGTGGTTTATGGACTACGGAATAGGGTTTGACCTGGGACGTGTGCTTGTTAAAGGAATTCTAATAAGTTTGATCAGCGTTATGACACTCCTTCCTGTACTTATAAAGCTAACAGCTCCACTGTTGGAGAAATCAAGTCACCGCTCACTACTGCCCCGCTTGAGGGGATACGCCCGGTTTACGCAGAAGGCTAAACTCATGTTTATTGGCCTATGCATTCTGTTAATGATACCGGCCTTTTTAGCTCAGCAGAATAACAACTTCATATACGGGGAGACCGGTATAAACCGTGAAGGTTCCGACATCTACGAGGAGGAGCTAATGATTAGCGGCGTATTCGGAGAACAAAACCAGGCTGTGATTATGGTTCCCCTGGGACATTTCGAGTCTGAGGCAGAGCTTTCCGAAGTGCTGGGGAAGAAGGATTATGTTAAGTCGGTACAGAGTATTTCTGCACTCGCAGACCCGGCTATACCAATAGAGTTTCTCCCGACTGAACTGACAGAGAACTTTGTTTCGGAGGATTATGCTCGAATAATCCTTATGCTAGATGTTCCGCTGGAGAGCGAAGAGACATTTGGTGCAGTTGAGGATTTAGAAAATACGATTTCCGAGTACTATGAGGAGTACTACCTGGCAGGAAACTCAACAGCAATCTACGACATTAAACAAGTTGTTGAAACCGACTATCAAACTGTAAACACCATCTCAATAATTGCTGTTATGCTGATTATTCTATTTGTTTTCCGCTCGCTTTCATTACCGTTTATTCTTACTTTTGTTATTGAGGTGGCTATTTGGCTCAACATGGCTATACCCTATTTTGCAGGAAGCACACTGTCATTTGTCGGATATCTAATAATCAGTTCCGTCCAGTTGGGAGCAACAATAGATTACGCTATATTACTTGCTGACCGCTATATGGAGTTCAGAGAGACCTTGCCTAAGCGCGAAGCTGCAATAGAGGCTGTCGTCAGTGCAGGAGGTTCGATTTTCACATCTTTCCTCATACTGGGGAGTGCTGGGCTGTCACTAGGATTTATCAGCCAAACTGCAGCCATCAGTGAGCTAGGCATTCTTATAGGAAGAGGTGCATTTATCAGCGGCATCATGGTGCTGACTCTGCTGCCGGCGCTTCTCGTGCTATTTGATGGTGCCATTATGAGAACAACATTAACGTCGGAAAAACTGGCGGCCAGAAGTAAACGCAAGGGAAGAGAATGATTAACACGTTGACGGGTAGTATTAGGCTGGTTATTTGCTGGAGGAGTGCTCAATGAAAAAAACAAAGCTAAAGCGCGCTGCGATTATTCTGATTGCACTTATATTAGTATTCAGTTCGCCTTTGCAGGTCGCGGGAGCTGAGGCGGAAGCTCAAAATGCCGCTGTAGAAAATGTGAACGAGACGGTCTATGGTGTAATAAAAGAGGTGGGTACAAATTTCTACTCTGTATACACCATGGGGGTTACTAGTCCGGGTGAATACAGAATCTATGGAGATTTCTCTGCTGCAAAGAACCTAACCGACGATGTGGAGTACCGGCTTGATGAGCAGGGTGTGACGCTCCTGTTTACAAAGACTTATGATAATTTCAGTTTTCAGGTTGAAAACACACCTCGATTACCTGGCACACATACAGGTGGAATAGAGCTTCCGTTTATCCTCAATTACTACATTGAACTAGATAATCAAGCCGTAATTGTGACAGGTGGAGAATCGGGACATGCCAGACTTGTGATTGAAGTGAATGCGAATGAAAAAGCCGACCGGTCCTTACGGGAAAACATGGTCTGCCAGATTCAGATACCCATTAGCAATAAAGTCTTTAAGAATATCAAGACTGATATGTCCGGTGTTCTCATTGGTAGCACATATACCTACTCAGGAATGGTGCTTCCGGGACAGAGTGCTAAATTTGTGATTGAAGGCGATGTAGAAGAACTGAGTCTCGATAGCATAACTTTTTCGATGATGCCATATAACATATCTGATATAATTGAAGAGACAGGGCTCACGTCGGGGATAACCGAGATGCAAGAGGGTTCCGGGGAACTTGCTGCCGGGACAAGAGCACTTGCAGAAGGTCTGGCGGAACTCTCGACAGGTATTGGACAGATCAGTGACGGTGCCAAAACTCTCAACGAGTCAGCTGCCGGTCTCTCCCGAGGTATGGACGCATATGGAGAAGGGTTGAACGAGATAGTACAAGGTTCATCCGAACTTACCGGGGGCGCTGAAGGGATTGCAGCGGGGCTAGGACAGCTTGATGCAGAGGGCTCAAAACTACTGGAGGGATTCCAGCAGATAAGGCTCGGTCTAGTAG
>JAAYOS010000206.1 GCA_012520195.1 Clostridiales bacterium | reverse complement strand
TGGAATTTCTGCAGTGAGGAACGGTGTCCTATGGAAACTATTGTTGTGTCCTTCATCCTTTCAAGGAGCATGGTGTAGAGCTCCTGCTCGGAGGGTTCATCCATTGCGGAGGTTGCCTCATCAAAGAAGATGAAATCGGGATTATAGAGCATAGCTCTCGCGATACCCACACGCTGCTGTTCACCGCCAGAGAGCATGGCGTTCCAGTTGGAATACTCGTCGAGCCTGAAGGCCAGCTGAGGCATGCCTACGTCGCGCAGCGCCTGCTGGATTTCCTCACGGGTGTATGTACCCACCGGCTCGGGATAGCTGACGGCTTCCGCCAACGTGCCAATGGGGAAATACGGTTTCTGCGGGAGGACAATGACCTTTTTGTCCTTCGGCATCCCTATATCGCCGGAGCCAAAGGGCCATATGCCGGCCAGGACCCTGAACAGGGTGGTTTTTCCGGCGCCGGTTCTTCCCCTGATGAGTACCTTTTCACCCGGCTTGATAACAATGTCGTCCGCGACAATCTGTTTGTGTCCGGTGGGGAGATATACCTCCAGCTTCTTGATGTCGATGTCCTCGTCGCTGTCGATAAATCTGAGCTGGGATTGCTCTGCAGCCTCGATGGACTTTTCGTAGTTGATGTTGAACGCGTAAAGACGGTCTATAACCGCCACATATGTGGCCAGTCCGCCGTACTGGGTCTGGAACCACTTAAAGCCGTTTACAACGTTTTGGAACGCGGTGGCTACCTGCATGAATGTTCCGTATCCGGGAATGGCGTCATAGAACAAATAGGCAGGACCCAGCAGGAATGTGAACATCATGGCATCGCCGTAGGCCAAGGCCATTGAGGCAAAGCCGAGCCGCATGTTTCTTCCCATTGTTCTAAAGGTATTGGCAACCGCGTCACCGAATATGACCATAAGACGGGTGTGTTCAACTTCCTCGCCCTTCAAAAGAGCAATCTGCTCACTGCATTCTCTGACACGCACAAGGGAGTAACGGAAGTTGGCGTCATACATCTGTTGGTTGTAGTTCAGTCGTGCCAACGGTTTACCGATTTTATGGGTGACGAATGTGGTTATGAATACCCATATGATAGCTATCACTATGAAGTAGCCCGGGAACGACCAGTCTTTGCCGGCAATCATAAGGGGAATGGTTGCGGACAATTGCCAGAGCATAACCAGATATGTGCCCAGAGACAGGAGGTTTTGAGCCAGTGAGAAGCTGAAGTTCCAGGTGCTACCGATAAACATGGTGACATCTTCGGAAATACGCTGATCGGGGTTATCGGTTTCATTACCGGTGATTTGCATCCTGTAGTGGTTGCCGCCCTCCATCCAGTATCTCATGTAACGGGCCGTCATCCATCTTCTCCAGCGGATGCTCACCCATGCCTGTATGTATACGTTGAAGGTTCCGGCAAAGATACTTGCCGCGCCTACCAGCAGGAACACATATATATTCTGCTCCCACATTTTGGCGTCTTTGTTGGTCAAGGCGTTTGTCCAGTCTCTGTTCCATATGACCATCCGCACACCGACAAAGTTATTGAAGACCATCATGATGATGTTTACGGCCAGAAGTGCGAGGCTTCCCCAGCGCTCTTCAGACTTCAGCCAGTAGGGTGCGGTCATCTTCCATATGCGTTTCAGGACCTCGCCCAGTTTTTGCTTTTTCATGCTTTTTATTATACCTCCCTGATTATTTAATAATATCGGTCACGGCTATTGTTTCGTATGCTTGTCACTGAGCTTGGCGAATTTTACACCGCGGTTTTTAAGCTCTTTTCTCTGGGCGTGGAGGACCACAATGCCGAGAGGTATGGCAAGAGCGGCACCGATTATTACTATTCTGAGCAGGGATTTTCCGTTGGGACCCCCGAATACAGAATAGTCATATACAGGGGGTATATACTCGCCGTCATAGGCTGTAAAGCTCTTCACTTGGCCAACGGGAATGGCCGCAAGTCCGGTGAGAGCCACAACGCCGCAGTCGGGTATCTTCTTGAGCTTGAATTTACCCAGAGCGTCCGTTTCACCCAGTACCTCCCCTGTTTCGGCGTCAATTACCTGATAGTTGGCCATTGGGGAGTCGGTATATGCAAATGTCTGGAAGTCCATGACCCAGGACTGGGCCGAGAGTACATTGTCATCACTGAGTTTCAGGGATACCGTGGGGAAGGCTGCTCCTGTGGAGGAAATAACCAAAATGATATTGTCCCCGTCCGATATGGGCATTACATCGGCGGAAATAAAATCGGCGTTTTCAGCGGTTCCCAGAGGGGCTCCGTTTTTAATAACATAGGGAGTGCCAGCAACGCCCCAGCATGTATTGATCATGAACATTCCCCATGTGGGGTCAATGCCTGTGCCATATCCGCTCTCACCACCGGAATAATACTGAGCGTGAGCGGCCTTGATTGCGGCGTCTGCTGTGGCAATGTTGACCGTAACAGGCTGAGCCGCTATCTGAAGCACACCGTCAAGGCTTACCGTGACATATACGGTGACATCCTCGCCGGGAGCTACAGGAGCGGCAGGCTCTGCGGGAGCTGCGGGGGCAGGGGCTGTTACCGAGTCGGGAGTGGAAGCTGAGCTTCCGTCAGCCGGAATGGCGGCAAGCCCGTCGATAGCCACAACACCGCCTGCGGGAACGGTTATACTTCCGCTGTCATCCGTGGTACCCAGAGCCGTGCCTGTTGCAGGGTCTATTACAGCAGCACCGGCAAGGGGGGAGGATGTGTAAGCAAAGGTGGTGAAATCAAGAGCCCAGTTTGTTGCAGTAACAGTAGCAAAATCGCCATCGACGGATACCGTCAGAGCGATTGCCTGTGCGGGAACAGCTGGATCGCTGGATATTGAGATGACAATATTGTCACCATTTTTGACCGGATAGGAATCGACGGTCGGATCTGTCATTGAGGAGCCAACGGGCGCGCCGTTGACAATGACATAGGGTGTGCCGGCAACACCCCAAAACTGGGTAATGAGATACATGCCCCAGGTAGGATCGGTACCTGCCACATAGCCGCTCTCGCCGCCCGAATAATACTCGGCGTGAACTGCTTTTATTGCGCTCTCAACAGTCAAATCAGTTAGAGCTATAGGGGCTGCGG
>JAAYOS010000135.1 GCA_012520195.1 Clostridiales bacterium | reverse complement strand
CCACGTAAGCCGATAGGGCCATGTATAGTGTCATAGGGTGTTCCGTTTGCCATGAGAAGAACCTGTCCAGGTCTCAGTGCGGCAAAAAGTCCGGATGAAATAGCATGTGTTCCATTAACAAAGCCCAGTCTCACAAGACCCGCTTCGCAGCCCATAACATCCGCATAAATTTGATCAAGTGTGTCGCGGCCGCGGTCATTATAACCGTAGCCTGTTGTGCCGGCGAACATCGTATCCGATACAGAATGACGGCGGAACGCAGCCATCACTCTCTCAGTGTTACGTTCCGCCGTTTTATTGATGCTGTTAAATACCCCGGCAAGAGAGCTCTCGGCTTCTTCAGCCATCAAACGAACCTCTTTACTTATTCCGGTCATTATATTGCCTCCAAGGATGTGTTTATATATATTTTGTCACTTTATGTTTATAACTCAAATATTTCATCGGCCTCAACGATCTTAACATCGCAGCTCTTCAAATACTGCGCTGTTTTCTCATTATCCTCAACACGGAGAACAACGAATGCGCTGTCGGCCTTTCGTGTTATGAATGCGTATGCATATTCTACACCGATTGATTGCTCATGGAGCTTGCCCATGATTGAGTGCAGGCCTCCGGGCTCGTCATCAACCTGTACGGCTAACACCTTTGAAATGCTCACAGTGAAACCTTTTTCACGCAGCACAGTCTCAGCACGCTCGGGGTCATTTACGATAAGACGCAATATCCCGAAATTCGTTGTGTCAGCAAGAGACAGGGCTCGTATGTCGATGTTGTTGTCACTGAGAGCCTTTGTAATTGCATAGAGTCTGCCCGGACGATTTTCAATAAAAATGGATATCTGATTGATAGGCATCGTTTAACCTCCTCAGGCAGCGTATATTTCAAGTATACAGCAATGGAAATTCTTTTTCAACAAGAGGGTCTTATCTATCGCCACCATCTGCCATTACCAATAACCATCTGTATATAGCAAGAGATCTATAGCATTCTGTATATGGTACGGTATATGGCATATGGCAAATACCAATCACTTCAGAACAATTGACTCGAATTCATCGAGAGTCTCTTCAAACACCTTAAGGGCATTTGCTACCGGCTCAGGTTTCGTCAGATCCACTCCGGCAACTTTCAACTCATCAATGGGGTATTTGCTTCCGCCAAGTGATAGGAACTCCAGATAATTGGAGGGATTTCCCGTCTCGAGTATTTGATCAGCTATCGATACTGCGCTGCAGAATCCGGTTGCATACTGGTACACGTAGAATGCCCTGTAGAAATGCGGTATCCTCGCCCACTCAACGTCCATCATTTCGTTAACAGCCGCACCCTCATAATAGAGTTCATTGAGCTCCCTATACAGCTTATTTAGAGACTGTGCTGTCAACGGAGTTCCTTCCTTATACATCTCATGTGTTCTCTTCTCAAACTCTGCAAAGAGGGTCTGTCTAAACACGGTAAGCCTGAAGCCCTCAAGGAAATGATTCAATATATACGCTCTACGCTTTGGATCAGTCTCGATTGACAGCAGATGCTTAGTAAGCAGAACCTCGTTTACCGTCGATGCGACCTCGGCTACTAAAATCTTATACCTGTGGTTGACATAATCCTGGGTGGTAGAAGAGAGATATGAATGCATAGCATGACCTAGTTCATGGGCCAGCGTATAGGCGTCGTCAAGTGTGTCGGCATAGTTGAGAAGGACATATGGGTGTACGCCATAAACCCCGCAAGAGAAAGCGCCGGTTGTCTTACCCTTGTTCTCATATACATCTATCCACTTCTCGCTATATGCTTTGTCCAGAAGCCTCTGATAATCCTCTCCGAGGGGCTTTAATGCCTCTTTTACGAGCTCCTTAGCCTCTTCAAAGGTCACCTTGAAATCGACGTCTTCCACGATTGGGGTGTACAGGTCGAACATGTCGATCTCAGGAAGACCGAGCACTCTTTTGCGTACGTCGATATAGCGGCGCATGGTTTTTAGTCCGGAGTGAACCGCCTCGATAAGCTGCTCATAGACGGACACAGGCACGTTACTACCGAACAGGGCTGCCTGACACGCATTGTCGTAGTTGCGAACATCGGCAAAGTAGGTGTCAAACTTTACGGAACCGGAATACATGGCGGCAAATGTGTTTAGATATTTCTTAAACTCACCGAAATATTTCTCAAATGCCTCCTCACGCACACGGCGATCCCTGCTCTCACGGTATACATTGAAGTTTCCGTGTGTCAGCTCTACTTCATTTCCGTTCTCGTCCTTGATCTTTGGGAATGTCATATCGACACTTTCAAGCATCTCAAAACTGTCACTCGGTGACTGAGCAGCATCGCCAAGCATTGCGAGCATGCGCTCCTTCTCAGCATCAAGTGTGTGAGCCCTTCCTCGTGCAATGTCATCTAACATGTGGCGGTAAGTCTTGAGGCCATCATACTCAAGGTATTTTTTGAGTGTCTCCTCGGGTATTGCAAGAATCTCAGGCTGAACAAATGACGCAACCGTTTCAATCGATACAAGCAGCTGTATTGCGCGTGCCGCCATATCCTGATACTCTGGGTCTCCGTTGTCCCCGCACTTATGAAGATATGCGTATAGATATACCAGCTCTATCCTCTCAAATGCGCCGTAGATAGTATCCAGTCCTTTTTTGAGTGACTCTGCAGATTCACACAGAGTCCCTGCTACCTTCTGAATGTCGGCTATAAGGTCCTTTGCTCGCTCAAACTCCTTCTCCCAAGTCTCTTTGCTCTCAAACATGTGTGTATAGTCCCATTGAAACTGCGGATCCATCTCTTTTCGATTTTTAAGTTCCATTTGACACCTCTTAATATATTCAGAATGTTTGATTGGAGAACAGGTTAGTAGAGCTTCCCTCTCCTGTCAATTACTCTAACAGCCTTGCCCTCAAAACGCTGGATAGTCTGGGGCTCGACAAGTGTTACAGTTACCGTTATTCCAAGTGTTGACTCGATTTCCTTAGTGATTCTGGTTCTCAATCGCTCAATTGCGCGCACTTCATCCGAGAAAAACTCAGGCTTCATCTCGACCTGTACTTCAATAGTATCGAGATTATTCACCCTATCCACGATCAGCATAAAGAAGGGCGAGGCCTCAGTGATTCCAAGAAGCACGCTCTCTATCTGTGAAGGGAATATATTGACGCCACGGATTATAAGCATGTCGTCGACTCTGCCCATTGGCTTCATCATGCGCACCGAAGTGCGTCCACATTCGCATTTCTGCAAGTTCAGGCTCGAAATATCCCTTGTCCGATAGCGGAGAAGGGGCATAGCCTCCTTTGTAATACACGAAAAGATCAGCTCTCCCGATTCACCCTCGCCAAGCAGGCTGTCGTCCGCTGGATCCACTATTTCAGGTACAAAGTGGTCCTCGGCAACATGGAGGCCATTCTTCATTTTGCACTCACAGGATACACCCGGCCCAATAATTTCGGATAAGCCATATATGTCGTGAGCAGAGATATGTAGTCTCTCCTCAATCGTATGTCTCATCTCCTCGGTCCAGGGCTCAGCACCGAAAACCCCAACGCGGAGCTTCATCTCATCCATCAGTCCAGCATTTTCTATCATCTCTGTGAGATAGAGTGCGTAGGACGGTGTGCACATCAGTACTGTGGCACCAAAATCATGGAGCAGTTGGAGCTGTCTTTTAGTATTACCCGTTGAGACAGGAACAGTTACAGCGCCAACACATTCAGTGCCATAGTGAGCACCGAGGCCACCGGTGAACAGTCCATACCCATATGATACATGGACTATATCGTGCTTTGTAACACCGGTCATTGTCATGGAACGTGCCATGACTTCACTCCAGAGGTCAATGTCATTTTTCGTGTACGCCACTACAGTCTGCTTCCCTGTGGTGCCTGAAGACGCATGTACACGAACAACTTCTTCCATCGGTACGCAGATCATACCGTAGGGATACGCGTCTCGCAGGTCATCCTTAGTTGTAAAGGGCAGCTTACTAAGGTCGTCAATTGACTTAATATCTCCGGGTTCTAGGCCGATTGCATCCATCTTTTTTCGATAGGACTCTATCGAATTGTAAACGCGGTTTACTGCTGAGCGGAGATTTTTGCTCTGAAGCTCCCGCATCTCGTCACGGGACATGGTCTCGATACGCTCATTCCAAATCATATTTTGCACCTCGGACAAACTTTTCTGTAAATATAGCATACAGCCCTTCAAAAGTAAAGGCAAAACAGCTGTGGAACAGGATTACGCAAATTGCAAGTTAAAGTGAAACACTTTTTCTCTGTCAAATGTTATCTAGATATCTTGTAGTTTTCACTTGTTTCTGGCGGTTTGGGTCTGGGCGGAACGGGAAATGCTTTCGCTATGAACACTT
>JAAYOS010000134.1 GCA_012520195.1 Clostridiales bacterium | reverse complement strand
TCCAAAACGCTCTTTACATAGTGTACTCTCATCACCAAAATATTGTTGACGGTAACCATACGGCAAGTTCAATCGTATCCATGCATCTTGATGCCTAGCTTCTAGGTCCGTATTCTCAAGGTCATCTTCAAGAGAGAACAAAGGATAATAATATGAGTTGCTTGCAATCCAATCAACCATTATTAGTAACCCCGAGTAAATTATCTGCACCTCTTGTGGAATTTCAGGTATATCTGAAAACTCTCCAAAACCTGAATTGCTCAGAATGAATTCCATAAATTCATTCTGAACACTTAACCAAGCGTGATTGTGCTCTTTACCTCCAATATAGTGTTGTCTGTATGCATATAGATAGTCCTCTGCAGTATACTCAAAGTCCGATGGCTTTCCATGATGTGACCCCACAACTACAGCAACCGATTTAGGGCACTCTCTCGTCAAAAGCATTATTTCCCCAGCCATAGCATGGGGTGTTTTTTGGGGATCGGTCTGGCCACTATAGTCAGGCATATCTAAACCCGCTAAGAATAGTTTCTCAATCAAATCATAATCAATGGGGTAAGGAGTTGGGTAAGATGGTTTTGATTGAAAAATAACCGTAACCTTACCCAAGTCATGTACCGCCGCAAAAAACACTAGCAGCTGCTTTGCCGTTTCAAAGCTACCTAATGATTGTGCTAGCTTTAGTCTCACCCCGTCAGACAGCCAGTTCTCCCAAAGCCGCTCTGCAACATCTATACAATCTGCAATATGTATGGCTAGAGGCATCCACATTGGTGGATCCCCCTGTTTCTTTGCCCAAATTCGCCATGCTTCTTTTGAAATCTCCAAACAAGTCTCCCCTTCAACCTAATACTGCGAATCAATAACATTTACGAATTACTTTTGCTGAATTATCATAGTATTCTGTTATTTATGGTATATTTTGGTCTATTATACATCATAATTTATGCGTTTGTCAAAATATTTTTGAATTATATTCAATATTTTATCTTTATTGATAAGTATTTCTTATGAACGTCATATGCTTTTATAAAGCCGCTACCGCCAATAACTACATGTAAAAGTTCAGAAAAATATTCAACTAAAAATAACCCCTCTTCTTTGAAGGGTTATTAGTGTTCTTGGCTGTTATCCAATAAATCTCTTGCAGGTTATGTGTTCGGTATCGATACACAGCTCATCTGGCATAACATTACAGGGAAGGTAAAGCACCTTCACACCTGCTTTCATTGCAGCTTCGAAAGCTATCCCGAACTCTGGGTGGGTCTTCACATTGGGTAATACTTTACGGACACCGGGTATGGCAATTACGAATGCTAAATAGCACTCATACCCTTTTTCTGCCGCTTCAGCAAGCTCGTACAAATGCCTCACTCCACGTTCTGTCGGTGCGTCAGGAAAATATCCTACGCCATCTATTTCCAGCGTGCACCCTTTCACCTCGATCAGAACCTTTCTTGATCCACACTCCAGATAGAAATCTATGCGGGACTTTCCATATGTATATTCCGGTTTGAGTAATGTGATATTTTCAAACAGTGCCGGCGAACTGTTCAGCCATTCCTTCAAAACCTGATTTGGTGCCTGACTGTCAATATTGACCCAGCCTAGTCCAGCCTTATGCACAGCAACCAAATCGTATTGCGTTTTCCTTAAGGGATTACCTGTCTTCACAAGTACAACATCGCTGCCGGGCAAAAGTAGTTCATTACAACGTCCGGTGTTTTTTACATGAACTTTCTCTACCTTACCATCAAGCTTGACATAAGCCACAAAGCGATTAGGGCGCTCAATAAACTCGGCATATGTTGTATTTTCATATTTCATTCATAAAAGCAACAGTATACCTTATCCTCTCAAGAATGAGGTGGAATGTTGCACTCCTCTCTATCTCTCTAGTTCATTTATGAGTAATACTGCTTCGGTCACTGTCTGCTCTACACTCTTGTTAGTACAATCCAGCATAATGTCACAATGAGTCATATATAGCGGTTCCCTTTCCATAAAAACATCCTCAAGGTTCTTACCGCTTGGAATAACGACGCCACGGGTCTTAATGTTTCCAATTCTCTTTTCTATCTCCTCAAGCGAAACATATAAGTAAACTGTAATACCCGTACTCCTTAGGTGCTCCATCGCTTTTTGAGAGTAAACCACACTACCACCTGTAGCAATAACGCAGTTTTCAACTTCCAACTGTGATACTGCGGATTCTTCTGCTGCTAAAAAGTACTCCAGCCCATCAGTATTCAATATTTCATGCAGAAGCCTTCCCTCTTGCTCCTGCAGAACAATGTCGGTATCAACAAAACTCATCCCCAGAGTCTTTGCAAGCAAGACTCCCAGAGTGCTCTTCCCTGCTCCGGGCATTCCAATAAGTATAATATTCATGTTATTATACTAAAACTCATCATATGAGACTGTTTCAGGTAGTGGCTTGATATTGGTGTGAGCGGGAGCGGGTTTGGAATCTTCGGCAGGATAGCCCATAACAAGTATGCTAACAGGTTCATAGTTCTCAGGTAGCCGAAACTCTTCACGAACTGCTTCCGGAATAAAATGCATAACCCAGGTTGAGCCAATTCCAAGATCAGCCGCTTCTAACATCATGTGGGTCGTAACAATTGAAGCATCAATATCTCCACTTGATTTACCATCGTAGCTTCTCTTCCAGCATAGGTCCTTATCGTAACAAGTCAAAATCGCAAGCGGTGCATTAAAATGACTCCCCGTACACTTCCTAAGCTTTGCCAACGAATCATCACTTTGAATCACCAATACTTTTTGTGGCTGAAGGTTACATGCAGTTGGGGCTACCTGACCTGCCCTCAATATCGCTTCAATTTTCTCCTGTTCTACCTGTTTGTCATAAAAACGTCTAACCGAATATCGCTTCTCTGCTAATTGTAAAAATCCCATAGGCTTGCTCTCATCCACAGTTTTCATATTCTGAACATCCTCCTTATGCGCTAATAAGTTCTTTTATTATACTATTTTTTTGCTCCAAAAGCTACAATACGCAAGATATCACTATAATTCAGACTAAATGAGAAGGCTAATGCAAACAGTCCAAATTAATAGAATGGAGGAAGTATTGACATAAATCCGCACTACAAATACAATAAGTCTATTCAAACATTTGCCAATGTGTTGCAACCGGAAAAACCGGCGTGTTGCAGCCTAGGCATTTCGCTTTAGGAGGAATAGAACATGGGTAACAAATATTATAACTATAAGGAAGTAAACGACTGGGGAGATGGAAGCTATCTTTCTGGGAACACAGACTTCGATTTCCAGCGATTCATTCACAGCGAGGGTGGAAAATATGTAATAAAAGCGCGGGGCTTCATGACACGTTATAGCGATGTAGACGACCCTGAACTACTCAAATACTGGGAAGACATGGGCGTCCGCTGCGAGATTCGAGTGACTGAAGGTGAAAAGTGGCTAGCTTTTGTACCGTTGGAGGCTTACGAGAACAAAGAAATGAACCTTCCAGTGGTTGCGATATTTCGGCCCGTTGAACTACTAGCAATAGCTTTCTACGAGTATATGATTGACCTTGCCGCACAGGGAGAATTTATCGCATTGATATACTCCTCTGAGGACCTTAACACAAACGACCTGTTTTATGACATGATCCAAGAGACTCTGCGTGACTTCCCAATAGATCCCAGCCGCGTGTACGTCACAGGTCACTCCCATTACGGTGAGTTCGCCATGGAATTCATGCGTCGCCACCATAAGAGCATCGCAGCCGTTGGCCAACAGGGAGACACAGCAGGCATCATACTAGACTTCTATGGCTCCACCCAAGAAGGGGTTGAACTCATGACCAGCATAGACATGCCTGTTATTAACGTAGCCGGAACCACTGAAATGGTCGGCATATTCCCCATGAACACAGATGCTCCGGGAGTCCCCGAGGACTCACCTTTACGAGGAAGGTCCTTCCCTATGAACCGTGATGACCGGATTGTCTCATGGAAACGCAGACTCTATGCAATGCGCTGTCCAATCCCTTCGGACGAGGAGATAATCGCAGCAGCCAACGGAAACAAAGTTGAACGCGTGCTGGGATTCCCGGTTGATAGAGCAGATATAGTTTACGCTGAAGGTAGCGAGTGCTATATCGGCGACATAAAGAATATTGATGGCAATTTCCGCTTCAGAACGGTAGCCATGGAGAATATCCCCCACACCACCTCTAGGTTTATGCATGTACTCACCTGGTCATTTTTGAGGCGCTTTGCCCGTGACTTGAAGACTGGAGAAGTCATAGAACTGTACTAGTCGAACTCACCTCGCATATACGAGCAGCACCAACAAATCAGGAGTTGTCGCAAAATGAAAATTCTGCGGCGACTCCTTTTCGTCTTACTCCTTATTATAAGCTGTCTTACGGGAACACGTTATCGAGAATAATCAAACAGTTCGATGCGTTCGCCTGCGGGACCTTTGAAGAAGATGTTCTTTACACCGTTAGGGAAGAAGTCAGCCATGTGATTTATATTCTCAGATTCGAATTCCACGCCGGCGGCTTTTAACTCTGCCACCAAAGCCTCAATTCCCATGACTTCCAATGCGATATGATCCACTGTTCCAGGAACCGGCACTGGACCTTTCTGGACGAATTCAATCACGCAACCGCCGTTTTCCACAAAACTCAGTGTCATCTGACCCAACTCTTTCTCATAGAAATGGCGAAATCCAAGTTTTTCGACATAAAACTCGGCACATTTTCTAGGATCCTCCGCCATAATTCCGATGTGTGCAAGGCCTTTTACAATATAATCGCTCATGATTTTTTCTCCTTTTATGTATTTTGGGTAGATCACAAACAGCGACCGTCAGACACGTTTACTATATGATTAACGCCAACCACAAAATATGTGATTGGCGCTAT
>JAAYOS010000133.1 GCA_012520195.1 Clostridiales bacterium | reverse complement strand
TCCTCGTGATTGATAGGTCGTCGGATATACCGCTTTATCAGCAGATCAAACAAGAGCTTCTTAGGCTAATTGAATCCCAAGGCCCGCACACCAGAATCCCCTCAGAATCAAAATGCGCTAAGATGTTCCAAGTAAGCAGAGGGACGGTGCAGCAGGCCTTTGAAGAACTGGTTGCGGAGGATTACCTGTACAGAGTGCCTAAGAGCGGAACCTACGTCAAACCGCCGATCATTAGGCGTCATTTTCATGTACTACCCAGCTATAGTGAAGATATCCGTGCCCGAGGATTGTGTCCAGGGATCTTACTAGTCGAACTTGCCAAGGAGATACCTAATAGACACATTGCCAAATGCCTGAACCTTAATAGAGATAGCATCGTATGGAAAATCAAACGAGTTCATACCGCGAATGCGGAACCTGTGATTCTATCTACATCGTATGTACCAACCCGGTTAGTGCCAGAATTGACTGAAGACGAGGTGTCAGTTTCGTTATACAAAACGTTAGACTCCAAATATGGGAGTCGACCGACATGGGCACATGAAACATATATCGCAGAAAAAGCAGACAGGATTACTGCATCCCTTTTGAATACTGAAGTGGATACCGCCGTGCTTAAGGCTGAGCGGATCTCTTACTCCAGTGGTGGTCAAATAATGGAGTATACCCTGAGTTTTATTCAAGGAAACCGTT
The DNA here is from genome assembly GCA_012520195.1 of Clostridiales bacterium. Taxonomy (GTDB): domain Bacteria; phylum Bacillota; class Clostridia; order Oscillospirales; family JAAYOS01; genus JAAYOS01. Next base: position 1,310 of record JAAYOS010000133.1, on the reverse strand, counting down.
TTGAGATTCACATTGACATCAATGCTCCCTCAGGGCGGAAGGAGAGTGGTGGCGGTGTGTAAGGGTATTCTAACAGTAGGCATAGACCTGGGAACGTCCTCGGTCAAGGCGTTAGCTATAGATGAAAACGGTGTTATCCGAGGACAGGCGCAACAGGATTATCCCACCTATAGACCTGCTCCCGACCGGGTAGAGCAAGACCCGAAAGATTGGTGGATTGCTGTCAAGAAGGCCATTGAGGAGCTGGGCGCCAAGGTCGATTTGGGTCAAGTAGCGACAATCGCAATGTCGGGGCAGTTGAATGGACTGGTATTGCTTGACAAAGACCTCAATCCTTTATGTAATTCTGCAATCTGGCTGGATCAGCGTGCAACAGAACAAGCTGATTTCTTGACGGCTCACTATGGCGATTCCTTACAAAAACTTGCCTTAAGTACACCCGGACCAATTCATGTTCTCAGCAAACTTCTTTGGTATAAAGACAATCAGTCAAACCTGTTGGATCGGACGCACAAAATCGTGTTTGCAAAGGATTTCATTACTCTGCGCCTAGCAGGTGTTTGCGTCACGGATAAGAGCGATGCTGGCGCAGCGTTCATGTTGGATTTGGAAAAACGAGATTGGGCTTGGGAACTCCTGTCTGAACTTGGCATTTCGTCGTCCATTTTGCCCTCTTTGCACGAGTCACCCGAGTTGGTGGGTCGCGTAACTGCTGATTGCGCCAATGAAACTGGGTTGAAGGCAGGTATTTCGGTAGTGGTCGGAGCAGGTGATATGGCTGCTTTAGCTATAGGGACAGGCGTGACGACGCCTGATACCGCATGCGCAACCATTGGCACTGCCGGCCATGTGGCCTATTATCAAGAGATGGTTCCCGAGCAACTACCCTCAGGCTTATTCCTGATGTGCCATGCAGTGCCGGGCAAGTATTTCCTTCACGGATTGGTGATGACCGGCGGATACTCCTTAACGTGGTTTGTTGAGAATTTCATACATGCAGAGAACACGCAGACAGCTTCGGAGAAAGCAAATGCTTACCGTATCCTGCTTGATCAAGCAGCTGAAGTGCCGGCGGGGAGCAATGGCCTAATCTTTCTTCCGTTTCTTCAGGGGGCCTCTACTCCGTACAACAATCCCGATGCCAAAGCATGTTTCGCGGGAATAACTGCTTCCGCGACCAAAGCAATGTTTGCCCGGGCAATTTTGGAAGGAGTTGCCTATAACTTCAGAGATTCTTTTGAACTTCTGCAACAGATGGGTAGAAGGCCCAAACGGATAACAGTTGGAGAGGGGGGGAGTCGTCATCCTCT
>JAAYOS010000132.1 GCA_012520195.1 Clostridiales bacterium | reverse complement strand
TAACCAGCTTCACAGTTTGTCATCGTCAGCTTGTCATCGTCAGCTTATCATCGCTCTTGTCACGTCCTTCGTCGGCTTACCATCGCCAGCTTCACATCGTCATCTTCCCTGTTTATCACCTTTTTGCCCACGACGCCACCTTTTGTCCGGCTTTTGTAGAAATTTAACTATAGCTATAACTAGACTCACCGTTATGGCAAGCAGAATAAGAAACACATGCGGTTTCAGCCCAAATACTCTCGCATAGCCGTTTTCGGGAGTGGCGAATGTAAAGTCAATCTTCTTTCGTAACTTACCTAACTCTGCGTAATATGTACCATCAGTATCAAGCTTGAGTTTCGGTCTTGACGATTTGAGGTACAACTCATTGTCATCCGGCGGTATAACCTTTATGCTCATAGTTCCGAAGTCCGACCAATGGGGTGCCGGGCTTGAGATATAGTTATATGTATATCTGAGGTCTCTATCGTCCTTATGCGGCTTATCGTAAGTTGGATCTATGGTATACATCACCATAATATCTTTATCCTCACCCGCTGCAAACTCGAGATCAAAGACTGCTACTGCAAGCCGATACCTAAACAGCGAGTCATATAGAAGCTTTCGAAGACTTACAAACCCATTGTATTGGTCCGTCTCTTCTCTACTTTCCAACTCCGAGTATAAATCTGCAAGAAGAGCTCGGTACGAATACTCGCTGAAATCCATACTGCCATAATATCCGTAATCTTTATCCACAGTCAAAGTAAAATCCCACATGCTTGTAGTATCTACTTCCAGATCGAATGAAACATATTCAAACTGCTCCTCTAGGTTAGATTTCTTGTAAGCCATAGCACTAAAGTCGGATATACTACCCCCGGGAACAAACACTCGGATCGGTCCTTGCTTGTACTGAAGGGAGTAATATATTTTTAGTGTCGCCTGCCCATCATCATTAAGAGCACTGGTGGAATCATGACTTGTCAGGCACAAGTCACCATCAAGCTTAAAATTGATAAGAACATAAAAAGCAACTGTCTCTTCAGGAACAGACGAGATGTCAACATGCAGGTTATAGAGTATACCATCTTCCAGCTCGGGAGGTTGAGGGAACACCACATTCGAAAGGATGTCCTCGAAATAAACATCGTAGATGTAGTCTCTGTTATTCTTTATCGAACCACCATAAAATGTGTCGCAATCCACAGCACTGCCGTTCTCGTATACCCGTGCTGTGCTATTGGGAAATCTGCCAAAGCAAGTGACATATGGTAATGTCACCTGTACTACTTGTGTCTGATTTGTCGGATTTGTCAGCGTATAGGCTGCTTCAACCTGTGCCAGTGGAAAACCATCCGCGCCCGACAGGTCAAATGTTAAGTCGTTGTGACTTACAGCTATCGGACAATCGGGGGCAACTACCATCCCCATACCCGGGAAAGAGTAGGTGTGAGACGGATCGGTACCCGCGGAACAAGGTAGAATAAGCATGGGCAGAAAAATAACCAATGCAAGCAATCTCTTCATCTTTATCCTCCGCAGAGATTTTTAATCACGCCGCTGCCTTCCGCCTGTGTTTACGAAGCAAAAGCACAATTGTCACGACAATCAATGCAGCAAACGTAAGCACAAGAAGAAATATAAATGTGCTCCCATCAAATATCGCCGCAACGCCATCGCCATCGGGAGTAGAGAATGTAAATCGGATATTCTCATCGGGCAGGCGGTCAAGTTCTGCGCTGTATGTGCCATCATTATTAAGTGTGAGTTCCGGGTATGCAGATGTTAGAGAAAGTTCCTCATCATCGGGAGGGATAACTATAATATTCATAGTACCAAAATCCGCCCAATGTGATGCAGGGTTTGACATATAGGTATAGGTATAGTTCATGCCCCTGTTAGAATATCCACTCGGTCTATTCATCGTTCCCTCTATATTGGACATAACAGTTATATCTCTATCCTCACCCGGTGCAAACTCAACATCGTATACAGCTAATGCAAGTCTCGGCCTTGATCGCACATTGAAATATAGCTCAGACACACTAACAGTTCCGTTGTATTGCCTTACATATTCTTCATTTGCCAGCTCTGTAAGCATCGCCCAATACATACTCTCACTGAATTCAGTGTAATTTACGTATTCAGAATTGCTGAGAACAGTCGTTACAAAGTCCCGCATACTGGTTGTCTTAACGTCAAAGCTGATACTGGCATAGTCCAGAGGCTCATCTGAGTCGTAGCTCTCATACGTCGCAGCACTGTAGTTAAAAAGACGGCCGCCTGGCACAAACACACTAATTGGTTCCTCTACCCGTTCAAGGTAGTACCACGTAACCAGTGAAGCAGTCCCATCATCATAGAAGGTCCCCCCGGTAAATCCGGAGGTTAGGCAAAATTCACCCTCATATTCAAGGTCCATCCTTACATGGATCCTTTCAGTACCCTCAGGGACAGAGGAGGTATCGATATTTAAGGTATAGAGCATGCCATCTTCGGGTTCGTCGGGTATTGATATAATAACATTTGAGAGGATGTCGTCAAACTGGATCGTATTGATGTCTTCCTCATTTTTAGTTACTCCGCCATAATATATTTCGCAATCCACAGCGGAACCGTTCTCATAGACTCTCACAGATCTATCGGTAGTCGGTGCAAATTTCGTGATGTAGGGGAATGCCATTTGAACAATCTGCGTCTCATCAGTCGGATTCTTCATTGAATACGCTGCCTTAACCTGTGCCAGAGGTCCCCATGTGCCCCTAGGTCCCGATAAATCGAATGTCAAATCTTCATGGGTTACAACAATCGGGCAGTCGGTATTAACAGTGATTCCCATACCCGGTTCGGCGTACATGTAGGTCGGCCCAGCGTTCGCACTAACAGGTATGATAATCATAGGCAGTAAAACAACCATAGCAAACACAATAAGTAAAAAGTGTGATAAGTTTGCTTTCTTCATCTCCATCCTCCATGGTAATGTTTATCTTGATCCTGTTTTCAAAGGCTACTTTAGGCTAACATAGGATTGATTTGTTTCTATAATTTATGATACGTAGGTTGCCCAATATTATATACTTCTTTGTGAATATTGTCCATTATGACGAAAATGGATTTAGTTGCGAAGTCTGTATATGTCATGTAGGAATAAAGTTAGAACCTACTTTAACCAAAAAGAAGAAGTTGGACTATTTTTATGGTCTTTTGGAATACCACGGGCCCAGCATGACTATAATGAATATAACAATAACATGAAAAGGAAGTGATGCAATGCCACGCGGAGTTAGAAACTCTGTCAAAACTATCAATGAACAGATTGCAGAGGTTGAAGCAAAAATTGCAAACTATCGGAAAAAAATAAGCAACCTCAATTCCAAAAAGAAACAGCTTTTGGCTTCAAGGGAGAAGGCAGAGATGGACGCATTGTACAAAGCAGTTAGGGAATCAGGCAAAAGCCCCTCTGAGTTGATCTCTGAAATAGAGAGGCAAAGCATTCAGGCATAAAGCACAAACCTAACAATTTGATGTCGGGGCAAATAGCAACAGTTGTATTAGCATGAATGAATATTAATAAGTTTGATTGGCTTGAGTTAGAATGCGTGTCAAAGGGAATGTCACCATTGTTTACATTTTATTCTCTTTCTTTTCACAAATTGTTCACAACTTTTATCTAAACTTATTAACAGTTAAAGAAGGAATACTTCTTAGCTGAACTGTTTTTTTATCTCTCCTTTTTCATTATCTCTCCTAATGGAGCACGTCTCATTTCTTGGGACGTGCTCTCTTTTTGTGCGTTCTATATGTACTTTTCGGTATTGGGCACTGTGTTTTTTTGTGGTACAATGTTTGCTAATGAACCAGGTGGAAGCAAAGATCGATCGGTCAGCCTGCTTAATCGTATCTAGTCACAGTAAACGAGGTACAAATACTCATTCAGGGGGAACATATGGATAACAATCAAAAGAGGAAGAGTCTAAAAAGTGTCCTTCTTTACGTAACGGTAATTGTAGTCTCTGCTCTGCTTCTCATAATCGGTAACAGGATTGCTACAACTAATCTGGATTTGTTCAGTGAAGAGTTTGCACAGGATGTACTTAAGGCAAAGGTCCTAGAAATAGAATCTCGCGATGTAAACAGTTATAGTCTTGATGAGACGGTATCAATCGAGAG
>JAAYOS010000131.1 GCA_012520195.1 Clostridiales bacterium | reverse complement strand
GAATTACCCTGATACCAGAAAGGGTCTCTCTGAAAACCCGGTTAACATTGTCCAATTTATCCTGGACCAACCTGAAGAGGGGAGTAACCCATTTGATATTGAATATAATTATCAGTGACATTATCGGAACAGCGAGAACGAAAATGAGTGATAGGGTAGGGTCCTTCGAAACTGCCATAATGACGCCACCAACCATGTGGAGAGGTGAGGACACAAGTGTTCGAAGCATGAACATCGTGAGCATCTGTAGCTGTATAACATCATTCGTGGTTCGCGTTATTAGAGAAGGAATACCAATCTTGTCTGCTTCGTGCAGTGAGTAATGAGTGACTTTCCTAAAGACCTCTCCCCGGAGATCTCGCCCAAAGCTCATTGCGGCTTTGGAAGTAAAGAAACTCGCCCCAATTGACAGGAACATTACAGCCAAAGATATAAGGAGCATTCTTCCTCCAACTCTAAGTATGAAGTTTGTGTCTCCGCTTGGGATTCCGATGTTAACAATCTCGGCCATAAGATTGGGGAGCATCAAATCGAGTATAGCCGATATAAACAAAAACACGATGCCAATAATAATTAGGTGCCTATGAGGCATCAGTTTCTTCCAAATCTTGGACAAAGGTTATTCGACCCCTTTCAAAATATATCTAATATATAAATCTACCTAACATAATCTATTGCTTAATAAAGCTTGTTATCCGGTCATGAGCCATCTTCATCAGCCCGCTGCCGGGATTCTTTCATAGAGTTTTTTTCCTCGTTTTCACGGTGGTATTTTTCGTGGTGCCTTTTTCGCCGATTGGAGAAGCCCATCATGCTTTCGTCGTCAGAGTTTTCACTGTTTTGATAGAAGTCTGATGTTTTTGTGAGAAGATTGATAAAAATCTCAGTGTTTTCTTCCCCTAGGTGTTCTGCAAGTCGGCTGATGTTAAGCTCCATATCTGACCGCTGTTGTCTAAGCGCTTCACGGCCTTTGTCAGAAAGAGTAAGGTTTACTACCCTTTTGTCATCCTTTGCCTGAGATCTGATTACAAAGCCCTGGCTTTCAAGGTTGTTCAACTGTTGAGATATGGTAGGTGTTGAGACACGCATCATACGGCTGAGGTCAGACACTCTAAGTGATCTACCATGGTGAGCTGCTCTGTCTATTGTGATTAGTATTCCGGTTTCAGCACGTGATAGGCCTGGCGCTGACACAACATGCCACGGCGTCTTGAGAAAACGAAAAAGTGCCGTCAAGAGCCTGAAAGACAGAGAGTCCTGTTGATTGCTATTCATTGTTTCACCTCCAATAATTTCGTCTACACTTGAAATAGTGCTCAATAATTGTGCTGTGTGGTATAATACTGTTCGGGCGTCTAAATGTTAGACTGGCTAAATAATAGAAGACCTAATTGATAGGCCTCCTAAATAGTACACATCTTCAAATCGATTGTCAAGTCTTTTTTTAAGAGAATGAAATTTCGCTGTTATTGCTTTTGTAAAGGGAATATGATAAACTCAAAAAAGTCAAAAATCATGGGATATGTGGAAATATTATACCTAACAAATATTAGATAGAGTGGTGTTACTTATGGCGGAGATGAGAAGAAACGAGCTTTCTAAAACCTATGAGCCCGCTTCGGTTGAAAGCCGTATCTATAAACTTTGGCAGGACGGCGATTACTTTAGGGCAGAGCCGTTTGCGAAAAATGTGGACGGTTCTGAAAAAGAGCCTTTCACTATAGTTATCCCTCCTCCAAATGTTACAGGGCAGCTCCACATGGGGCACGCATTGGATGAAACTTGGCAAGATATTTTGATAAGATACAAACGTATGCAGGGTTTTGAAGTGCTTTGGGTACCCGGTACCGACCATGCAGGAATCGCCACACAGATAAAGCTTGAAGAGTACCTGCGTGAGAATGAGGGTATTACTCGCCATGACCTGGGCAGAGAAAAATTCGTTGAACGCGTCTGGGAATGGAAGAGAAAATACGGTTCACGTATTGTTGAACAGCTAAAGAGCCTCGGCTCGTCCTGTGACTGGTCTCGGGAGCGCTTTACAATGGACGAGGGTCTATCGGCAGCTGTCCGGGAAGTATTCGTAAGGCTGTACGATAAAGGTCTTATCTATAGGGGAAACCGGATAATAAACTGGTGTCCTCAATGTTTGACTGCGCTTTCCGACGCAGAGGTTGAGTATACCGAGCAGTCGGGTCACCTCTGGCATGTCAGGTATAAAGTCAAGGATTCTGAAGAGTATATAGTAGTTGCTACCACACGTCCTGAAACAATGCTGGGCGATACAGCAGTAGCGGTCAACCCAAATGATGAGAGGTACTCGCATCTTGTCGGAAAGACATGTATACTCCCGCTTGTCGGTCGAGAGATACCAATCATCGCTGATGAGTACGTCGAGATGGAGTTCGGGACGGGTTGCGTAAAAATAACGCCCTGCCATGACCCGAATGACTTTGAGGTAGGAAAGCGCCACGGCCTTGAAGAGGTTTTGGTTTTGGACGGTGACGCAAAAATCAATGAAAATGGCGGAAAATATCAAGGTCTATACAGATATGAGGCGAGAAAACGCATTGTTGAGGACCTCGAGAAGGGCGGTTATCTCGAGAAGATTGAGAAACACCAGCACAATGTAGGCGAGTGCTACCGTTGCGGGGACACAGTAGAACCCATCACTTCGGAGCAATGGTTCGTGAAGATGAAGCCTCTTGCAGAACCTGCGATTGAGATTGTCAAGGACGGAACCGTCTCATTTGTACCCGATAGATTTACTAAGCTATATATAAACTGGATGGAGAACACAAGAGATTGGTGTATATCACGCCAGCTCTGGTGGGGCCATAGGATTCCGGCGTTTTACTGCAATGATTGCGGTCATATGCAGGTCAGCCGCGAGGATATAACAGTATGTGAAAAATGTGGATCCAACAATATCAGACAGGATGAAGACGTGCTCGACACCTGGTTCAGCTCAGCTCTGTGGCCGTTCTCCACACTGGGATGGCCAGAAAAGACCGATGATCTAGATTACTTCTTCCCGACTGATGTTCTCGTCACCGGTTACGATATCATCGGTTTCTGGGTATCACGCATGATTTTTTCAAGTATCGAACACATGGGTAGGGAGCCGTTCCACACAGTACTGATTCACGGACTTGTTCGAGATGCTGAAGGTCGCAAGATGTCAAAATCACTTGGCAACGGTATCGACCCGATGGACGTAATCGATCAGAACGGAGCAGACGCGCTCAGGATGACCCTTATGATAGGGAACAGTCCCGGAAATGATATGCGTTTCTCCGACGAGAAGATCCAATCCATGCGCTTCTTCGCAAACAAGCTATGGAACGCGTCGCGCTTTGTGCTTATGAACCTAAGTATTGATGAGATTGAGCTGCCTAAAAATCTTAAACCTGAAGACAAATGGATTCTTACAACATATAACGATCTAGTTGCCGAAGTTACAGGTAATATGGAAAAATATGAACTGGGACTTGCTGCGCAGAAACTCTATGAGTTCTTGTGGGAGACATATTGCGACTGGTACATTGAACTTACTAAGACCCGTCTTCGTAGCGGTGGAACTGATAAGCTGGACGCAGAGAACGTCCTCGCATATGTCCTTTCGGGCACATTGAAGCTCCTGCATCCCTTCATGCCGTTTATTACAGAAGAGATTTATCAAACACTGCCCGGCATAAAGTCCGCTCTGATCGTTGCTCCATGGCCAAAGTACGAAAGCTCACTGGATTTCTCAGCAATCAAGAATGATGTAGAGAGTGTCATGGCAGCAATTCACTCGGTGCGAAACGCTCGAGCAGAGATGAATGTACCCCCTTCAAAAAAAGCAAAGGCCCTACTTCTAACCGAGAAGAGGGAGATTTTCGAGAGTATGCTGGAGAGCTTCAAAAACTTGGCCTATGCGTCGGAGGTTGAGTTCCTGACCGCTGCTCCTGATGAGCTGCAAGGTCTGGCGACTGCCACAACCGAACACGCTCGAATATTTATGCCAATGAGTGATCTGGTAGACACAAAGAAGGAAATCGAACGTCTTGAGAGGGAGCTAAGCAAGGCCGAGAAGGATCTGGAGATTGTTACTAAGAAACTCAGCAATCCAGGCTTTCTCAACAAGGCACCTGCCGCGATTGTCGAGGCGGAGAGAGAGAAGGAGAAATCTATCCGCTCGGTAATCGATAATATAAAAGAAAACTTATCCGGTCTCATTTAGACATGTAGACATGGTCGAAAGGAAATGAGGAATTTGAACTACACCGAAGCTCTTCAATATATCCATGGGACCAAGAAGTTCTCGACAAAGCCTGGTCTTCTACGTATCGAGAATCTTCTCAATGAAATGGGAAATCCACACAAATCAATGAAGTACGTCCACGTGGCCGGAACCAACGGAAAGGGCAGCGCAACCTCTATGATGGGGTCGGTGCTGATTACGGCAGGATACAAAACAGGTCTATTTATATCCCCCTACCTAGAGAGGTTCAATGAGAGGATGCAGATTAACAACACTTCCATCTCAGACGACGATCTCGTCAGGTTTACACAGAAAACTAAAAACCATATTCAAGATATGTTGGATAAGGGGATGCTGCATCCTACCGAGTTTGAGCTCCTCACCGCTATGGCATTTGACTATTGGGCCCACAACAAATGTGATTTTGTTTCCCTTGAGGTGGGGATGGGGGGAAGACTGGACGCGACAAATGTTATTGATCCACCCGAAGTTGCCATGATTATGTCTATTTCCTTTGACCATACCCGCTATCTGGGTGATTCTCTAAGTCAGATTGCCTGGGAAAAGTGCGGAATAGTAAAGCCGGGCTCTGATGTGGTGTGTTATATCCATCAGAATAACGAAGCTCTTGAGAAAATCAGAGATATCTGTGAGGAGCGAAATGCCAATTTCATCTTGCCCAGTGAGGATGAATTAAGAGTAATAGACACAGGACTGTTTGGTTCACGGTTCTCGTATAATGGCATTGAGACCACTGTACCCCTGATGGGCATTCATCAGGTATACAATGCGATTAGTGTAATTGAGGCAGGAAGAGCCCTGGCAGCACGAGGATACAACGTAACGGACGAGATAATTGCTAAAGGGATTGCACAGACACAGTGGGTTGGAAGGCTTGAGCAGGTATTTGAATCACCATATTGCGTAATCGATGCAGCGCACAATGAAGATTCAGTTCGTGCATTGACAACGGCAGTTGATAAACTGTTCGAAAACAGAGAAATCATAACAGTCATGGGCATGCTTGCAGATAAAGACTACGAGTACTGCATACCTGAGGTGGCACGGAGAAGCTCTAAATTTGTTGCTACTACGCCGGATAGTCCTCGGGCTTTGGATGCAAAAAGTGCAGCGGAGATTGCCGAGAAGTACTGTGACGATGTTGTAACTGAGCCGTCAATTGAGAAGGCAGTAGATAAGGCTTTTGAGATGGCTGGAGAGAACGGAATGGTACTGATATGTGGCTCTCTCTATCTAATTGGTGAAGCCAAAACATACATAAGAGGCCTCAAAGAGACGGATCAGAAAGCCTCGGGTAAAGATTGCAACCGATAAACTTCACTTGGCCATGGGGGATACCCCATGGCCTAAGTTATAAAATATGGAATAAAAAATTAAGCAATCATAATTAGACGTGTTTAGACAGATATTATGCTATACAATAACTTTTCGAGAAAGAGGATTCTATGGACAATTACCGAGAAGCGTATGAACTAGTGCACCAGGAGATAACCAAAGGGTTTCTTGGTAAAAATCCCAAGCCTGAAAAGTGCAAGGTTCAACGATATCGAAATACTGTTGATGAATTGAGCGGATTGCTAAAAAGGCTCTCCAAGTCACAATCAGAGTTGACTGACAAGCGGGAGAAATTAATAAATAGGGCTAGAAGCCGTATGACTGATTTTGTCAAACAGAGTGCCTACGCTGCAAATCAGGGCAAAGAGTATCTGCGTGAGCACCGTCGCGGTATGGAGATCTTGCCTCAACTCATTGATTTGGTAAGCGAGTGGGAGGTCTACCGATATGAAGAGTACCGGAAAGACAACAAAGCGCCCACTATTCAGGAGCTTTTTTCACTGCCTGCGTGCAAAAAAGCTGCACAGCACATGTCACTGATAAAAATAGCTCAGATTATATATATTGAAGAGAATATAAAGAGTAACATCTCCCTTCTTATACCCAAACACCCAAAGGACGAGTACCCTTTAGCACGCGGCATGAAGAGACATTTCATCATCCATTACGGCTTTACGAACACCGGAAAAACATATCATGCTCTACTGCGGCTAAAGGCTGCTGAAACAGGTGCCTACCTCTCACCGCTGCGTCTTCTTGCCCTTGAAGTTCAGGAAAACCTTAATTCGTCCGGAGTTCCTTGCAGCCTCACGACCGGTGAAGAGGAGGATATCATTCCGGAAGCAAAACATATGTCATCCACAGTTGAAAAAATGAATATCCATCAAGAGTACGATGTGTGCGTTATTGATGAATGCCAGATGATCGGTGACAGCCAGAGGGGATTTGCCTGGACACGGGCAATACTCGGGGCGAGAGCCAAGGAAGTTCATCTGTGCACTGCTCCCGAAGCGCTGGACTTGCTAGTGCGTATTATTGAAGAATGTGGCGACACATATGAGTTAAGCGAGCACAGGAGAAATACGGAACTTGTCTACATCAGGAAGGATTACGATATTGAAAGAGATGTAGAACAGGGGGATGCCCTCGTAGTTTTTTCAAAGAAGAGTGTTCTGAATATCGCAAGTGAACTCTTTAATAGAGATATTCAAGCAAGTGTAATATACGGGGCACTGCCTTACAACACACGGAAGACTCAGCTTGAGCGCTTCATAAACGGTGAAACAAAGGTGGTTGTTGCAACTGACGCTATAGGCATGGGGCTGAATCTGCCTGTCAGACGGATTATTTTTATGGAGGATTCAAAGTATGACGGCACCGAAGTTAGAAGACTTCTTCCCCATGAGGTAAAACAGATAGCGGGGCGTGCGGGCAGGCAGGGCATCTATGATATCGGATATGTCCTCTCAAGTGAGAACTGTGAGGGCATCAATGAACTGCTATTAGAGCCAAATACTAAACTGTATCGTGCTTACTTGGGATTCTCTGAGATACTGCTAAACATTGATGCAGATATTATGGAAGTGTTGAAGATATGGGCAAATATGAAGACAAGCCCGCTGTTTACAAAGACAGATATCACACGTACTCTGTACTTGATAAATGAGTTGAGAATCCGCGGCCTGGATTTCTCGAAGGATGAGTTGCTGCGTCTTACAAATATCCCATTTTCGGAGGACAACGAGGCAGTGTTTTCGCTTTGGTTGATATACTGTGACAGATATAGCAAGGGTCGGGAAATCTATATGCCCGAACCCGAAAGCGAAGATCTCTACGGTCTAGAGGATTACTACAAATGCCTGGATCTGAAGTATTCATTTAGCAAAACAATGGGAACCCCGTTTTCTATGGAGCTAATAAGGGAGAAGAAACTGGAGACTGCCAATAAAATTAACGACATCCTCATATCCGAAATATCTATTCACGGGCGGGCATGTAGACTATGTGGTGAAAAGCTCAGCTGGGACTATCCTTTTGGAATTTGTGATAGCTGTTTCATGAACGACGAATCTAGATTCAGAAGATTCGGTGAAGTGTCATCGGTGTCTAGAAAGGGCAACGTTGCAACAACAGTAAGCAAAGAGCGCAAAGCAAGCCAAACAAGCCAAGCAAACAAAACACAGAGTAGTACAGCTAATGGGCTGAAGAGCGGAGGTAAACCAGCTGGTAGAAACAGTGACAGATCTACTGGCAGAACCAACAGAAAGCCTAGTATAAAAAGGAGACGAAAAAGGCGGTAAAAATATGTGAGTGCTAACCCTTTTTTTGATGGCTTTCTTACTTGTATTCTACCTCTACCGGTGCTATACTAGGTCTGATAGTTAAGTATTTTTAAGTAAAAATGAGAATTAAAAGTGAAAAGGTGAGACCATCATGGAATTGTTCGAAAAGTGTGTAAATTATACTATGGCAAATGACGTAAGAGAGATGGGTGTCTATCCATATTTCCACGCCCTGCAATCCCGACAGGATGTAGAGGTTGTGATGGAAGGTGCTCGCCGTATTATGCTTGGCTCAAACAACTACCTTGGACTGACAGTACATCCCGAGGTCATTGAAGCTGGAATAAAGGCTATCGAGAAATACGGATCGGGCTGCTCCGGCTCAAGATTTCTGAACGGAACACTAATGATGCACCTCGAACTTGAAGAAGAGCTGGCCGAATTTCTTGGTAAAGAGTCTGTTATGACTTTTTCGACTGGTTATCAGAGCAATCTGGGCATCATAAGTGCTATTGCATCACGAGGCGATTACATCTTCTGCGATAGGGAGAACCATGCTAGCATATATGACGGCTGCAGGCTGAGTTATGCGAAAATGCTCAGGTATAAGCATAACGACATGGCGGATCTGGAAAGGCTTCTCCAATCGGTGCCCCGGGATGCTGGTAAGCTAATTGTGACCGATGGCGTATTCAGCATGGGGGGCGATGTCTGCAACCTCCCGGAAATTGTCAGACTGGCAAAGGAGTACGGAGCAAGGACAATGGTCGATGATGCACACGGATTAGGTGTCCTCGGCCGCGGCGGACGGGGAACAGCTGAATACTTTGGACTTACAGACGAGGTCGATATCCTTATGGGAACATTCAGTAAATCGCTGGCGAGCTTAGGCGGTTATATGGCCGCTGATAGCTACGTTGTCGATTACGTTAGGCATAATTCACGCCCGTTTATCTTTTGTGCTTCCATACCCCCTTCAAATGCTGCATGTGCTTTGCAAGCTTTGCGCATTCTAAAAAGAGAGCCGGAGCGACAGGAGAGGCTCATTGAGATTTCCGATTATGTCAGAAGAGGCCTAAAGGAGCGCGGAATAAGCATCAGGGAGTCAAACTACGGAATTACTCCAATAATACCGCTTTACACATATACCCCTGAGGCTACTTTGGTAAAAGCAAAGATGCTTTATGACGCAGGCGTTTATGTCAATCCGGTACTACCTCCAGCCACACCTCCAAATGAGTGCCTGTTACGTACGAGCTACATGGCATCACATACTGAGCCTCTTCTCGATGAAGCAATGGACATCATTTTTGAAACATTCAAAGCGTATGAGAGTTCGGCTTCGGGTCAAGATACATCTGGTTTAGAAGAGGATGCCACATCACCGTTGCATGAGGGTTGAAGCGTATGAAGAGGACAGCCGTTATTACAGGTGGTTCGAGAGGTATTGGCAGAGAGCTCGTCTCACTTTTTGCGGAAAAGGGATACACCGTATTTAACTTAAGCCGCAGCGCAGGAGAGTTGAAAAGTACTGAAAACATCATACATGTGCCTACCGATATCACCGATGATAGTCAGGTCGCTTCTGCCTTTGAACGTGTAAAAGATGAATCGGGGCGGATTGATGTTCTCATCAACAATGCGGGATTTGGTATTTCGGGAGCTGTTGAGTTCACGTCAGCTAAGGACGCTATAGAGCTTTTTGATGTGAACTTCTTCGGTGTACATAGATGTATCCGTCTAGCAACACCGCTACTCCGTGGGAGCCGTGGAAGAGTAATCAATGTAAGCTCTGCTGCTGCCATTTTCCCGATCCCTTTTCAGTCATTTTATTCGGCGTCCAAAGCTGCAATCAACTCCTTTTCGCTTGCACTGGCAAACGAGCTAAAGGACTTTGGTATTTCAGTCTGTGCCGTAATGCCAGGCGATGTGAAAACTGACTTTACCGCCGCCAGACAAAAGAATGCTGCGGGGGATGACCTGTATGGCGGACAGATAGAAAAAGCAGTTTCAATAATGGAGAAGGATGAGCAAGGCGGACTTTCGCCGAGCGATATAGCCAAAGAAATCTTATCCATCGCGGAGAAGAGGCGAATAAAGCCACTTTACACACTTGGAGGAAAGTATAAGCTTTTCGCTGTCCTTCAAAAGTTGCTGCCCGCAGGCATTGTAAACCGAGCAATACGAATGCTTTATATTAAATAATTCTTATAGATTAAACGCGATAACAGAGATAAAGATCAATGCTTTGATTAAGATCAACGTTTTGATTAAGATCAACGCTTTGATTAAGATCAATGCTTTGCCATGGTGTGTCCTACTTAACCCACAGACTTTCGTACCTCACCAAATATTACGGATTTTGCGCAGAATCCCGAGGTTTGTGTGGATTTTCTAGAGGTGATATGTGGCACACCGCATATTCTATAGCATATTCCGCATAAAACTGCTGTTTTTCACCTCATAGTTAACACATTACTTCGATTCTTGCGCATTTTTCACACATTATCTAGCGGACGACATATTCGATGCACTGATGCACTGATGCACAAATGATTCTAATTGAAAACTCAGAATACCTATGGTACAATTAACACATATGGTACAATATACACATATCATTTGATTTGGAAAGGAAACGGTACAAGATGATTGACACACTGCGTTTGAGAAATGTGAAGCTGTCTTGTCAGCGCTATACCGTTTCTATTAGCATTTGTATGTAATGACTGATGTAATGACTGATGTAATAGCTGATGTTATGGCTGATGCATTGGCTGACACATTAGCTGATGTAATAACTTATACAATAGCTGATGCAATGGGGGCTAATGCAATGGCTGCGGAATTCAGCCTGTCTACATGCAGTATTACTCCTTTAGAAACAGTACGTCGCTGATTAACAGCGGCGTATTATTTTTTTCGATGGAAATTTCTAGAAGGAGCCTAGTAAATATACCTCGGAATCAGATCTTGAGAGGAGTATACATTATGCTAGATATTAAGAACATAAGCATTACGATGAATAGAGATGGCAGGGAGCTTATAAGGGGTCTCTCATTTACAGTAAATGAGGGCGATAAAGCTGCGATAATCGGTGAAGAGGGAAACGGTAAAAGCACTCTGCTTAAGCTGATCCATGATCCGGCACTAATTGAAGACTATTGCTCATGGTCGGGTGAGATAATCAAGAATAATGCGATTACCGGGTATCTTGAGCAGGAACTGAATGCCGATGACAGAGAGCTTTCTGTCTACCAATATTTTCTTAAATACTCTCATGACGATTCAGTCATTCACAGTACCTATGCCAAGGTTTTTTCAGAACTGGGATTGGATCCCGGACTATTCTATGAGGATAGAAGGGTCAACACACTGTCCGGTGGCGAAAAGGTAAAGCTTCAACTTGCGAGGATTCTGATGAGTTCGCCGGATATTCTGTTGCTAGATGAGCCCACGAATGATTTAGATTTAGACACTATAGCATGGATCGAATCCTTTATTCAGAACTGCAAACTGCCGTTACTGTATATATCCCATGACGAGACCCTACTCGAAAACACAGCAAACAAGATTATCCATCTCGAGCAACTGCGTAAAAAGGCGGTGCCACGCAGTACCGTAAAAAAGACGGACTACCTGACCTATATTCAGACGAGGAGTGATGCTTTTGTTCGTCAGGAGCAGATAGCACGGAGCGAGAGAGCAGACTATAAGGCAAAGATGGAGCGGTGGAGGCAGATATACAGTAAGGTAGAGAGTAGACAGAACACCATCTCTCGGGGTGACCCAAGCGGTGGGCGACTGTTAAAAAAGAAGATCCATACATTAAAATCCATGGAAAAGCGCTTTGATAGGGAGAAGGATCAATTTACTGAGATGCCCGAATCGGAGGACGCTATTCTAGTCTCCTTTGGCGATAATATATCTCTGCCAGCATCCAAACGTGTTCTGGACTTTGAGCTCGATCACTTAAGAGTAGGTGACGAGAATATCCTACTTGCTTCAGACATAAAGCTCTCGGTAATTGGACCCGAAAGCATCGGCATAGTTGGAAATAACGGTAGCGGAAAGACAACCCTCCTTCGCCTGATTGCAGATGAACTCTTGAACAGAACAGACATCAAGGTGGCCTACATGCCTCAAAACTATGATGAGGTACTAGACGCAGATTTAACACCGGTTGAGCTTCTTGCAGCAGACAGCTCAAAGGAAAGCATCACCGAGGCTAGAACTCTCTTGGGCAGCATGAAGTACACCCATGAGGAGATGACTGGTAGAATAGGAGAGCTTTCAGGTGGTCAAAAGGCAAAGCTGTTCTTTATCGACATGATTTTGAAGGAATGTAATGTACTGATACTCGACGAGCCCACACGTAATTTTAGCCCACTGTCGAACCCAGTTATAAGACAAATACTCATCGCATACCGTGGGGCAATTATAAGTGTGTCACACGATCGCAAATACTTGGCTGAGGTGTGTGAAAAGGTATATCGCCTTACACCTAATGGTCTCTTCCTCTGCTAATTAGCGGCCTCAAAAGGAGAGGGTTTGATCTCTAAATGACCAGCCCTATTGACGAAAAAGGCTCCGAGTGATAATATGATTCTCTATATTAAGGCTTATAAATGACAGATATTGTACAGAAATGGCTTATGCATAGCGATATACTGGAGTGATAGTATTTGATAAAACAGATAAGAACGGATTTGAGGAAGTGCTTTGAACACCTGGATTACCCGGTAGAGGAGATGTTTGTCTCCTTCTCTGACAGACCGGACCTCTGCCATTACCAGTCGAACTCCTCATTTAGGCTTGCTAAAGCGCTGCGTAAGAAGCCCCTGGATATAGCGGCGAGCCTTGCGGAGGAGTTTAACAAGGTTGTTGACTACGCAACAGCCGAGGCGGTAGCACCGGGGTTCTTGAACATAAGTGTAAACGATTTCGGTTTTACACAGACATTGAAAGATCTGCATAAAGATCCGCGATGCGGTGTGGATATCTTGGAAAATGCGCCCAAAATTATCATAGATTATGGCGGCCCTAATGTTGCCAAACCACTCCATGTCGGTCATATGAGAAGCGCAGTGATCGGCGAAAGTATGAAGAGACTTGCGCGTTTTCTGGGATGCGAAGTATTAGGTGATATTCACCTAGGCGACTGGGGATTGCAGATGGGGCTTGTTATTGCAGGTCTTGCCGAAAAATATGATCTTTCGGACTATTTTGAGGGCAATAAGCCGGAGAAGCCGCAGTTTACTGTGGATGATCTCAACCTCATTTATCCTGAGGCTAGTGCACGCTCAAAGGTCGATGCTGACTTTGAGGAGCTTGCACAGCAAATCACTTACAAGTTGCAGAATAAGGAAAAGGGCTACTTCGATATATGGGAGGACATAGTCGCAGTTTCTATTGCAGATATAAAGGCCGATTACGAAAAGCTAAACGTAGAGTTTGATCTATGGTATGGCGAGAGCACATGTCGTGACTATGTAAATCCGATGATTGACAACTTTACAGCCCTCGGGCTCACCGAGGAAAGTGACGGTGCACTTATAATGGATGTCACTATGCCGGATGACGATAAGCCGATGCCACCAGTAATGCTACGTAAGAGCAGCGGTGCACACCTTTACCACAGCACCGATCTGGCGACTATCAAGCAGCGTATGGAAGAGTATAATCCTGATGAGATGTGGTACTTTACTGACGCAAGGCAGGCCCTCCACTTTGAGCAGGTCTTCAGAGCAGCGCGTAAAACCGGACTTGTCAAAGAGAAGACGAAGCTTGCCCACTATCCCTTTGGCACCGTAAATGGGAAGGACGGAAAGCCTTTCAAGACGAGGGAAGGCGGCACAATGCAGCTGAAGGATCTGATCTCACTTGTTACAGAGGCTGCCGAAAAGCTACTTTCGGACGGCGCAAAAAGTGCTGATAAAGATGCTGCCCGCAAAGTAGGTGTTGCTGCACTGAAGTATGGCGACCTCATGTGTAATAGGACACGCAACTACATTTTTGATATTGACAAGTTCCTTCAGTTTGACGGTAAAACAGGGTCATATCTGCTTTACACACTAGTGAGAATTCGCTCAATATTTGCAAAGCTGGGCGACTCCACTGACATTGATATTGAAGGTGTAAAGGTAACCTCCGATCTTGAGAGAAACATACTTCTAAAGATGGAGATGTTGGCAAACGCATACCACCAAACATACGAGGAGAAGCTACCAAACTACATCTGCGATGCTCTATTTGAGCTTGCAAACTCATTTAACGTCTTCTACGGGTCCTGTCGGATAATTGATGAACCGGATGTTCAGAAGCGCAGCACATGGATAGCACTTTGTAAGATCACCGAAAAGATGCTCGAGCAAACCTTGGATGTTCTGGGCATAGAGACAGTGAGTGCTATGTAAGAGGGCGAATACAGGTAAAGTAAGGTATAGACTGGATAAGAATTCATTTAGCAAGAGAGTTCAGCAAATCTCGACATGATAAATATGATAGAATACCGTCTGCGGACATGCTTCCGCAGACGGTATTTTTTGGAGGACGGTTATATATGAAAATAAAAATCAGGGAAACAGAGGACGGTTTGGTAATAAAACTTTCTGGTGAGCTCGACCACCATGCCGCTAAAGGTGCCCTGAAGGAGATTGCCGATGCTGCAGATGAGTTTGTTCCTACTATATGCATCCTTGATATGTCCCAAGTCACTTTTATGGATAGCTCGGGCATCGCAGTCGTTCTTGGTCTCTATAGAAAGATGTCAGAAGTAGGGGGTAGGGTCGTTGTAAAGGATACTCCGCCCGGTGTGATGAAGATATTCAGAATTGCCGGACTAGAGCGCATTGTAACGTTTAGTTAGAGAGAGGGATACATATGAACATATATAAAAGACATCCTGTTAACGAAATGAAGCTTGAGTTTACTGGTCGCTCAATAAACGAGGGGTTTGCTAGGGCCGCAGTGGCAGGATTTGCGGCACAGCTAGATCCTACACTCGATGAGCTAAATGACATAAAGACTGCTGTAAGCGAGGCTGTTACCAACTGTATTGTCCACGCATACCCTGAAAGCATCGGAGTTGTTCATATAAAATGCCGCATATTTGAAGGTGGTCTAATCGAGATCACGATACGCGACCGCGGAATAGGTATAGAAGATGTAAGGATGGCTAGAAAGCCAATGTTTACGACAGGCAACGATGACCGCGCTGGAATGGGGTTTACGATAATGGAAAGTTTCATGGATAAACTCTATGTCCGGTCAAAGGTGGGGACCGGAACCACAGTACGAATGCTTAAGAAAATAGCCCAGAAGGGGTCGGTAAGGTCGGACAAGTGAGTAATATATGAGTAAGATTGATCAGACGACACAACTAATTCGAGAGGCAAAAAGGGGCGACAGGGAAGCGTCCGAAAGACTGGTAAAGGAAAACTCCGGACTTATCTGGAGTGTTGCCAGGCGCTTTTTCGGCCGGGGAGTTGAGGCAGATGATCTGTACCAGCTTGGCTGTTTGGGATTTCTAAAGGCCATAGAGGGTTATGACGAAAGTTATGGGACCCGGTTCTCTACCTATGCCGTACCAAAGATAGGCGGAGAGATTAGAAGGTTTCTACGTGATGACGGATCTATAAAGGTTAGCCGCAGCATAAAGGAGAGGGCAAATGCGATTAGACATGCTAGAGAACGTCTCAATCAGCAGTTGGGCCGGGAGCCACTTTTATCCGAGCTAGCCGAAGAGACCGGCTTCACGCCGGAGGATATAGCAACAGCCGAAACTGCGACAGAGACCCCCGACTCGCTACAGCGGGAAAACAGCGAGGGGGGCTTCACACTTGAAAGCGCACTCGGGGTCGATGGCATGGAGGACGATGTTGTGGAGAGCATTGCGCTGAGGGAGGCCATATCGATGCTATCAGAAAAAGAGCAGATGCTTATTTTACTCCGCTTCTATAGAGGGATGACTCAGGATAAGACTGCAAAGGTGCTAGGAGTCTCCCAGGTACAGGTTTCGAGAATGGAAAAAAAGGCTATTGAGTTCTTAAGAAAAGCGATAGCCTGAGTAATACAGAGACGGTTACCGTATATCGGAAAGTATAGATTAGCTTCAGCGCGCATAAGGTCTTGAGGCCTTTGTTGCGCTTTTTTGTCGGTTTACACTGTACCCATTTTATGATACAATATCAAGGAACTTCTCTTGAGATGGAAAAGGACTATGAATAGACAAAAGTCGGCACTTTTTTTGTTTTTGATAACTCTTTTGCCTCTTTTCGGATGTGGCATTTCGAGCCTCAACACTGGCGAATTTCTTGCTGTACCTGAGATTGCAAGTGAGTATGAGCAGCTCCAGGATGAGATAGACAAGGCACTCGGTACAGACGGTGAGTATGCAGCTCCTGTTTCCGGCTCCCGAAGACAGTCGATTCAGCTTGAGGATCTTGATAGAGACGGGAACAAAGAGGCCATTGTTTTCATGAGGACAGCTTCCGAAAAGCCGCTAAAGCTGTGCCTTTTTGTTCAGAAGAACGGAAAATATGAGTTAAAGATGGCTGTAGAGGGTGAGGGCTTCACCTTCGATACAGTCTCTTACTACGATTTCAATAGTGACGGTGTCAGCGAAATACTGGTTGGACGCTCACTAGGTCCTGGTCTGCCAAACGCCATTTCGGTTTATTCCGTTAGTGATGACGGCTTTTTTGAGATGCTATCTACTACATACACAGGTCTGACTCTTTTTGATATGGACGATGACGGTGTAAATGAGCTTGTTATAGCCCGCCACGATTTGGTTGATTTATCGGGTGTTGTCGAGGTATATAGTTTTTCCGAGAGTGATAAAGCTATGCTTCTGTCGGATTACGTATCACTTTCAACCGGCTCCGAATCCATCCTGCGAATCAAGACGGGATACCTCAGCGGCATGAAACCTGCAGTATTCATATCCTCACAGCATAACAAGACCGACATCCTTACAGATATTTGTGCTTATCGAAACGACAAGTTTGTCAATATCTCGATGAATGAGGAGATGGGGCTGAGCGTTGAGGAGGTAAAGCAATATACAATCTTCGGAACAGATATTAACGGGGACAAAATATTCGATCTGCCAATGGTTGAGACACTAGAACCTTACGCGACGCAAAACTCGTCGGAGACTTTTAGGAAAATCGTTTGGCGAAACTATAACCTCTATGGTCGTGTAACCGAGGTCATGCAGACCTATCACAATAACGCTGATGGGTGGTACTTCATACTTCCCGACACGTGGACTCGTAACATCTGTATAGACCGACGCGATTATCTAAGTGGTGAGCGCACCATAGTGTTTTCGATTATGCCGGAGGGTAAGGAAGTACCTGTCGATGTGCTTTCTATCTATACACTTACCGGCGACAACAAAGAAGACCGCAGCAGGTTGCCCGGAAGATTCCGAATTAACACAGAGCAGACCAAGAGCTCGAGAAGAGATACAATATTTGCAGCATATCTCGCTGAGCTGCCACCGGAGATGTCGGCATTCGCAATCTCGGAGGAGGATGTAATAAAGTCATTTAGACTGATACAGACAGAATGGTTAACCGGGGAGTTGAGTCGATGAGAAAAATTCTTGTTTTAGAGGACGAGGCGAGTATTCGCGGATTTGTCGTTATAAACTTACAGCGTGCAGGTTATGAGGTCTTGGAAGCTGAGACCGGTAATCAGGCTCTCGAAATTCTGCTTGAGAACCCGGATGTCTCTGTTGCCCTTCTCGATATAATGCTTCCCGATATGGACGGATTTGAGGTGTGCAGAAGGATACGTTCGAATAACTCCAAAATCGGAATAATAATGCTTACTGCAAAGACACAGGAGGTAGACAAGGTTACGGGCCTCATGACGGGAGCAGATGACTACATGACAAAACCGTTCTCTCCTACCGAGCTTGTAGCAAGGATCGATGCACTTTGTCGCCGTGTCGGTGCTGAAGAGAAAAAAACCGCAGATGAACTGATAAACGGACCCTTTCACTTGAATGTTAAAAACCGGACTTTGGATAAGAACGGCGATAGGATCAGACTGACGCAGGTTGAGTTTTCCATCATGAAGCTGTTCATGGAAAATCATGACCGCGCTCTTTCGAGGGAGGAAATCTTGAATCAGGTATGGGGAAAGGACTACTTCAGTGACCTGAAAATTGTTGATGTGAACATCCGTCGCCTCCGTATGAAGATTGAAGAAGATCCGACAAATCCGGAGTTCATTACTACCGTTTGGGGTTTTGGATATAAATGGGGTAAGTAGTTTGTTTGGAGTGTTATAGGGCTATGAGATTATCCGGCAGGACCAGTATGAGAGGAATCAAGAACCGGTGGATCAGCAACAGTCTCGGTATTGTTGTTGGCGTACTGTTTGTGGTGATTGCTTTTTTTTCGATTTATATTTCGAACTACTACTACACGAATGTGCTATCCTCACTTGAACAGAGAGCGCAGGGAACTGCGCGTTTCTTTAACAGCTATCTGAATTTGAGCTATACCGATTACTACACGAGTGCTTATCAGTATGCTGAGCGTTTTGATGAAAAGAACCATCTTGAGATGCAGTTTATCAACTCATCGGGACGCGTTGACGTGTCTACGTCTGGACTAGTTGCCGGCAGTACACCTAACACACCAGATATAAACGGAGCCCTAAGAGGGGGTACCCTTTCGTCTTGGATTGGTATAGATCAGACGACAGGTGAGAGGGTTATGGGAGTATCTGCACCACTCCTTTTTTCTAATAATCAGGTCATTGGTGCGGTGCGCTATGTGACAAGCCTGAAACTTATTGACCGCCAGGTCTTTATTCTGATACTATTTGCGTTTTCTGTCGGTCTTCTAATCATTCTACTCGTTATTCTCTCAAATCTCTATTTTGTCCGCTCAATCGTAAACCCTGTACGGGAAATGAATAAAATTGCAAAGTTGATTGCGGCAGGGAGCTATGGGGTCACCATCGATAAGGAGTTTAATGATGAAATCGGCGAGCTCTGCGACACAATCAACAACCTTTCTCTTGAGATTCGAAATGCGGAGAAGATGAAAAACGACTTTGTTTCCTCGGTCTCACATGAAATCAGAACGCCACTTACAGCAATCTCCGGATGGGGTGAGACGCTTCTTTATATGGATGATCCTGTTGAGATGAAAAAGGGCGTAGAAATAATAATGAAGGAAGCTAAGCGCCTGATGAAGCTTGTTGAGGATCTCCTGGAATTTACGATGCTCGACAGCGGCAGGATCAAGATGAGGATGGAGAGGATAGATATCTCCACAGACTTCGAAGAAGTGGTCTATATGTATATGGACAGTCTCAGAAAAGAAGGCATCGTGCTGAATTACTCCTTTGAAGATGATATCCCTGAAATCACCGGTGACAGAGGCAGGCTAAAGCAGGTATTCTTCAATCTGATCGACAATGCGGCAAAGCATGGCGGTTCTGGTGGTGAGATTGACACCTCAATCAGTTACGACAAGGAGTATGTCATAATCAGAATCAGGGATTATGGACCAGGCATACCTGAGGAGGATCTGACCTTCATAAAGCAGAAATTCTACAAGGGTTCATCTCAGTCGCGTGGCAGTGGAATCGGACTGGCAATTGCTAACGAGGTTGTACTTGCTCATAATGGTCAGATAGTCATTGAGAACGCGCCGGATACCGGTACAGTAGTAACTGTCAGGCTCCCAATCAAAATTAACGCATAATATTAGACAGTAGCTGCAAACAGCAGCGGAGGACATTAATGACACAGAAAAAAGAGCGGGATTACCGCACGACGATTGGCGGGCAGGCCTTAATCGAAGGAATACTAATGCTTGGGCCGCAAAAGGCCGCCATAGTAGTCAATACACCTCAAGGACACAATGTCAAAGAGATCCAGGTAACAAGGTTGAAAGACAAGTACAAGATACTGGGTCTTCCCTTTATCCGGGGTGTATTTAGCATGTACGACTCCTTAAGACTGGGAATAGGTGCTTTGACATATTCTACAGATATCATAGAGGAAGAGGAAGAAAAGGGACGGCTTGAGCTGTGGCTTGAAAAGAAATTTACCAAGGAGAAAGTCGAGAAGGCACTGATGGGATTTGCACTTTTCCTTGGGGTACTACTGCCTATAGGTCTGTTTATTTTGTTGCCGTCGATTCTAGCCGGATTCTTAGTAAACACTGTCGGAACTGGCTTTGTTAGAAATCTCCTTGAAGGACTCATCAGGATAATTATATTCTTCATATACCTGGTAGCGGTCTCGAGGATAGATGAAATGAAGCGGGTTTTTGCTTATCATGGTGCAGAACACAAGGCGGTATACTGCTACGAAGCAGGGGATGAGCTCACCGTCGATAACGTCAGAAAGTATCCTCGGCAGCACCCGCGCTGCGGTACAAGTTTTCTTTTCGTCGTAATGATCGTAAGCATCCTTGTGTTCTCATTTGTTCGACTGTCAAACCCCATTTTGCGTATGCTCTTGCGCATAGCGTTCCTACCGATCGTTGTTGGCTTGAGTTATGAAATAAATAGAGTAGTGGGTCGGTATGACAATGTTGTCACGAAGGTTTTACGCGCACCGGGCATGTGGTTACAGAATTTGACTACACGAGAGCCTGACGATTCAATGATTGGGGTTGCCATTGATGCACTTACTCGCGTAATACCCGAAAACGAGGGACTTGATCGCTGGTAGAGCTTAGATAGAGAAATATAGCTGTAATGGGGGATGGGACATGGCGACGACATATAATGACCTGTATCTCGATATTCGACAGCAGCTCATCAATCACGGGATATCTCAGCCATCACTGGAAGCCCGGGAGATTGTTGCGTATGTAGCTGGGAAGACTCGGGAACAGTTTTTCAGAGACGCGCGAATATACGCGCCCGACAACGTAGTCCAAGGGTCATTTGAACTGCTGGAGCGCAGACTGAAGGGTGAGCCTGTCGCCTATATAATTGGAGAATGGGAGTTTATGGGCATACCGCTCGATATTAACTCCAATGTGCTTATTCCGAGAGTAGATTCTGAGGTTCTGGCAAACTGTGCTATAGAATGGGTCAAGAGTAAAGAGGATTGCCGTGTGCTGGATCTCTGTACGGGAAGCGGTAGTCTCGGGATTGCGATAGCGATGCACACCGATGTCAGTCATGTTATTCTAGCTGACATATCTCCAAAAGCACTGGCTGTGGCAAGGAGAAATATTCGAAGGCACAATCTATCCAGTCGTGTGGCCTGTGTACGGACCGATGTCATGAGGCCAGCATCGATTTCTCTCGGGCAGTACGATCTCATTGTAGCAAACCCTCCTTATATACCTTCTGGTGACATCGCAAATCTCGATCCGTCTGTCGCAAATTATGAGCCCCTTGAAGCTCTTGATGGGGGAGATGACGGCCTCGAGTTTTTCCGTTCGATTGCTTCCGGCTATTTTCATTTACTAAAGTCAGAGGCGGCCTTGATGTTTGAATGTGGCATGGGACAGTCAAATGCTGTTAGAGATATTCTTCTAAGGAACGGGTACTCGGAAATTGAGACATTCCAAGATACTCTGGGGATTGAGCGGGTAGTAGCAGGAATTCACACATGATGCCTCTTCCAATTAAAACAGGGTTGTAAAAAGTACTATTTTATTGTACAATACACTTAACTGCCAAATAATACCAACACTTACTGAAAGGGTCTATGATTATGGATAAAAAGAAAGCTCTCGATACTGCAATATCGCAAATAGAAAAAATGTATGGAAAAAACTCGGTAATGCGACTGGGTGAAAAGAGCGATATGGTTGTCAGTTCAATATCTACCGGTTCACTCACTCTAGACATTGCTCTAGGGATTGGCGGCATTCCACGTGGCAGAATAATTGAAATATACGGTCCGGAGTCTTCGGGTAAGACCACACTTGCACTCCACATAATCGCTGAGGCACAGAAGGCAGGAGGAGAAGCTGCGTTTATTGATGCAGAACATGCCCTCGACCCAGAATACGCAGCAAAGCTTGGAGTGGACGTCGACAATCTCTTGATTTCGCAACCCGACACTGGAGAGCAGGCTCTTGAAATTTGCGAAGCCCTCACGCGAAGCGGCGCACTAGATATTATCGTAATCGACTCGGTAGCAGCACTTGTACCACAGAGTGAAATTGAGGGTGTAATGGGAGACTCGTTCGTGGGATTGCAGGCACGTCTTATGTCACAGGCGCTGCGTAAGCTTGCCGGAGTAATTTCTAAGACAAATACATCTGTTATCTTCATAAACCAGCTGCGCGAGAAGATCGGAGTATTCTACGGTTCAAACGAAACAACTACTGGCGGACGAGCACTTAAGTTTTACTCGAGCGTTCGCATTGACGTTCGGCGCACAGAGTGGATCAAGAGTGGAACCGAAAGTATTGGTGGACGCACCAGAGCACGCGTTGTTAAGAACAAAATGGCCCCACCCTTTAGAGATGGCGAATTTGATTTGATGTTCGGGGAAGGCATTTCCCGCGTTGGTGAGATAGTCGATTTGGGTTCAAAAATCGGGGTTGTGACAAAAAGCGGTTCGTGGTATTCTATCGGAGAAGAGAGAATCGGACAGGGCAGAGAAGCTGCAAAACAGTATCTGCTAGACAATCCGGAACTCGCTGAAAGGATACAGAAAGAAATTATGGAAATCGCAAAAGAGGATCCGGGTGCACTGTCAAGCGGCAAGCGAACCCGCAGAGCGGTTAAACCAACGGCTACCGCTAATAAGTCTGTAGACATTGAAGCGGATGACCTTGAAGGGGAAGATAAGTAATAATGACTGAGGGACAGAAGTCTGCATTATCACAAGCCGGGAAAATGCTCAGTATGCGTATGATGACAAAAAAACAGGTGCTTGATAAGCTTGCGGAAAAAGGATTTTGTGAAGAGGACGCTGATTTTGCTGTTGAGAACCTTGAACGGATGAACGCAATTGACGACCTTAACTATGCCTGTCAGTATGTTGCGGGTCGTACTGCAAGGGGCTATGGACCTGTGAGAATTCGCATGGAGTTGAGACAACGCGGCATAGATGATGAAGATATAGAAAGCGCTTTTGAGGAACTGCCTGACGCTACAGATACAATTGAAAGATTCATCGTTTCTAGGGCCCGGCAGATTCCGCTGGACAGGAGTGATGCCTCCAGGATATCCGACGCGCTCGCTCGCAGAGGTTTCTTATGGGAAGACATCTCACCAATACTGCGCAGATACACGGAGGATCAATACTGAATATGGCTACTATCGGACTGGTTTCACTGGGTTGTGACAAAAACAGAATAGATGCGGAGCAAATGTTATGGCAACTGATGTATGCCGGGCACGATATAGTCGAAGTCCCGGAAACTGCTGAGATTGTCATCATAAACACCTGCTCATTTATCGAATCCGCCAGGGAGGAAGCTATTGAGAATATTTTGGAGATTGTCGCAGCACGAAAGGACAATAGGATTGATGGCATAGGCGGAAATGTTGAGAAAATTATCGTGACCGGATGTCTAGCAGAAAGATACCGTGAAGAGATACTTAAAGAAATACCTGAGGTTGATGCAGTTGTTGGCTGTGGCAGCTTTAGTGAAATCGTCTCTGTTGTGGAAAAGGTTCTCGATGGAGAGACTACTTGCTCTTTCGGTGATCTGAACCGAAGTTTCGAGGAGATTCCGCGTTTCCGAATAGGTTCAAGATTTACTGAGTACTTAAAGATCGCTGAGGGATGTAATAATCACTGTTCCTACTGTGTCATTCCCTCTTTAAGGGGAACATATCGCTCTAGACCCATGGAGTATATTTTGGAAGAAGCTGAGGACCTCGCTGAGAGCGGAGTCAAAGAACTGATTATCGTTGCTCAGGATGTCACAAGGTATGGTACAGACCTCTACCATGAAAGAAAGCTACCCGAACTATTAAACAGGCTCTGTAAGATAGAAGGGCTCAATTGGATACGTCTTCACTATCTATACCCGGAAGAGGTAACAGATGAGCTGATCGAAACTATTAAGAGCCAGCCTAAGATTGTTCGCTATCTAGATATCCCTATTCAACATATAAGCGATAAAATTCTGAAAAGAATGAACCGCCGTTCAACTGGAAGTCAGATCAGAGCGCTCATTACCAAACTTCGCAGTGAAATCGAAGGAGTCTGTATACGCACAAGCATTATTGCAGGGTTTCCCGGCGAGGATGAAGAGGCATTTACCGAGCTTTGCACATTCCTCAAGGAGTACAAGCTCGAACGTGCGGGCTTTTTCACTTTTTCCCGTGAAGAGGGCACCCCTGCCTACGATATGGACGGAAGTGTAAGCCCTGATGTGGTATCTGACAGAATTGAAGTTTTGACAGACATCCAGTATCAGGTTATGGAAGACTACAACAGGTCGAGACTCGGTAAGGTGTTCACTGTTATCTGCGAGGGCTATGACCCAATAATCCGCCACTATTATGGTAGAACCTACTCAGACGCGCCCGAGATTGACGGAAAAGTATTCTTTAGAGGGGCCGGAATTGAAGAGGGCGATATGGTGGAAGTTTTCATGGAGGATTTACTTGACGGTGATCTTGTGGGAAAAGTATATGACAGTAAAGGGGCAGAGACCTGATATGAAGAGCGCAAACATTATTACCTTGATCAGAATCGCAATTGTGCCAGTATTTATGGTTATCTATCTGATTGAAATCCCGTATCATGAGATCATAGCGTTCACACTTTTTCTCCTTGCCAGTTTAACTGACAAGCTGGATGGATACATCGCGAGAAAATACAATCAGATAAGTGATTTTGGCAAGTTTATCGATCCGCTTGCAGATAAGATCCTAATTACTGCAGCACTTGTGATGCTTTCAGAGGCCGGCATAATTCCGTCATGGGTTGTAGTTCTAATTATTACACGTGAGTTTGTTGTGACCGGGCTTCGAACAGTTGCCATGTCCGCAGGTAGAGTCATTGCAGCAAGCTCATGGGGCAAGGCAAAGATGGTTGTGCAGGTTATCACTGTCTCCTTCCTTTTGACTCCTCTTCGTTCAATGACACTGGGTCCTATTGCGATAGGGGGAGTTCTCATCGGAATAATGACACTGGTTACCATATGGTCGGGTGCAGACTACCTGATACTAAACAGGGATCTGTTTCGAAAAGAGAATAGCGAGGATTGATTATGAAAAAAGGTATTTTACATGATCTGCGCTCAATTCGGGAGAGGGATCCCGCTGCTAGAAGCTGTCTAGAAATAGTCCTTCTTTACTCCGGATTCCATGCACTTATCTTTTATCGAATCTCCCATGCGCTGTACAAGATTCGATTGAAGTTTCTTGCAAGGTTTGTTTCGCAGCTTGGTAGATTACTAACCGGTATTGAGATTCATCCGGGCGCAAAGATTGGGCGAGGTTTGTTTATTGATCACGGAATGGGAGTAGTGATTGGTGAAACTACAGAAATAGGCGACTACTGTACGATATTCCAAGGAGTCACGCTTGGCGGCACCGGGAAAGATACCGGTAAACGTCACCCCACAATTGGAGACGAAGTCCTAATAGGTGCGGGTGCAAAGGTTCTAGGTCCTTTCACTGTAGGTGACCGTGCACGAATTGCTGCTAATGCAGTTGTCCTGAGCGAGGTTCCGCCTGACTCGACTGTTGTCGGCGTTCCCGGACGCATTGTTAGGATAAAAGGAGAAAGGGTACCAAATCTTGACCATGTCCATATTCCCGATCCGGTTGCACAAGAGATTTGTCGCCTGAGAATTCGGATTGAGAACCTTGAAAAAACCCAAAACATCGAAGTACCTGATATATTGCAGAGCAAAGTACGCGGATGTGATGAGTTGGAAGAGAGCAGTAACAAGGTTGAGACAACATAAATACGCTTGGAGGCACTGTCAAGTTATGAAACTTTACAACACTCTCACGAGATCCAAAGATGAGTTTTTACCAATAGAGGGAGATACAGTAAAAATCTACACCTGTGGGCCTACAGTATATCAATATGCCCATATTGGCAATTTGCGTGCATATCTTTTTATGGACAGTCTTCGTAGAGCGCTAAGTTTTAACGGCTATAAACTGATCCATGTCATGAACATCACAGATGTAGGCCACCTTGTAAGTGATGCAGATGAAGGCGAGGACAAGATGGAGAAGAGCGCTCGGGAGCAGCAGCGTTCACCTCTTGAAATAGCCGCGTATTATACTGATGTTTTTATGCGCGATATAGGACGCCTAAACATAGATATACCCGAAATCATTGCAAAAGCTACCGACAACATTGAAGAGATGATAGATTTTGTCAGCAAGCTCGTTGAAAAAGGATATGGATATGAGACTTCCGATGGAATCTATTTTGACATAGGTAAATTTAGCGATTACGGGAAACTTTCGAGAATGAATTTTGACAAGCAACAGGCGGGCGCGAGGGTTGAAGTCAACACTGAGAAGCGTCATCCTGCAGACTTCGCTTTGTGGAAGAAGTCAGAGAAGAATCGCCTTCAGCAGTGGGAGTCCCCCTGGGGTATGGGATATCCCGGTTGGCATATTGAGTGCTCTGCAATGGGACTGAAGTATCTGGGCGAAACTTTTGATATTCACACTGGTGGTGTTGATCATATACCGATCCACCACGAAAACGAAATAGCACAGTCGGAGGCACTTCTAGATCATAAGGCTGTAAACTTCTGGCTCCACAGTGAATTTTTACTCGTAGACAACGGAAAAATGTCGAAGAGTCTTGGTAACTGCTACACCCTCGATGACCTTGAGGAACGCGGTTATTCTCCGCTTGCTTATAGGTACTTCTGCCTAAACGCTCATTACCGATCAAAACTCAATTTCACATTTGATGGCCTGGATTCAGCCAAAACTTCGCTAGACAATCTGATTGCAGCGGTGCACACCCATGCTGGTGGAAAGGACGAAGTTGATGATTCGGTAATTGAAGGTTTTCGTAATGAGTTTGTCAATGCTATTAATGACGACCTCAATATTCCCAAAGCGCTTGGTACTGTATGGAGTATGGCGAGATATCCTTCTAAATCCGATAAAATATTCAACCTAATACTTGAGACCGATAAAATCCTCGGTCTAGATCTTGGCAATGCCCCGTCTATATGCTCTTTCGAGCTGGATAATGAGACAGAGTCTCTCATTTATGCGCGCCATAAGGCAAGAAAGGCCAGAAACTTTGCCGAAGCTGACAGCATCAGGAACACCTTAAGCAAAAAAGGTATTACTTTGGAGGATATGCCGGGTGGCGTAAAGGTCATATGTGATGGAAAAACCCGCGAGATCACCTTCGACTGATGCATATATCGAACTGATCGATATAATTTCGGACGACCGATAAGTTTACCGGAAAGGACTATCTAAATGAAACTCATGATGCTTGACGGCAACAGCATAATGAACAGGGCCTTCTATGGTATACGGCTTTTCTCAAACCGTGAAGGTCTGTACACGAATGCTGTTTACGGTTTTATCAACATACTCCTAAAGCTCATTGACGAGGAGGAGCCTAATGGCATCTGTGTTGCTTTCGATGTCGATGCGCCAACAAAGAGAAGTGAGGTCTTTGGTGAATACAAGGCTCACAGAAAGAGAATGCCTGATGAACTCGCTGTTCAGATGCCTGTAATACGAGATGTTCTTGAAGCAATGAACATACCCTGCTATGAACTGGCAGGGTATGAGGCTGATGATGTGCTGGGAACTATATGTAAGAAACTAACGGATGCAGGCGAAAATGGAATAGTAGTCACTGGTGACAAGGATTCTCTGCAACTCCTCAATGAGTTCGTCTCTGTACGGCTCATTACGACATCAATGGGCCAAACAGTTACTACGATATACACACCCGAAGTGTTCAGGGAGGAGTATGGCTTTGAGCCAATCAAGCTCATCGACCACAAGGCCCTTATGGGAGATCCTTCGGATAACATACCCGGTGTGAAAGGCATAGGTAAAAAAACTGCAAGCAGCTTGATTCAGAGCTATGGCGGCATTAATGAGATATATAACAATATAGATGATCTTGGCCTTAGAAAAGGTGTCGCTGAAAAGCTAATAGATGGAAAGGAAATGGCTTTTCTCAGCTATGAACTCGCAAAAATCGATACTGAAGTACCTATCGAGATAGACTATGCTTCTGTAGTTAACAAGCCTGCCGACACCGACAAGCTATATAACCTCTTTATAAAACTCGAATTCAAAACATTTCTAGACAGACTTGGAATTGAAGCCGCTCCTGCTGATGATACCGTAACGAGCGAAATACACGACTTTGAAGTAAAGCATGTTACCCAGAGCAATTGGCGGGACACCCTAGAGACGATTGAGGGTGCCGTTGCGGTTGTCTGTCAACAAGACGTGGCCGCTATAGCGTTTTATCATAAAAAGATCGTCTACTTGGGACGTGAGTGCGAGTTTGAGCCAGCCCAATGGATTGAATTTCTCAACTACTTCTTCAGCGAGGCAATACCTAAGTATGGACTCGACATAAAAACAGACATGCGCAGACTGCTCGAGCTAAATGTAAAGGCCGAGGGCTATGTATTTGACCCCGCTCTCTGCGCATATATTCTTAATCCCAGTGATGGACGCTATACCATTGAACGCCTTTCTCTGTCCTTTCTGGAGACGCAGATCCCATCTCCAAAAGCTTATGAGGATAGAAGTGCATTTGAGTCGCTCTCTCTGGACAACGAGGCTGAGACATCAATTGCATTACACACCTCCGCAGTCTATTTCCTCAGTCTGAAGCTTATGAAGATGCTCGAGGAAACCGACATGGTTGATCTCTACTATAAACTGGAGCTACCGCTCTGTTCTGTCTTAGCTGACATGGAACATACCGGAATGAAGGTCGATGCCGATAAGCTCACAGACTTCTCAGAGTGGCTTTCAGAGCGAGTGGACGCTATCTCTCAAGCGATTTATTTACATGCTGGTAAAGAGTTCAACATAAACTCCACAAAGATGCTGGGTGAGGTGCTCTTTGAAGAGTTGGGGCTGCCGCCTGTCAAGAAGACAAAGACAGGCTACTCCACAGACATTGGTGTGCTTGAAAAGCTAAAGGGTAAACACCCAATTATTGAAGAAATCATTGAATACAGACAACTGACAAAGTTAAAATCAACATATGCTGACGGTCTGCTGAACATGATAGCTCAGGATGGTAGGATTCACACGAGGTTCAATATGATGGTAACCGCAACTGGCAGGTTGAGCTCAACAGACCCGAATCTTCAGAATATCCCAATTAGACAGGACCTTGGAAGCGAAATTCGTAAGATGTTTGTCGCTGAGGACGGATGCGTTTTTGTAGATGCGGACTATTCCCAGATCGAACTCAGGGTTTTAGCCCATATTGCGGATGACAAGGCAATGCAGGATGCGTTTATCAATGGAGATGACATCCACACTATTACTGCTTCACAAGTATTCGGTGTAGATGTTTCCGATGTCACCCCCGAACTACGTTATCGTGCAAAAGCCGTAAACTTCGGTATCGTCTACGGAATCTCCGATTTCTCTCTTGCTGAAGACATTGGAGTGACTCGTGCTGAGGCCGCTAAATACATCGAAAGTTATCTCAACCACTACTCAGGAATAAGGGAGTATATGAAACAGATCGTGGAGACTGCCAAATCCCACACATATGTGAAGACAATCATGAATAGGCAGCGCTTTATCCCGGAGCTGAGTTCACGAAACTACAACATAAGATCCTTCGGTGAACGTGCAGCATTAAACACACCAATTCAGGGTTCTGCTGCCGACATTATAAAGAAAGCAATGCTTCAGGTCAGCTCAAGACTAAAAAAGGAAGGACTTAAGTCAAAGCTTATACTTCAGGTCCACGATGAGCTTCTGGTTGAGGCTCCTGAGGACGAGGCAGAAAAGGTAGCACTTCTATTGGCTGAAGAGATGGAAAATGTCATTGAGCTTAAGGTGCCGCTTACGGTCGATACAAAAATCGGAAAGACATGGTTTGACACAATGTAGTAGTCAGAATACAGTAAATATTAAGTGTGTAGGTTATATCAACTAATGGTGTTTATTGAAATTGTGGAGATGATATGAAAAAAGTACTGTTTGTCTGTACAGGAAATACTTGCAGAAGTCCTATTGCAGAGGGCATCTTTAATACACTTGCAGAAAACATGGGAATAGACGCTAGAGCCGAGTCTAGAGGCCTATCCGCTTTTGAGGGATCTCGAGCATCGGAAAACGCAATCATAGCTGCATCTTTTCACGGGGCAGATATTAACTCACACAGATCCAGTATTGTCGCATTTGAGGATGTCGAAAATGCAGACAAAGTTATAGGTATGACAGAGGGACATGTTTCCGCACTGAGATCCATGTTTCCTCAGTTCAGAGATAAGATATACCCTATGCCCTATGAAGATATTCCGGACCCATTCGGAGGCAATCTCGAGACATATAAATATACTGCGACACGTATCAGAGCGGCTGTGGAACACCTGATCAAAACTTTGAAAGATGATGGCACAGAGGAAGATGGAAGTAAGAATAATTCCGATGACGGCTGAGCATATCGAAGACGTGGCAGAGATGGAAAGGCTTGTATTTTCCATCCCATGGTCTAGAAAAATGATTGCTGACGAGCTAAGCAACATGCATGCATCGTACTATGTCGCAGTAACAGATGAGAATCTGATAATTGGCTACATTGGTTTGCATTCTGTGCAAGATATTGGATATATCACGAATTTAGCGGTGCTTCCGGATTACCGATCATTAGGAGTAGGTGCGTCACTCATTTCGAGGGTAATCGAGAGGAGCAGAGAAACAGAAGTAGAATCTCTTACGCTCGAAGTGAGACAGTCTAACGAAATTGCTATTTCGCTCTATCATAAATTTGGTTTTCGAACTGTCGGGAAACGCATCAACTACTATAGAAATCCTACCGAGGATGCTTTAGTAATGTTGAAAGAGCTCTAAAGCACTGCATACTATTTGACGTAGCTAATAATAAGGAGATCATGAACGTTTTGTCTGAAACACATCTTTTATCGAATAAGAATACAGACCAGAATTTCGCTTCATTGATGATTAATGACAGCGAAGTAGATAAGAAACCGAACGGAAAAAGCATAGTTCTTGCGATTGAGTCATCCTGCGATGAGACTGCGGTTGCGGTTGTTCAGGGGGGCTCTAAAGTGCTGTCTAGTGAGATTGCTTCACAGACAGAAATGCATAAGATTTACGGGGGAGTAGTTCCGGAAATCGCATCTAGAAAGCATATAGAGGTAGTTGAGGGGCTAACATCAGTGGCGCTTCAAAATGCGGGGATCTCGCGAAATGACATTGACGCAGTAGCCGTTACCTTTGCACCCGGACTGATTGGTGCTCTACTTGTTGGCCTTAACTATGCAAAAGGCATAGCTCTCTCCCTGAATGTACCTCTAATACCGGTACATCATATTCGGGCCCACATTGCATCGAACTATCTAGTCCACGAAGGACTTAAACCGCCGTTTATAGGACTTGTTGCATCAGGCGGACACACACTGCTATTGGCAGTTGATGACTACACTGAGTACCGTGTTATTGGCTCCACAAGAGACGATGCAGCCGGAGAAGCATTTGATAAGGCCGCTAGAGCACTTGGATTTGGTTACCCGGGTGGAAGTGTTCTGGATAAGCTGTCTAGCGACGGGAGTTTCGACGCATATCCGCTCCCAAGAGCAAAAGTCGACGGGAACCCGTACGACATGTCTTTTTCAGGTCTAAAGACAGCAATTATTAACCTAATCCACAACTCAAAGCAAAAGGGGATTGAGATCGACATACCCGGGCTTGCTGCGTCAATCTGTATGGCTGTAAGCGATACAATTGTTCCCAGAGCAGTTGCTGCATGTAAGGAGTACAATTACTCAAAACTCTGTGTAGCTGGCGGCGTATCAGCGAATTCAGTATTACGTTCCGAGCTTTATCGGCAGACAACTGAGGCAAATATCGAGCTTTTTGTACCCCCAATTAGCCTATGCGGCGACAATGCTGCAATGATTGGCTCTCAGGCATATTTTGAGTGGATGTCTGGTAATATTGCCGATATGGGGCTAAATGCTTTTGCCACACTGCCTGCCGACTACGACCACCAGTTTATTTCAAAGTGAGTATGTTGAAAGTTTAGCATTTGACATATAGCCCTATAGAATATAAAATATAGAAATTATCCGTTATCCAGTCGGATCCCAGAGGAGTTGCAAAGACATGAAAAACCTAGGCCTAAATGAAACTAGAGAGCGCTTCCTTGCGTTTTTTGAAAGTAAGGAGCATCTTCGTCATCCCAGTTATTCACTGATACCAGCAGGAGACGCTTCTCTGCTGCTTATTAATGCCGGTATGGCCCCACTAAAGCCGTATTTCTCCGGTGAAGCGGTACCTCCAAAGACGCGCATGACCACTTGCCAGAAATGTATAAGAACCCCCGACATCGAGAGGGTTGGAAAGACCGCAAGGCACGGTACTTTCTTTGAGATGCTCGGAAACTTTTCCTTCGGAGATTATTTTAAGAAGGAAGCCATCGAGTGGGCATGGGAGTTTATGACTGAGGATCTCGAGTTTCCTGCAGATAAGCTCTGGGTCACAATATATACTGACGATGATGAGGCATTCGATATATGGACTAAGAATATAGGTCTAGATCCCTCCCGGGTCCTCCGTTTCGATGATAATTTTTGGGAGATTGGTTCGGGACCATGCGGCCCCTGTTCAGAAATCCATTATGATCGCGGCGAAGAATATGGCTGCGGTAGTGAGACTTGTGCTGTAGGTTGCGAATGTGATAGATACGTGGAGCTGTGGAATCTTGTATTCACACAGTTTGACGGTGACGGTAAAGGCAACTACACACCCCTTGAGAACAAAAATATCGATACCGGTATGGGTCTTGAGCGCCTGGCATGTGTGATGCAGAATGTGGAGAGCATTTTCGAGGTCGATACTATTCGCAATATCATGCTCCATGTGTCTGAAATAGCAGGTATCAAGTATAACGACAATGAAGAGACAGATGTTTCGTTGCGGGTAATTACCGACCATATAAGATCTACTACAATGATGATCAGCGACGGCGTGCTCCCATCTAACGAGGGGAGAGGCTATGTATTGCGCAGACTGCTTCGTCGTGCTTCGAGACATGGAAAGCTTTTGGGTATTGAGAAGCCATTTCTCTGCGAAGTTTGTGACACTGTGATTACAGAGAGTGGCGGAGCATACCCCGAGCTTACTGAGAAGGCAGAATATATAAAGAAAATCGTTGCAATGGAGGAAGAGCGTTTCCGCACAACGATTGATTCAGGAATGAAGCTTCTGGGCGAGCACATCGACCGGCTTAATGCAGATGGAAAAAAGACTCTCTCGGGTGCTGATGCGTTCAAGCTGTACGATACTTACGGTTTTCCTGTCGAGCTTACTCTTGAAGTCCTGGAGGAGAACGATCTCGAGCTTGATACCGATGGATTCAATGCCCTTATGGCAGAACAGCGCGAAAGAGCCAGATCTGCACGTGCATCCCTCGGTGATGTAGGTTGGACCCATACCGATTTCGGGCTAGATAAGGAAATTTCTACAGTCTTTACAGGCTATACTAGTTATTCAGAGAATGCAACTGTTCTTGCAATAGTGGCCGACGGAGAGCAGGCCTCAACGGCTTCTGAAAAGCAGAAGGTATCGGTAATTCTGGACAAAACTCCATTTTATGCGGAAAGCGGCGGACAGGTGACCGACATAGGCCAAATCTATTCATCTGAAGGCAGAGTTTCGGTTGAATATGTGGCAAAGTTAAATGACGGTAAGTATGTCCACAACGGTACAGTTCTCCAAGGCACTATATCTACAGGGAAAGCTGTTACTGCAGAAATTGATAAATCAAGGCGTAGAGCCGTGATGCGTGCTCATTCTGCTACCCATATTCTTCACAGAGCTTTGAAAAATGTCCTTGGAGACCATGTTGAACAAGCCGGTTCGCTTGTAGAGCCTGACAAGCTCAGATTTGACTTCACTCATTTTGCTGCAGTAACAGCTGAAGAGCTTAGTGCAGTTGAGAGGGAAGCAAATGAGATAATCCTAGAGGGTCAACCTGTCACAATTAGTGAGATGCCAATCGAAGAGGCTAGGAAAGAGGGTGCTGTGGCACTTTTTGGAGAGAAATACGAAAGTGTTGTCAGGGTTGTCAGAATGGGGAACTATTCGATAGAACTCTGCGGTGGAACTCACCTCGATAACACAGCTAAAATTGGACTGCTGAAGATATCGTCAGAGTCATCAATTGCTGCTGGTGTTCGACGCATCGAGGCAAAGGTAGGTGCTGCAGTGGTAGAAGAACTTAACAATGTTACTAATATGCTAAGCAGTGTTTGTTCAACACTTAAGACTGCTCCGTCCGAACTTGAAAAGCGTATCCATCAGACACTAGATGAGATGAAGACCCTAAGACAGGAGAATGAATCGCTTAAAGCGAAGGAAGCAGTAACCTACACCGAGAGCATACTCAAATCAGCAAAATCGATAGATGGTCTCAGTGTAATTGCACAATCTGTGGGTCAAATAGATGCACAGGCACTTCGTGCAATGGGTGATTGGCTCCGTGATAAGGATGACAGTGTTGTCGCACTCCTTGCGGCAACAAGCGATGATAAGATTACTTTCCTTGCAACATGCGGTAAGAAAGCTATTGAACGCGGCATGCATTCAGGAAATCTTGTTCGCCGTGTCAGCAGTATTGCTGGCGGAAAGGGTGGCGGAAGACCGGACTCAGCCATGGGCGGAGGTAAAGAGCTCTCAAAGGTTGAGGAAGCACTAGCACAAGTGGAGTTATATGTCAGAGATGTCCTTGCAGAGTAATTGAACATTAAGAGGAAAAACTTTTAGTGAATGGAGTTAGGGGTGAAAGTATGTCAGAATGTATCTTTTGTAAGATTGTATCCGGCGAGATCCCTTCGAATATGGTGTATGAAGACGAGACCGTCTATGCGTTCTATGACAATAACCCACAGGCGCCCGTCCACATCCTATTCATTCCAAAGCAACATATAGCGTCGACTTCAGAAATCAATAAGGAAAACTCATCCGTAGTCGCAGACATATTTGAAGCAATCGCTGTCGCTGCAAACGAACTCAATCTAGATGAGGGATACAGGGTTGTATCAAACTGCGGACGACAAGCACAGCAGTCAGTTCCACACTTGCATTTCCATGTATTAGCGGGACGCGACATGACCTGGCCTCCAGGATAAGTATATAGGTGAGGTTATGCGCAGACTTGTAAGCTTTACAGTTGGATTTGCAGCTGCTATTGCATTAATGATGCGTGCTCACCGAGAGCTTCGGGTTGTCCTCGTCGCATTGACGGGGACAACTATGATTTTGTTTCTAATTCTATATCTTAAACGATATCACTCTTTCTCAGTTTTATGTGAATCAGAGAAGCAAAGATTACATAATCACAAAGTAGATTGTCCTGTACCACCAAGTAAGTCTCGGATATTATGGCTAAGAATTATTATAATTCTATTTGGCTTTATTAGCGGATCACTAACATTTATCGTAAATGAAACCCAAAGGTATTTGCCTGCTGTAGAGCTTTCAGGTGTAATGAGAACTGATTCGTTTTTAGTTCTTGACTTTCCTGAGCACTACTCATATTCCTCTCGCGTTTTTACTAAATCTGAAAATGGGCTCAAGGTTAACCTTAGTTATTCATCGGAAGTTGCGCTAAAGCCGGGGGACAGGATAACAGTTCAAGTCGAGTACAGCACACCTGAAGAGACACGTGATTTTGACTTCTTTACCTATTACAGATCAAAAGGAATCTATCTGGATGCAAAGGCTCAAAATGAGGTTGAAGTAGAACCTTGTAGGAAGAGACCCATTACACTCTTGCCCGTCTATACCAGAAAAGCAATTTGCGACAAGTTAGCGCAATTATTTGACGGGAGAGAACTGGGCTTCATCAAGGCACTGCTTACGGGGGACAGGTCTGATCTCCCTCAAAGCTCTCAGTTTGTCTTGTCAAACGCTGGCATGTCACATATAATTTCAGTATCGGGAATGCATGTATTGTTCTTTTCTGGTATGATAATCTTTGCACTTGGA
Source organism: Clostridiales bacterium (assembly GCA_012520195.1). Classification (GTDB taxonomy): domain Bacteria; phylum Bacillota; class Clostridia; order Oscillospirales; family JAAYOS01; genus JAAYOS01. The sequence goes on along the minus strand of JAAYOS010000131.1, from coordinate 1,631 downwards.
GCAAATACAGTGTCTGCGTTAATATCGGTTCCATCAATGTTATTCTTTGTTATGATGACAGGAGCCGCCCCTTCTGCAATTAGAGCTTTTGTGATGCAGTCGATGGTAATGATTGCAAAGCTGACAAAGCGTGATGACGACTCACTGACATCACTCTCTGCAGCACTGCTTCTACTCCTTTTTCTCAACCCATTCTGCATTCAGGATATTGGACTTCAACTAAGTTTTCTGGCAACCCTGGGTCTGATACTCTTCTTGCCGAAGATACAGGGAAAGGTCTATAGATTATTTCCAAAGAGATACCGCACAAAGAACTTAATAAAGCTTATTGTCAACAACCTCAGCACTACACTCTCTGCGAACATATTGACTGCTTTTCCGGTTCTCGTATATTTCGGACGCCTCTCTCTTATAAGTCCTATTGCTAATATTTTGTCTCTCTGGGCTGTTACGGCAGTTTTCTACTTAGGAATAATATGCATAATTGCTGCGTTTATTTGGATGCCAATCGGCGAGATAATAGCAGTCCCTCTTAACGCTGTTATTCGATATGTATACACCGTCGCTTCCTTCTCGATTCGGGTACCGTTCTCGGTGCTAGACATAAGTAATCCGTTTATACTGATATGGGTTGTTTTTATGTCAGCCTTTATACTATATCGGATAACAAGGAAAAATGGGAAATATGCAAATATAGTAGTTCTATCAGTAGGGGCCATAACGTTAAGCTTTTCAATGTTTTTCACTGAGATTCTTTTCACAGATAATGATATGTCAATGGCAGTGTTGGATGTCGGTCAAGGCCAGTCGATTATCATATCCTCAGGTGCTTTCACTGCAATGGTAGACTGTGGTGGAAACCGATATCCAGGTGCAGGAAACATTGCTTCCAAATATTTATTCAGCCAAAACCGGTTTAAGGTGGATTTGCTCATTCTTACTCACACACACAGCGACCATATAAACGGTATTGAAGAACTCATAGACAATGTAGATATATCATGTGCAGTGATACCCGATACCGAGGCCGCTTTAGAAACTATTGAGTATCTTACTGAACGGTCTATTAATGTAATTTGTATTGATGATAACCACAAAGTAAAAATTAACAACTGCGACATAACTCTCTTTCGCCCGATAGTTAAGAGAAGCGGGGAGGAGGAGACTATGTGTGTAATGCTTTCAGCAGGTGAGTTTCATGCACTTATTACTGGAGATGCAGCATTGATCTCGGAACGAATCCTAGTTGAGAGGGAGGATCTGCCTGATATCAACATTATTGTTGCTGGGCACCACGGATCAGCGAGTTCGACTGGTGAAACACTGTTGGATGTAGTAACGCCTGAGGTAGCAGTGATTTCGGTTGGCCAAAACAGTTACGGGCACCCTTCTTCCCAAGTTATTGATAGATTAAAGGCTCGGGGTATAAACATATACAGAACAGACCAGCAGGGGAACCTGATAATTAGCATTAAGAACTGAGGTGAGAGAGTGGCAAGCAAAAGATCTAGTAGTCAGCTAAGTGCTCTCAAGAAAGATATCAGAGAGAATACCGCAAAAAGTGTCTATATTTTCTATGGTGAAGAGAAGTATCTGATAGAACACTATGTTAACACCCTAAAAGATAAACT
>JAAYOS010000130.1 GCA_012520195.1 Clostridiales bacterium | reverse complement strand
TCCGGTATCACGATCCGAAACATAAAACTCCTTGATGGGCAGCAGAAGGCGTCAATCATATATTTATGCGGATTAGTTGACAAGGAAATGGTACAGGAACATATTATCCGACCAATACTAGCAGAGTACAGAAGTGCTAAAAGCTTATTATCTGCTCCAGTGAAGATTGATGTGATAAAGGAATCTGTAATCACAGCACTAAAAACAACTGAAAGCAAGAAAATAAACGAATGTCTGCTAGAGATCTACAGAGGCAACACAGTCCTAATGCTCGATGAGAATAACAAGGCACTTGTCATGGAGACCCCTGGCTGGAAAACGAGGAATCAGGAGGAGCCGATCTCAGAGCCATCGATAAGAGGCCCCCGGGACAGCTTCGTAGAGACGCTACAGGATGGCATTCTTGCAATTCGACGTCGAATAAAGGACGCAAACCTTGTGGTAGATAAGCATAAAATTGGACGCCGCTCAAAAACTGATGTTGCTATTATATATATAAAGGGGGTTGCAAATCAGGGTATTGTAGATGAGGTATTACGCCGATTATCCCGTATAGATATTGATGCTATTTTAAGTGTAGGGCATATTGAGTCATTTATTGAGGACAATACCCTGAGTGTATTCCCACAAATGCAATACACCGAGCGCCCCGACAGAACTGCAGCAGCTATACTTGAAGGCCGCATAGCGATTCTGGTTGATACCACTCCCTTTGCTATCATTCTACCTTCTACCTTCGGTATGTTTTTTCAGGCTCCCGATGACTACTACGACCGCTGGATCTATAGCACGTTCATACGGGCAATACGATATTTGGCAATCATTATTTCACTTTTTTTGCCTGCTCTATATGTCTCGCTAATATCTTTTCATCACGGGCTGGTGCCGGCAAAGCTCCTCATATTTGCCGCATCCACAAGGGAGGGGATACCCTTCCCAGCCTTAGTTGAGGCACTGGCCATGGAGGTAACCATTGAGATACTTAGGGAAGCGGGTGTTCGCTTACCTAAATCAATAGGCCAGGCAGTGGGTATTGTTGGAGGCCTAGTCATCGGTGAGGCAGCCGCAAATGCTGGTATTGTAAGTCCTGTAATGGTTATAATCGTTGCCCTAACCGCAGTAGCTTCATTTTCTATACCCCAGTACGCACTAGGCATATCGATGCGCATATTAAGATTTCTAATAATGCTTTTTTCGGGGATGTTTGGGTTTTTTGGGCTAATGCTGGCTTATATTATGATAACTGCGCACATGTCCAAACTCAAAAGCTTCGGGGTTGAGTATATGAGCCCGCTCGCTCCATTCTCACTAAAGGGTATGAAGGATTTTATCCTTAGGGCGCCTATTCCCACGATGAAAAACAGGCCGGAAGTATTGAAGCCTTCCGATTATAAGAAAGCAAAGGAATGATATGCCGTTGGGGAGGTCAAAAGATTCGGTCACTTCAGTGCAGGCTACAATTGCAGTATTTTCAATGGTCATCGGTGCCGGTATCCTCACCATCAGCAGGGAAGTTGTAGAGGCAGCAGGGACATCCGATGCATGGTTAAGCGTAATTGTAGGGTCAATGATCTCGGTCATTTCGGGGGTCATCATTGTAAAGTTATGTCAAAGGTACCCCGGTAAGACAGTTTTTGAATTTAGCACAGAAGTAGTCGGATTTTTTTTGGGGAAGGTAATAAGTGTTCTACTGTCTATCTATTTTGTGTTCCTTGCAGCGTATGAGGCAAGGATCATGGCCGAGCTTGTCTCAACCTATCTTCTACAGGAAACACCCATGAAAATCATGGTTGTGTTATTTTTATGGGTATGCTCATATCTCGTTGTCGGGGGGATAAACCCGATCCTCAAATCATTCGAGTACTTTTTCCCGGTAATCATTTTTCTTATTGTAGCCATACTGGGCCTCTGCCTAACCAAGTTTGACATTGATAATTTACGCCCGGTGTTAGGTAAAGGGATCATGCCGATGCTGAAGGGAGTCAGCAGCTCCCTGTTGTCGACTGCGGGTTTTGAGATTTTACTGGTAATTATAGCATTCATGAAAAAGCCGGAGAAAGCAATGGGCTCAATGCTTATAGGAATAACTGTTGTCGCTGTGATAAACATAGCTTCGGTAGTGGTCTCTATCGGTGTGCTGTCTATTGAGGAGATTAGGAATCTTACATGGCCTTTGGCTGAGCTTGTGAGTGCCATAATATTGCCCGAAGCGTCCCTTGAGGATTTCAGTATCTTTTTCGTGGTAATTTGGCTGTTATCTATTTTTACGACTTGTGCCGCTGCGAGCTATATCGGAGGTCTTGGGATCAGTCAGACATTTTCGCTCGACTTCAAAACAACCATATATGTTCTACTGCCCATTATATATGTGTTATCTGTTCTTCCGGAGGACCTTGTGGATGTATTCGCCGCGGGCGATATAATTGGTATGCTGTGGCCGGCTGTGGGCATTGCAATTCCAGTGGTGCTTCTTATCGTGTCATCAATAAGAGGGAAAAGAAGAAAGGTAGGAGACAACTGAGATCCCGGTCGGTTGGTGCTGTGATTCCCTGATCTGAGGTGTTTTACAAGGCGGTGAGAGAGATGGTCAAAAGAACAAAAACTGTAAATGCACGCATTAGGCATATATCCGTACTGGTTTTTTGCCTGATACTCTTAGTCACGACCCCCGGTTGTTGGGATAGGAGGGAGGTCGAGGATTTGGGAATCGTCCTGGGATTAGCAATAGACATTGATCCCGAAAGTGAAGATGAGAATACGTTAAAAATTACTGCGCAGTTTGTAAGTCCACATGGGCTGGGTAGATCAAATTCAATGGAGAAACAGGGCTCAAAGCCCTTTTATAACCTTAATAGATCGGGTGAAAACATAATTAAGATATTGAGTGATTTCAATGTTGTAAGCAGCCGTGTACCTAACTATGAGCATCTGAAGATAATAATAATAGGCAGGGAGGTTGCGGAGGAAAACAGCCTGTATGAACTGATGCACACGTTACTAGCCTTCCAGGAAATACCTCGGAACACATTTGTTGTTGTATCAGATTGTGAGGCAGCAAGCCTTTTAGAAGAGGAATCTGAGCTTGAGTCGATGCCGGCATATGAGATCGATAACCTCCTAAGGCACAATCAGGCTACATCCAAAAAGCTTTACAGGCAGTCTATTGGAGATCTTTTTAAGGAGTTTTCCGCCGGAAGAAGCTTTGCAGTACAGAGAATAATCAGGGAGGATACGATAGTGATGGAGGGTGCTGCTGTTTTTCGTGGAGAGGACAACAAGATGGCAGGTTTCCTCGACGCATTGGAGACAGAGGGGTTGAACTGGCTTACCGGTGAGGCAAAGTTTGCTGCAGTACAGATAAAGGATGAAGAGCAGGGGGGGAACTTGACTTGCACAATGTCGATATCAAAGCATCAGATCAAGGCAATGACCGAGGATGGCGACTTATCATTCAGAGTTAATATATGGGCAGAGGGACTGCTTATGGAGTCGTGGACGCTAAATCAAAACATAGAGGACCCTGAGATCCTTAAGGAAATTGAGAGTCGGATCTCAGAGCAGATCAAGTTGGCGATAGAAACCGCACTCCGGGTTTTGCAGAAGGAGTATAAGGCAGATGTTGCGGGATTTTGCAAAGAACTCCGTATTGAGGATATCCATCTGTGGGAGGAGTTAATGGATGATTGGGATAACACATTCAGCGAGACACCCATAGAGGTGGTTGTTGATTATCATATCACCGGTTACCAGAGAAGGACATCAAGATAAGGAGCTTGCAGGTACAGAAAAACCCGCCTTTACCATTATGGCAAGTGGCGGGTTGGACTCTGTTTATATGGTATTCTTCTTAACCGAGCCGTTTTTAATAACTAGTTTAACATGTTCTGCTGAGGTGAGACATCCGATATCCTCCAATGGGTTGCCTTTGACTACAACGACATCTGCGAGTTTCCCCTTATCGAGTGAACCGATAGAATCCTGCATCATCATAAGATGGGCGGCATTAATAGTACCTGCCTTGATTGCCTCCATCGGAGTCATACCCGCTCGAACCATAGCATCAAACTCTCTGCCGTTTTCAAGGTAGGGCGTATTCTTGGAATTGGAGTAGTCTGTTCCGAAAGCGATTCTGATACCCGCTTTTCGTGCCATCTCGATGGTTTTCACGTTGGCTTCGGCGCAACGTTTTGCCTTCTCGGCCATCCAGTCGGGAAGTCCGGGTATGTTTGCTACTCCGAGAGATACCGAAAGTGTGGTCACTAGAGTAACGTCTTTTTTTGCCATGAGATCGATCTCGCGCTGTGTAAGCATAACTCCGTGTTCGATACAGTCGACACCTGCAAGCAGTGCCTGGTACGCACCTTCGTTGCCTGTACAGTGGGCTGCAACATATGAATGATGCCTCTTCGTCTCATCTACGATTGCGCGCAGCTCCTCGGGCGAGAATTGTGTATCATCCACCCTGTCTGTCGGAGAGGAGACGCCTCCGGTTGCACATATTTTAATGAACTTTGCGCCCTTGCGAAACTGTTCGCGGACGCCCAATACACAGTCGTCAGCCCCATCCACAAGACGGCTGAGGGGGTCTGTCATATTTGAAAACTCTTTGGAAAAGTGCGGGTTTAGGTCCACATGACCCGATGTGATACCGAGAATCCTCCCACCTGGCATGATTCTCGGGCCCCTTAGAATCCCCCTGTCTACTGCTCTTGAGAGGTACAGGCCAGCTTCGCTCATATCGCGTAGACCGGTAAACCCAGCATCGAGCAGTAGTCCAACTTGATAAGCGGCACCTAATAGCTGGTCACCGAAAAATGTTCCGCCACAAAAACTACCGGCGTCCTCCTGTCCTGTCAAGTGTATGTGACAGTCGATAAAGCCCGGCATAATTGTGCCGTTATCTACCGATAGGACCTCGGCGTCTTCACTGTAGGAGAGTCCTGCAGCAGGTCCAACATAGGTTATTTTGCTGTCCTTTATCTCTACTGCACCATTTTCAAGTGCCGAGTCTGAGACAGAATCTATTACGCGTCCGAGCAAAACTATATGTCCCATATTATCCTCCAAATAGGTAACGGTTTTCGGAATTATATCAAAATACTTGTTTCGTTGTCAATCTAGGCGGAGCAAGAGTCTTAAACAGTATGTTGAAATCGCGTTCAATGTAGTTTAAGCCTCTGTGTATGATTTCCGTGGTGGATGCCATAAGTTGGATGGGATTTGCTGCAGTTGTAATGTTTAGACGGTTAAGTTATAATCTGTACACATAGATTCCAGAGGCAAATGTACTTGACAAAGTGTAAATATTACTGTACTATTTTAGCAACCTAAAGCGGCAAACAATTGAACTGTATAATTATGCATATGTATGGAGGTACTTATGAAAAAACTTCGCAATCTGCTGCTTGTGCTTTTAGTTGCAACCCTGTTATTCGGAACGATTTCGGGATGCAATACATACTCAGGTGGGAGCACAAGCACCCCTGACCAGTCCACTGAACCTACGAGTTCCGGTACGGATAATGAAAACGACGATAACGGCAGTGGAACTGAACAGCCAACAGTCAAGGAGACCACGTTTACTTTCGTGGGAGATCAGCCCAACACACTGAATATGATACTCAGCGTATCAAACATCGATTCGCATATTTTCTACCTCACTTCTGCAATGCTGTTTAGACCCTATGATGGCGTATCTTACCCCGAAGTGTGTGAGGACTTTACGGTAAGTGAAGACAAAACGGTTTATACTTATAAGCTTCGCGATGCCCAGTATTCTGACGGAACACCTATTACAGCTGAGCATTTTGCATACTATTTGCTTGCACGTCTCGACCCCGAAATGGGCTCTCCGATGGCAGCAGATTTGATCAACACCTATGGGTTCTTGAATGCAGCGGCATATAACGCCGGTGAGTGCTCAAGAGAAGATGTCGGAATTAAGGCTCTGGATGAGAAGACTCTTGAGATTACATTGGAAAGACCTATCGCAACATTTGACGGGAAGCTGGATATATATCCACTGCGCGAGGAGTTTGTAAAGGAGAAGGGTGAGGCTCTCGGAGGCACACCTGATGACCTTGAATATAGCGGACCATATATACTTAAAGAGTGGGTATTGGATGGCTATATGGACTTTGTTAAGAACCCGACTTATATTGATGCCGATAAGAGCTTCCCCACTACAAATATTAGAATGGTAATATCCTCCGACCACAATACCAGAGTTACTATGTTCGAAAACGGTGAAGTCGATTGTCTGATGAATGTCGGCAATGATTACCTTGACATTCTGAAGGACTACATCGAGCATAACCCAGGTGGTGGGCATCAGGCGATACAGTTTAACCGCCTGAATCAGGATCCCGCAAAGGCAGCGATCCTTGGAAACAAGAATTTCCGTAAAGCACTCAGCTATGCGCTGAACAGAGAAGCAATCGTTGCCGCAACCAATCCATCTTCGGCTCCGCTTACCCGTTTGGTTAGCTCAAACCATGCTGGTATTAGGGAAGATAGCCTGTTCACTGAAGACTTCACACCAAATACTGTTCCTGCCGCAGGAGACGTTAACAAGGCCAAGGAATATTTGGATGCAGCACTTCAGGAACTTGGATACTCATCTGTGTCCGAACTACCAACGCTTGAATACTTAACATTTGAGGTACCAACATATCGTCTGATTGCGGAAACCGTCATAGACCAGTGGAAGCAGCTCTTAGGACTTGAGAATATAAGCATACTGCTTCTGCCCGTACCACAGGCGATCCAGGCGATGATGACATATGACTATGACATCTATTACACATCACTCTCGTCTGGCGATGATCCGATTGAGATTCTAAGTATGTGGGTTACAGGCGGTACCGTAAACGACATAACGGGCTCGGGTAGGAATCTGTTTGAGAACGAAAAGTATGATGAGCTCGTAGCTGAGGCGATAGTAACATTTGACCGTCAAAAGCGCATGGAACTCCTAGCTGAGGCGGAGCAGATAATACTTGAAGAAGGACCAATTGAGCCGCTTATAGTCGACGGAATCTACTACGCTGTTGCACCCTATGTAGAGGGCTTTGTATACAGTTCCGATTACTACCAGTTCAATTATCTTGTAGTTAACAAGTAGGGCTAATACTTTGGCTCATGCCGGTGTGGTGGCTTTCTGTGCCTCCAGCACCGGCATGACCACATTATCAAGGGAGGACCGAGGATGAGAAGATATATCGTCCGGCGATTTTTCATATCGGTTGTAACTGTTTGGACGATTGCAACAGTTTGCTTTTTTCTGCTTCGTCTTCTGCCGGGTAACCCATTCCTGTCAACCACTATCATGAAACAGGATATGGTAGACAAAATGATGCGTTACTACGGCCTGGACAAGCCACTGTGGCAGCAGTACATAACATATATGGGGAATCTTCTGCGAGGTGATTTCGGGTATTCGCTAAAATACGCCGGAAGGTCTGTCAACTATGTTATTAAGAGTACATTTCCAACTTCAGCTCAGTTAGGAATGCAGGCGCTCTTCTTCGGGATACCGACCGGAACTCTGCTTGGAATTATCTCAGCAAAACGACGTGGAAAGGAACTTGACTACGCGTTCAACGCTCTTTCGGTCATAGGCATCTCTGTTCCGAGCTTTATTATTGCGGCACTACTGCAGTACATATTGGGGCTTAAGCTGGGATGGTTTCCTGTGGCACAGTGGAAGAGCTTTAGTCATACGATCCTTCCGACTTTGACACTGAGTTTTGGCATTATTGCGTCACACTGCCGCTCAATGAGGACACTGATGTTGGAGGTCGACCAACAGGATTATCTGAAAACTGCCAGGGCGAAAGGTCTCGGCGAGACCAGAATAGTGTTCTTCCACCAGATTCGTAACGCGATCATACCCATGATTACCGGACTTGGTACAGAGATTGCAGGCTTGCTGATGGGATCATATGTTGTTGAAAAGATTTTTTCGATCCCGGGTATGGGCTCCTACTTTGTTACATCAATACAGGGCCTTGACTATACCATGGTATTGGGACTTGTAGTGTTTCAAGGAACATTTGTAGTGTTTGCAAACTTCTTAGTTGACATATTGTATGTGATCGTCGATCCTCGTATCAGGATATCGTGAGGAAGAGATATGATTAGAGATAATGACATCAAAAATACTGATTTCAAATTTATAGATATCGGGAGCATGGATACCGAATCCATAGTTCGTCCGAGTACAAGCTATTGGCCGGATGTCTGGATGCGACTGAGACGAAACAGACTAGCAATGACTTGCCTGACCATAATTGCTGTATTGACCCTCTTGGCAATATTTGCACCGATACTTTCCGATTATGAGTACGATGCTACCAACTTGTCCAAGGCGAATCTTCCACCTTGTGCAGAGCACTGGTTTGGTACCGACTCTGTAGGACGTGATTTGTGGACACGCGTCTGGGTTGGCGCCCGTGTATCACTCATGGTTGGGTTGGTGGGCGCAATTATTCCCTTTGTTATTGGAACGATCGTTGGTGCTATTGCAGGATGGTTCGGTGGCTGGATCGACATGATTATAATGAGGATCATAGATGTAGGCCTCTGTATTCCTTCAATGATATACGTAATACTGATTATCCTCTACCTTGGAGGTGGTGCAAAATCATTGATTGTTGCAATGGCAATAATGGGTTGGATGGGATCTGCGAGAGGATTTCGCGCCAGGGTCCTCCAGTTCAAAAATCGTGAGTTTGCACTGGCAGCAAAAACACTCGGTGCAAGCCCGAAACGTATTGTGTTCCGCCATATATTACCCAACATATTAGGGAATATTGCTGTAGGCCTTGCAAGTTTTATTCCGTCGGTGATATTTATGGAGGCAGGACTCAGTTTCATCGGTCTAGGTATCGCACCTCCCATGACCTCCTTAGGACAGCTGGCTTCCGACGGCGCAGGAAAATATCGTACATTCTTCTACCAGTTTGCTATACCTTCGCTTGTTATTAGCATAATAATATTTGCATTTTTTATGTTCGGAAACTGTCTGAGGGACTCCCTTGACCCGAAACTGCGCGATCAGATGCTTATAAACGGCAGGAGAGGTAGGAAGGACATGGCGGGAAAGAAGGTGAGTGCAGATGAGTAAGCACCTTCTTGAGGTAAAGGATCTCTATGTATCCTTTGATACATATGCCGGAGAGGTTCAGGCAGTTCGTGGTGTTGACTTCACTCTCGATGGCGGTGAGACACTTGCAATTGTAGGGGAGAGTGGCTGCGGCAAAAGTGTTACTGTTCAAACAATAATGAAACTCAACCCCGAGCCCCCTTCCAGAATCAAGGGCGGTAGTATCCTCTACCGAGGGGAAGAGCTCATAAACAAGACGAACAGAGAGATGCAGGCATATCGGGGGAAAGAGTTCTCCATGATATTTCAGGACTCGATGACGTCTTTGAACCCCACTATGAGGGTTGGACGGCAGATATCGGAAGCTATTTTGAAGCACAGAAAAATGGACAGAAAAGAAGCTAAGAAACTGGCAGTGGAGATGCTGGCCAAGGTAGGGCTCCCGAACCCTGACAAGTGCTATCGCCAGTACCCTCACACCTTAAGTGGAGGAATGCGCCAGCGCGTTATGATTGCAATGGCTCTCAGCTGTGAGCCTGCAATTCTCTTAGCGGACGAGCCTACAACTGCGCTGGATGTTACGACCCAGGCGCAGATCCTTGAGCTTATGAAGGAGATCAAGGAAAGAACCGGTACTTCGATCATACTTATTACCCATAACCTTGGAGTTGTGTCAAGGATGGCTGACAGAATTGCGATCATGTACGCAGGAAAGATTGTTGAGAGAGGCCTGCCTGACGATATATTTTATCGCCCTAAACATCCATATACCTGGGGACTTCTCGGCTCGATGCCGGATATGAGTCTGCGCACCGACAGGAAACTGACCAGCATTCCCGGAACACCACCCGACTTATTTGCTCCTCCGGAGGGGTGTGCATTTGCATCCCGTTGCCCTTACTGCATGCATGTATGTCTAAAGCATGAACCACCTGTATTTGACATGAGTGAAGAACATCAATCTGCCTGCTGGTTGATTGACAGCAGGGCGGAAATGGTTGTGCCGCCCCTTGGCGAGGATAAAACGTTGAGAGTCAAAGGGAGGGGTGGACATGTTGTCTGAGCAGATTCTGGAGGTAAAGAATCTAAAGAAGTATTTCGATGTAGGACCAAGACAGGTGCTTAAGGCTGTTGATGACATATCCTTCAGCATTAAGAGGGGCAGTACACTCGGTCTTGTCGGTGAGTCCGGATGTGGAAAGACAACAGTCGGAAGAACGCTTGTAAGCCTCTATGAGGCGGACGGTGGCGAGATAATTTTCGACGGTAAAGATATTATGTCTGCCAATAAAAAGGAGCTAAAGCAGCTGACCCGCCGAATGCAGATGATCTATCAAGACCCCTATGCATCGCTAAACCCGTTTTTCACTGTGGGGGAGATAATCTCAGAGGGGCTTATTATCCATAAGATTGGCGCGAATAAGAAAGAGCGTATGGAGATAGTCTATGAACTCCTTGAGCTAGTAGGGCTCCATAGAGAGCATGCAAACAGGTTTCCACATGAGTTTTCGGGAGGCCAACGCCAGCGTGTGGGCATCGCCAGGTCTTTGGCAGTTGAGCCCGAGTTTATCGTATGTGATGAGGCTATTTCTGCTCTGGATGTTTCAATACAGGCTCAGATTGTTAATCTACTTGTTGATTTTCAGGATAAAATGGGCCTTACATACCTGTTTATAGCCCATGACCTATCTATGGTGAGATACATATCCGACCGCACGGCAGTGATGTATCTCGGCAAATTGGTTGAGTTGGGAGACGGCGATGAGGTTTACAGCCATCCAGTGCACCCTTATACACAGGGACTACTTTCTGCGGTGCCCATAGCAGACCCACGCCGGGAACGCAGTCATAAGGTGCAGCTGCTTGAGGGTGAAGTTCAGAGCCCCATTAACCCTAAGCCCGGTTGCAGATTCTTTAAGAGGTGCCCAAAGGCAACCGGAATCTGTAGTGAGGTGACCCCTGAGTTAATAGACGTTGGCAGCGGCCATATGGCGGCCTGTCACAACATTGATTGATGAGGTGTAGAGAATGAAGGTAGAGAAACGGCTTAATGAGCTAGGAATTAGTATACCCGAAGCATCTCCTCCCGGGGCTATGTATGTCCCGGTAAAACAGGTAGGAAATATTTTGTTTGTGTCGGGACAAATTCCGATACGTGACGGTCACGTAGAGTTTACTGGAAAACTTAAATCGGATGATGATTTGGAGCACGGCAAGGCAGCAGCACGACTTTGTGTAATCAATATGCTTGCTGCATTGAAGGACTATTTGAAGGATCTTGACAGGGTCAAAAACATAGTTAAGCTTCAGGCTTTTGTGAGTAGCGACAAGGGCTTTGACAAGCAGCATCTGGTTGCTAATGCCGCGTCTCAGATGCTCTATGACATTTTTGGAGAGGCCGGAAGGCATGCAAGAACTGCTGTTGGCACCAACCAACTCCCTATGGATGTGACTGTAGAGATTGAGTCGATCGTCGAGATCGAAGGGGGTCCTTAATAGTGTATGATTTTGAAACGCTCGTAAGAAGATCAGGTGTAGGCAATCTTAAGAGTATTCTTACACCGGATTCGATATCCGATTTAGGTATTACGAGCTTTATAGGGGCTGAGTTTGAGTTCAAAACTGCTCCTTGCCTTATTGAATCTGTGATAGAGGCTGCTAAAAATGGACTATTTGCCTTTACAATTCCTGATAGCATGTATCTCGATCAAGTGGAGTGGTGGCTTAAGACCGTACGCGGATATGATGTTGACAGGAGCTGGATCGTCCCAACCCATGGCACGATTTTTTCAGTTGCAACGTCAATTCGACTGCTGACCGAACCCGGAGAAGGTGTGATCATACCAGTGCCCGGGTATAACAGGTATGAGCAGGCTGCCAACAGATTGGGTCGCGTCCCAGTATTTAGCGAGCTTAGAGTTGATGACGGGGGAAATTATACTTTGGACTTTGATGACATCGAGCAGAAGATGAGCAAAAAAAAGAACAAGCTGTTCATCCTCTGCAACCCCAACAATCCTACAGGCAATATTTGGGGTGAGGAGGACCAAAAAACGCTTGCTCTACTTTCGGAGAGGTACAAAGTTCCCGTGTTTAGCGATGAGATTTTTTCCGAAATCTGTTTTGAGGGAAGAACTGTTATACCATACACGAGAATAGCAGGTCGCGGCGGACTTGCTATAACCAGCACCTCTCTTGGTAAAACGTTTGGGCTTACCGGAGTAAACCACGCAAATGTGATTATCGAGAATGATGACCTTCGCAGAGATTTTTTGAAGCAGCGGGATTCCGACCATTTCGGGAGTATTGACCCAATGTTTTACGCAGCGCTGAGAGGAGCTTACACACCGGAGGGTGTGGACTGGCTCAAACAGATGAGCGACTATGTCTGGAAAAACGCATTGTATATTGAGCAGTACTGTAAAAACCGGCTTCCGGAGATAAGGCCGGTCCTTCCTCAGGGAACCTATGTATTGTGGATGGATTTTAGAGGACTCGGCCTCAATCAGGAAGAACTGGAACGCTTTTTGATTGAGAAAGCACACTTCGCTGCTGACTCTGGCCTTGAATACTACGCAGAGGGCTTTATGCGCCTGAATCTGACACTGCCACGGAAGTGCATTACCGAATCATTTGACCGGCTGTCTGAAGCACTCCTTCATCTGCGCAATAAGGCTTCATCGGTAGGCATGTCGTCTTCTGAGGGGTTGACTTCCTTAAGATAGTTGTAGATGGTATACCGTGAGACACCAAGCTTTTCAGCCACTAACGGGACAGCCTTCTGATAGCTGAATGCATTCTCCCTAAGTAAGAGCCGAATAAGGGCTATGCGGTCCGCCTTCTTCATAAGTTGGGGTGGTTTACCTATCTGCTGTATGCAGGCATTGACGGTCTCTTCCAGGCTCCGCCTTCTAGCATCAGAAATTGCTGTTCCCAACAGTGTTTCGAAGCTTGTTAAGTCCTCCAGAACAGATATTGCGTCACTGATTGCAGTGGAGTCATAGTTGATACCTAAACCAAAAAAGTAGTCATCGCCCCGAATATTGAATGTAGTGCTCTTGATCTTTCTGCGGTCCTTTACAACAAGTGTGTTTACATAGTGTCCGTTGAGAAAATTACGATCCCTCATACCCTCTTTGCGGCCGAATATGTTGATCTCCGAACCGACTTCTCGCCCGCTTACATGGCCGTTATATATTGCTAGAACCGGGTGAGAATCGAGACTCAAATCCTGTATGAGGGTCTCGCAGTTATTACCGAACATTTTTGCAATGCCTTCCGCTATCGCATTGAGCAGATCGAACATCTCTTTTTTATTCATATCTATAACCTCCATACACCGTTAGATTTGTTCGACTAATATAAATGATAACAGAGTTACCGATATCTTGATTATTAAACTATTTACAGGAGGAGATCAAATGAAGAATAAACCGCATTTCAAGATAGAGTTAAAGCCGTTTTGGGCTGACGGTACCGTAAAGTACATGGATATATCCTGTTCTGTCGGAAAACCCGAGATCAAGGCCGGTCAAGCGATTGTATCGTACTGTCGAAATGTTGTAAGCATCCCCTTCTGTAAAATTGACGGAGATATCATCTCTTTTTGGGACGACCAAGGTGAGATACCCGCAGAGAGTCATTATGCCGGAGTTCTTTCAAGCTTTATGGAGATGGTCGAATGGAGAGCAAAAAGGGATACTGCAGGCGACATAAGGTACAGTTACCGTGTGTTTCCACGCGAGCTTCCAAAGGATTACAGATCAAGCCCCTATTTTGACTTTCGCGCTGAAGAGGGAGGAGCAAACGGGGCGGGGATCACTTTTCTTGCAGTCCCCCCACAACAGGAGTATTGCATTTCGTTAAAGTGGGATCTCACATCCATGCCCGAAGGGAGTCGCGGAGTGTGGAGCCTTGGTACGGGTGATGTATCGATTGAAGAGACACCTAATCTGATGCAGTTTTCATATTACGCAGTGGGCAGGATGAAGAGTGTTGAGGACGGGGACTTCGGCATATATTGGTTTTCCGAACCGCCCTTTGACATGGACAAGGCGTCAAACCGGATAAGGGATCTGTATAACTACATAGCAGAATTTTTTGAGGATGAGGAGTCGGTATACAGAGTTTTTGTTCGACGGGACCCGTTCGAGAAGAGTGGCGGGGGGACCGCACTAAGACGATCATTCATGTTTGGATACAGTGCCAAAGTGTTTCCTACGGTTGAAGACCTGCAGAACATGCTAGCCCATGAGATAGTACACAACTGGCCGCATATAGACGATGAGCCGGCAGGTGTGGCGACTTGGTTTAATGAGGGCACTGCGGAGTATTACAGTGTTGTTTTACCGCACCGTGCTGGAATAACAAGTTTAGAGCAAGTATTAGAGCAGATTGAGGGGCGTGCCGCGAAATACTACGGGAATGCCCTGAGGGCTCTGTCGAACATGGAGCTTGCGAAAATCTACTGGGAGGACAGAAGGGCACAGGTCGTCCCATATGGCCGCGGGTTTTTCTATCTGGCCAATACAGATTCAGAGATTAGAAGGGTCAGTGACGGAAAACGCTCCCTTGATGACGTTGTACTTGAATTAGTTCGAAGGAGGCGTAGAGGTGAAAAGCTTACCTCGGAAACTTGGCTTGAGCTTCTTGAGAAGGAGTTAGGCTACAGCCCACGTGAGAAGTACGACCAGATGACAGAGGGTACTCTCATCGTTCCGGATGATGAGGCCTTTGGGGGTGCCTTTGAAATTGAAGACGACGAGGTAATCCCTGAAGGTGCTAGTGACCCAATGCCGACTTATAAGTGGCGTATTAAGTAGGATTCAGGGGGCTAATTACCTGGACCTGAAACCCCGATTTATCTCCTCTAGAGGGAAATCGGGGTTTTTGTATGGAATATTAAAGGTACTTCTTAAACCAATCGATCATCTCATTATAGTGGATGATGCGCAGGTCGATTGGGCCCTCGGTCAGTAGGCTGTGGTTGGAGTCAGGGAAAAGGACCATCCGGACTGGCAGATCGGGATGAGTATCCTTCACTGCGACAAACAACTGGTGAGCGTGCTCAACAGGTACTCTCATGTCTCCAAGGCTGTGCAGGATGAGGAATGGAATATCTATCTTATCGGCGTAGGCAACCGGAGACTTCTTTATCTGGTCGACCATAAAGTCTTCAAAACATGCGTAGCCCTTTGAGCTGCCAGCCATGTCGCTGCTTGCATAGGAAATCATCTGGTTTGAGATAGAGCGCTGAGTAACTGCGGCCTTGAACCTTCTTGTGTGTCCGGCTATCCAGTTTGTCATATAACCGCCAAAGCTGCCGCCTGTTACGCCAAGTCTTTCTGCATCGATCCAATCAAACCGGCGTATAGTTTCGTCGAGGAATTGAAGATTGTCGTACATAGCAGTGCCGTCAAAAGCCTTCTGCATGCTCTGATGGCGTAAGCCGTAACCGCTGCTCCCTCTAAAGTTGCAGAAGATTACAGCCATACCGGCGCCTGCTATTGCCTGATGTTCATAGTTTAGGGCATACCCGTAAAAGGGAGTTGGACCTCCGTGTATGTAGAGTACCGCAGGGTATTTTTTTCCCTCCTCCTTGTTCTGGGGCGGGATCACCCATCCCTGTACACGGCTATCGCCATCATGTGTGTCTATCCAAAGCTCCTCAGGCCTTGAGAGTGATACATCCTTAAACCATGGGTTTGTGTCGGTTATCTGCTCCTCGGAACCTGTGTTCACATCGAGCAGATAGATTTGTGGCGTTTGAAGGAAGTCACCCTTCAGGACAGCCATCCTTCCATCCTGTATTTCTCCTAAGCAACGGTAGCTATGCTCACCGTGGGTATATTGAATGATTTCAGGCTCTCCCTCAATATTTGCACGATAAATATTTGCAGCACCGTGCCAACCTGATATGAAGTAAAGGTACTTGCCGTTTGCGCTGACCTGAGCACTTTCGTACCTGCCGGCGGGGTTCTCGCTATTATATAGAAAACATGTGGCCTCGTGACAGGGGGCGTTTTCAGGAAACAGGCATACGGGATCGCCTCCCTCGCTAGGTAAGCGATATAGGTGTGTTAGGGGCATGCCGCCTTCAAGGCTCGGTGCCAGCGCACCAATAATGATGTACTTGCCATCGGGTGTGAACCTGGGTACGAACGGTGCAGGGTAATATGCAATCCAAACGCTCTCGGTTAGCCGCTTAATCTCTCCGCCGGACGCGGGTACAGAGAATAGGTCCATGCCTATGCTCTCCTCCTTTGGCCGGAGGCGGTTGCTGGAAAAGACTATGTACTCGCCATCAGGAGACCAGATGGGCATAACATGGTCGCGGTCACCGTCTGACAGGCGGATTGCTTTATTCTCTTCCTCGCCTATCACCCACAGGTGCGTGGTTTCGGGTTTAGCGAACCCCATGGCGTCTTCGCTCTTGTATCCGTAATCCTCAATAATAACAGGCTGCATTGCACGCTGCCTTTCAAGTGCCTGCTGCTCTGACGCTGTCATTGGCACTTGGAGCTTATCGGGGTCCTCGCCCGGTGTGCAGGAAGACAGGAAGAGGATCTTATCGCCTTTTGGGGACCAAAGTGGGTTTTTTACCCCGTATCTCATCGTTGTTGCGCACTTTGTGATTCCAGATTCAAAATTATGTATGTAGATTTGTGGCTTGCCACTGACATCTGAGAGAAACAATAGCTTTCTTCCGTCGGGAGAAAAACGGGGATTGTTCTCGTTCGCCCCCCCTGCGGTCACCGAAAGCTCGCTGCCGTCCTTCAAATCTTTAACAATAATTTGGGAGACATAGGCATTGTGATTCTTATCCGCTTGTACCTTCGTGTAGGCAAGCTTTTCGACTGCAGAGCAATAATCCGGCGAACCGGCATATGATATGTTATAGTAGTCTTCGACTACCGAGACTCTCTTTTTAATCATTACTGCACCTCCGTATTTAGATACTTCGTAAACCATTGGATCATCTCGCGGAGATGAGCTATCTGGAAGTGGAGTTTTCCACTGCGGGTGAGACTGTGGTTTTCTCCCGGGAAGGCTACGAGGCGCACCGGCACTTCGGGGTTCCTATCCTTCATGGCTATAAAGAACTGTTCAGCCTGTTCAAAGGAACAGCGGTAATCGTTTGTTCCGTGTAGAATCAGTAGAGGCGTTTTGACATTATCCACAAAGCGGATAATGCTAGTTCGGCTTCTTGCTCTGCCGAGCAGCATGTTGAGCATTGTAGTAAAGTTTTTGTCGTTCCGGACAAAGCCTATATCGCCCGTTCCATAGGATGTAGTCAGGTTACAGAGTGTCCTCTGAGTTACTGCAGCCTTAAAGCGTGCAGTATGGCTTATCATCTTATTTGTCATCAATCCGCCATAACTGCCTCCAGTGACCCCGATTCTGTCAGCGTCGATATAGCCGAGGTTAATGGCTGCGTCCAAGAATTGAAGGAGATCTTCCATAGGAGCATCTCCGTAGGCATCTTCTTGGAACTCTGGTCCGTAGCCGCTGCTCCCGCGTGGGTTACAGTAGACTACTGCCATACCTGATGCCGCGAGCATCTGAAGCTCAAACCAGAAGTCAAAGGTGTAACTTACTTCAGGTCCACCGTGAATGTTTAGTACGGCGGGATATTTCTTGTTGGGCTCTCTGACTGCCGGAGGCATAACCCAACCCTGTATGCGTACTTTTCCATCGGCAGAATCTACCCACAATTCCTGCGGGGTTGAAAGCTGAACTTCTTCAAACCATCGATTTGTATACGTCAGGCGGGTCTCTTCGCCCGTCTGTAGACTGAAGGAATATAGTTCAGCAATCGAAGTGTAGCCCCCCCTAATGTATACGAGAAGTCCGTCTTTGTTGCCGCAATAATCGTATATTGAGATTTCACCCGATGTGAGCACCTTGACTTTGGGGTTCTCATCAAGGGAAAGAGAATACACATGGGCGGTGCCCTGCCACACCGACATGAAATAGAGCTCGTCGCCGATCAGTTTCATTAATGGTGTGGACATGCCGTAAGCGGTTCTTCCTATTGGAGTGTAATCGATACCACTACAGGGCGCCTCTTTGGGGAAAATACACTCTGAGTCTCCACTTTTTATTGAGTAGAGAAAAGGCTTTTTGGAAAACACGCCATTTTCCATACTATATGCAAGGTAGATAATACCCGTCCCGTCAGGTGTAAATACTACCGGACTATCTGAGATTATGTACTGTTCCTCGGTAAGTTGTCTCTGGTCGACTTCACCGTCTATTGGACCTGAGATGAAAAGCTGAGGGCGGAGCGCTTTTTCTCCGCCTTCGGGGAAGCCGTAAAAAGCGACATGTCTTCCGTCGGGTGACCACACAGGCGTCTTGCACTGCATTGATCCCGAGGTGAGCATGTTTACGCTTCCATCTAGAATGTTAACGACGCCTATCTGACTAACACTTCGGTCGAGCATTCCATAGGCCTCATCAAGTTTGTATATCAGATCTTCTACGACAATGGGAGATCTTTTTTGTTTTTGCTCCCAAGCCTGCTTCTCCGTGGAACTCATGGGCTGAAACATTACATCCTCTTCACCCGGCCAGCATAGGGCCTCAAAGGCGATATGTTTTCCGTCTGGGGACCACTGGAAACCTTCAATGCCGTGGCGCATGGTCGTAAGCTGACGCAATTCACCGCTTTCCCGGTCGTACAGCCAAAGCTGGTTTTCTCCGGTTCTATCCGACCTGAACGCGATCGTTTTTGAGTCGGGGGAGTAGATAGGCATGTCTTCACAGGAGTCTTCCAGAGCAGCAATCTGAATTGAATCTCCTCCGGCTGTAGGTACCTCGAAAATATGTGATATGAAGCCGCCAGTCACCCGGCAGGATGTATTTATGACATAAAGTGCGTGCCTCCCGTCAGGCGAAAGGTTGGGTGCTGACAGATATTCAACCCTACTTAGATCATCGAACTGAAGAGTCCTCTTACCTTGCACATTCGTTGACAACTCCGGTCACTCTCCTTAATTCTACATAATTTGCTATATACGGTGGTATACAATAGAGCAAATATAGAAAAATTATACATTCGCCTCAACAGTTTGTCAAACTACAATACACGCTGTGTGCAAATAATTGAACAGGCGCTATCGGGGTTTTCTTGAAAAAGCCTAGAAGGATGAGCGAAAGACTGTTGAGCCCCAATTTGGAATAAATTATCTAATTGTTGTACAATTGTTGCTAAATGTCTAAATGTCATATATAATATTTGGTACATATTTATCAAAAGACCGCTATTGTGGCAGCTGGTATAGCTTTTGTAGTCGGATATAGTGAAAAATGGAGAAAGGAGATGTAATTGAGAATATCAATTCTTGGAGCAGGCAATGGTGGGACAGCAGTCGCAGCTGACTTAAGTCTAAAGGGGCATGAGGTTACCCTAGTGAAAACATCAAACTCCATGCATAATGTAAACTTCGATTATTTAGTGGACAACGGCGGCAGAGTCAAGATGATCGAGGGCGGCGAAGAGAGGGAAGCCCACATTGCGCAAGTGACACGGGACCTTACAAAGATAACCGACAGTGAGGTTGTTATCGTATATATTCAGACAACCTATCATGAGGACCTTATCAAGCGTATCATACCCTATCTAAAGGACGACCAGATACTGCTGTTTAATCCGGGTTACTTTTCAACGGCATATGTCTTAAAACACTTGAAGGATAAAAGGCCGATAATTGTGGAGGCCCAGAGCTCTTTCATCGACTGTAGGATAATTGAGCCGGGTGTTGTACGGGTAGGATTCAGAAATGTAAGAAACCCTCTGGGGATTTACCCGAGTGACCGTAAGGAAGAGGCACGCAGTATTCTCGAAAGGGTCGGATTCCCGTTTACTTACCTCGATTCAATTGTTGAAGCGGCAATACATAATCCTAATCTCATAGTGCACACAGTAGGAGCAATTATGAGCATACCGCGTATCGAGAAGACGAAGGGCGACTATGTCATGTACCACGAGGTTTTCACACCTAGTGTCTGGAATATTCTTGAGGCGCTCGACAGCGAAAAGATGGATGTGCTCGAGAAACTGGGTTTCGAACGTATTCCATATGTTGAGGCATGTAAACACCGCAATTCGCTGGATGATGAGCGGGATGCCAAAGAGGTTTTCTTCTGGTATGCAGCAATGCCGACGCGCGCAAAGGGCCCCACGACCGTAAACTCAAGATATATTACAGAGGATGTGCCACAGGGGTTGGTGCTGCTCGAGACTTTGGGTGCTGAGCTTGATGTTCCCACTCCTGTTTGTTCATCGCTGATTGAGATCGCTACCGCTGCACTAGGTAGAGACATGAGAGAGAACGGCAGGACTGTTTCGAGGCTAGGTAAAGAAAACATAAAGCGTATATTAAAGGACGGAGCGGAAGGGGGCAAAAATGAGCAGAAGGGTTAATCAGGCTGACTATCTTGAAGCTAAGTTCTACAGCAACTATCAAAGACTGGATTTAGCTCTTGAGGCAAAGAAAGCACGAAAGAACTGTAGACTTAAGCTCCGCGCGCTGAATGGCGGGCTTAACGGGAGTAAAGAGGATTTTGAAAGGGAAGTGCTGCCATTCTGGAGCAAGTACGGCATAAAGCCCAAGAAGATGTGGTACGACTTATACTGTTACTCAGAGGGCAAGTATGACCCGCTATATATTCCGGCAGACTTGTATTGGGAGAAGGTATACCCAGCTCTAAACATGGTGTCATTTAGAAGGGCATATACGAACAAGTGCATCTACGACCAGCTATTTCCCTATTTGAAGAAACCGGGAACTATACTGCGTAATGTAAACGGCATATTCACAGACGGGGTCGGCACAATAGTTTCTTTTGAAGATGCTGTCGGAATATTGGAAAAAAGAGATTCGTACGTAATAAAGCCGGCTTTCTACAGTGGCGGGGGAAGATATATATATTTCCATGTGGCAGGTGAAGGAGATATAGATGTCATAGATACAGCGGCACTGTTGAACAGCTACAAATCAGACTATATCGTTCAGGAACTGGTTGAGCAGCACGATGTACTTGCATCAATTCACCCGCAGTCGGTGAATACAGTACGAATCATCTCATATCTATTTGGTGGGCGGGTACATATCTCTTCATCCATATTGCGGATGGGCACTTCTGGCGCGCGAATGGACAACTACTCCATAGGAGGAGTAGCTTGCCGCATAGGGCTCGACGGCAGGTTGGCCACACACGCCTTCGATAGGAGCTGGCAGTGGGTGAGCAGCCATCCGA
The DNA here is from genome assembly GCA_012520195.1 of Clostridiales bacterium. Taxonomy (GTDB): domain Bacteria; phylum Bacillota; class Clostridia; order Oscillospirales; family JAAYOS01; genus JAAYOS01. The sequence continues at coordinate 889 of JAAYOS010000130.1, read as the reverse complement.
GCGGTGCTATTTTCGAGGAGATACAAGTGCCCTCATACGACAGGATCCTCGAGTGCGTACAGTCGGTGCATCCGGAGTTGCCCTTTTTCAGAATCATCGGATGGGATTTCGCAGTCGACAAGTCTGGGGAGCCTGTTTTCATTGAATATAACGGCGCACCCGATTTGAATCAGGTGAGCTGTGGACCGATGTTTGGCAACTTGACAGAGTCTATTCTCGACTTTGTTTTCCTCGAAAAGCCTGAGCCGTCATTACAAGCTTTAGATGAGCACGGCTTTGCAGAGGTCGTATAGCGGCCAGACGATATTGAGTACGATGTATTCGATGTTAGATTAAATAAAGAGCGATTCAACTGATGCCGTGGGAAGGCTTCAGATGAATCGCATTTTTGCTCTGTATGCTTAATCAGAAATGTTCTACTATTTCTAAAAAGAAAAAGTCGTAATCCCTAATTTGTGAAGGTTTTATCAAAAGTTAAAATTGAATCGGTAGGTCTCTTGGGATACTCTTAAGTTAGATTGTTGGGTAGAAACTTTCTTCTGTAGTCGCCAGGTGTGACTCCTGTCTTTCTTTTGAATAGCTGATAGAAATACGTAACATTGGAGTAGCCGCATTGATTTGCGAGGGCTTCTATATTGATGTCAGTCTTTTTTAACAGGTCTAGTGAGGCGTCAAGGCGGCGTTCAGTAATTCTTGAAACAATACTGGTGTTAGTATGAGATTTATATAGTTTTCCAATGTATGAAGGTGTGTATTGTAACATCTCAGCAATCGGTTTTAGGGTAATGATTCTGTGGCCAAAAGCATTGCTGTTACTGTGAACGATAAGCATGGCAGTATTATCGACAAAAGAGATGTTGTACCCTGCGCTGTCGGTGTTTAGCACCAT
>JAAYOS010000129.1 GCA_012520195.1 Clostridiales bacterium | reverse complement strand
GCAATAGAATGGGGGGGAACAGGAATTGATCCAAAAATAGTAGCACTTGTCATTTTCCTTATCACTTATCTATGTCTACTTATATTCTCTAAAATCAGGGCGTACATAGCGATAGGTGCGGCGGTCGTTTTTGTAATTCTGGGGCAAATCGGTATATTACCAGTGTACAACTACTTAGGCGTAATCGACTGGAATGTAATTATGATGATTGCAGGTGCAATGGGAGTTGTTGCCCTTTTTATTGAGTCGAAGATGCCTTCAAAATTGGCTGATATTATTCTGGATAAGGTTCCAAATGTACAGTGGGCAATGGTGTGGCTGGCACTTTTTGCAGGCATTATCTCAGCTTTTGTCGATAACGTAGCTACGGTCCTGATGGTAGCACCAGTGGCACTAAATATCTCTAGAAAGCTAAAAGTATAACCTGTGCCGAGTATTATTGCTATTGCGATTTCTTCAAATCTTCAGGGCGCTGCAACGCTAGTTGGTGATACTACTTCAATCCTTCTTGGCGGAGAAGCAAATATGAACTTCCTCGACTTTTTCTGGTATCAGAGTAGGCCGAGTATCTTCTGGTTGGTGCGACGCTTGGAGGAAACATTACCTCCATAGGTGCATCGGCTAACATAGCTGGTATTGGAATCCTCCGTAAGGAGGGCCACGAGGTTAGTGTAATAGAGTTTATGAAGATAAGCGTACCTTTTACGATTACAGCCGTAGTAACCGGGTATGTCCTTAACTGGTTAATCTGGGCATAGGCAGCGAAAGAGAGATTCTCACTTACCTGGGATTCAACGAGAATATAAAAAAGGAAGTGCTCTAAAGTTTCTGAGCACTTCCTTTATCATATTCTGAAGCTAAGGATCTTGGACTACAAGAGCTAGATCAATTTCTGTTCCGTCTGTCAAGACACCTATAAGTCTATCACCTAAAACGGCAAACCACTGGTCACAATCTGATGGAAAATCGGAGGGCTCATTACCGCTCAATGGCGAGTATTTACCACTATAGGAGTTGGACATCCCTACGTAACCACCTTCGCCATCAGTGGTAATTATGTAGAGTGATACGGTGCCGTCATCGTTAATGAGGTAGTACTGGGATGCGTAGCCGTATTTTGTACGAATAAAGTCAAGTAGTATGCTGGCGTCACCATCTTTTGTAACTTCACAGACGAGGGATTTGGCAGATTCATCGAATTTGCCCTCATAAACAAACTCTACACCTTCGTCATCCTTGTAGCTTATGGTATACACATCTCCGGTTTCCTTGTAATTGACGTCTGAAGCATTCATAAAGGTAAGACCGGCTATTGCCACTTCTTCCCCCAGACTAAAGTAGAGAACTGGAAGCAATGCAAGGTCAAGCATAGTTGGACCTAACAGCTCGAGTGATGTAAAGACAGTGTCGGGATTGTCCGAAAGCGTATCCATCATTTTCGATAAGAGTTCTGTTTTTGCTTCGGAAAAGGCTGTGTAGGCGTCAATAATAGGGTAGTCTCCGGAGTCCGAGACACTACCCGAGGATCCTCCTTCTGATGCCTCTTTTGCCTCTTTGTATGAATCATCGAATTTCTCTGATTTGTCCGAACCTTTGGACTTATCGTCACCAACCGACTGAGACGTACTACCACCGTTGTTTGGAGAGCGCTCTTGATTGTTGTCGCTACTTGAGCAGCCGGAGATGATAATACAGAATAGTGTGATTATCATAAGGATTGCCAAAAAACGCCTAAATTTCATAGAACTTTCCCTCCTGTTAACATTATTTTGGTTATGCCTTCTCTATTCTATTAAACTTTCAGCGTAGGTGATAGGTAATATATGCTCGTATTTGATTCAAATATCGTCATACTATATGCCAATTCTGAAGGCACTATGCAGTAAATTCCATTGATTGGAAT
>JAAYOS010000128.1 GCA_012520195.1 Clostridiales bacterium | reverse complement strand
GTCATCTACGTATCAATCAACTACAGGCTCAATATCTTCGGTTACCTGTCACATCCGGATCTCGAAGATGAGGACGGGGTCTCAGGCAACTGCGGTATGTACGACCAGATTGCTGCGTTGCGGTGGGTCAACGAAAACATTGCCTCATTTGGTGGCGATCCCGAAAACGTAATGATATTTGGACAGTCAGCCGGGGCAGGTTCCGTAATATCACTTATTTGCTCGCCCCTTACTAAGGGACTGGTACAGAAAGCAGTAATACACAGCGGTCTCGGTAATTTCATGCCAAAGGACGTCGTCTATGAGGTAGGCAAGCAATTTGTTGCTCACTGTGGCTATAAATCTCCTCTAGAAATGCTCGATATCCCTGCTGAAGAACTTTTGAATCTTTACTCGACATTCAGGCCGCAAATCACAATGGACCGTACCATACGTCTAGCTTATGGTCCGTATGTAGATGGTCGCGCGCTAGTCGAGACCTATCAGGAATGCATTGAAAAAGGCAATTACAACGATGTGCAGCTTATGATGGGCTCAACAAAAGATGATATGGCAGGTAATTCGCCTATACCCTGGATGCCTGAGGCTATTAACGAAGGGATGCGTAATCTCCTTCTTAAGAATGAAGAGCATGGCAGGAAAGAAGGATACCTCTATTTCTTTAGTCGTCAGCTACCGGGCGACGATGCTGGGGCATGGCATTCAAGTGACTTGTGGTACATACACGGCACACTCTCCAGATGCTGGCGCCCGTTCGAAGAATACGACTATGAACTTTCAGACGCCATGGTTACCTATTGGACCAACTTCATGAAGAAGGGCAACCCAAGCGGCGATGGTCTTCCTGAGTGGCGCCCATACTCAAAAGACGACAAATTTACAATGGTTTTCGGTCATGACAAAATCGGTCAGGGCGAACCCGAATTCGACCCAAATCCCGATCCAAACTCCGCTCGCTGGCTCATCATAGAGAGTGACGAAGAATAAAGCGCCAGTCCCGTCAATCCAATAAACTTTTCGGGCAGTTCCCATATTATTGGGAGCTGTCCATTTTTCGTCGCCGATAGATATCCTTTATCTTCATGTCGCTGTACATGAACACCGACTCTTTGGAGCGTGAGAGCACCATAGCCTTTTTGGCGGAGTAAAAGAGGGCCTAGACGAACATGAGCCAAACCAACACTTAGTGTTCGTCTGGCTCTCTTTTGGTGGAGACGAAGAGGATCGAACTCTCGACCTTACGGATGCGAACCGTACGCTCTCCCAGCTGAGCTACGCCCCCACATTCTAATGTTGTACTCGATGTGATGGCATCGTCCACAGTCTATTCTGTATCATCTGCCCCATGAGTAACAAGCTCAATTTCATCTTCGCCTATTTTATCACTTTCACTTTTTAGTTTCAACAAGAATCTCTCAGCAAATTCAGCTTTTTTGCTCCCTCTCAGATAGAACCAGCCGAAAACCGAAAAAACGAGCGCGCCAATGAAGTTGACAATCAGGTCCTTCATTGTGTCGATGAGTCCGATGTCGATATATCCACCATAATTCCACTCTACACCATTTACAACAACGCTCTCAATGTCAATGACGACAGGAATATTCCTTCCCTCAGGATGAAGCTTAACAGAACTTATAGTTGTTAAAATGGTGTCCTTTTGCATATCGGAGCGAAAAATCATATCCATGCCAAACTCGAAAAACTCCCATATAACGCCTATTGTCATCGAAAAGCAGAACGCCACGAGTATGACAAAGAAGGGCGACAAGGCCATCTTGACATGTTTGCTGCGGTTTAGTATGTCAACCAGTGAGAAGCCTATGGCAGCGCAAAGAAACCCGTTTACTGTATGTAGTGCTGTGTCCCAGTGAGGAACATGTATATAATATTCTCTTATTTCACCGAGTATCTCAGCGGCGAAAATGAAGAGAAGAATTATGATTTCCATCGTGTCGGGCACATCGATTTTTATCCTTTTTTCGATAAAGGTCGGTATCAGGAAGAGGATAAGTGTGAGGATGCAGTAGAAAACATCGATCCAGTTTCTATTCAAAGCCTGAGCGATCAGAATTCCAATAACTATTGCGCGTAGAGCGAAGTATACAAAAAACAGCACCTTGTTTTCTCTGTACTGCCGCCTTGCATCAGCAATAATGCGCATATAAAGTCGCTTTTTCGCTCGATTTCTCATTTTCGCACCCAAAGCACTCACCTCATAATGCAAAATCACTTAGACCCAGAGCAGGGCTACCTTGGATCAGCCTATATTATCGTAATATAATTATTGTAACATACATTGTCCGCTGTTTCACCTATTTCCCTCTCGAAAAGGAGAGAAGGTGAACAAATACTCCTTGCGTTAGTGTGCCATGCATTATACAATGATAACAGAAATAGTACCAGCGGACGGAGTGATAATTTGCACAATCGAACATACACACAAAAAGCGATTGTTGTCGTTGTGGCTTTGACTCTAATTCAGACCTTTGGTGTAATGGTAATTGCAGCTGTGTCAGTGGTCTCCTCCTCTGTAAACGTGAGCCGCCCAGTACTTATTTTGCTTGTAACTCTATCACTCGTTTCACTATTTGACTGCCTAATCACTCTGGCAGCGCTGCGACCCCTAAACCTTATTCGAACTAAGCTCTATCAGTCTGAGCGCTCAATTGACAACTTGAGCAATCTTAACCTTACTTTGCGTGAGCAGCGGCACGATTACCTCAACCATCTACAGGTAGTTTACTCGCTTATTGAGATGGATGAATATCAAGAGGCTAAGGAATACATGGAGAGAGTGTACACCGATATACAGAAAGTAGGTAGCTATCTCAAAACCTCAATTCCCGCTGTCAATGCTATCCTCCAGGCAAAGGCTCAGATGTGTAAGTCTCGTGGCATTGAATGTGAAATCTCAGTAACTTCTTCACTCAAAGATATCGCTATCCCTGCATGGGAATTCTGCCGCATTCTCGGAAACCTGATTGACAACTCAATAAATGCTCTGGCGCAGGTTGACGACAGCTTGGAAAAATACTTAACGATCGAGTTTTATGAGGATATTAGTCACCACGGCTTTCGTATAAGCAACAACGGTCCTGAAATCCCAGAAGAAGATATGAGTTGCATTTTCGAACCCGGATTCACTACCCATCCTGAAAGCGGTGACGGTATGGGCCTATCAATAACAAAAAGACTTATTGAGAACCATAAAGGGAAAATTACAGTTTCCTCTGGAAGCGATTCGACGTGTTTTGAGGGTATCATCCCTCGTTCGAAACAAGTCTAGCTACAATCTCAACGTGCCGCTTATATATCGAGCAAGCAAAACGACAGTTGGGATGCCGACATGTACTTTTTGAAGTATATGTATTGAAGTGTTAAGTATCATAATATATATTGGAATAAACATTTACGGAGGTGATATTAATGGGAATAGTCGAATTCTTTGGCACTGTGCCGCCAATCTCTATAATATTGTTCATTGTGGGAATAGTACTTCTGATAATCGAGATTTTTAACCCCGGATTTGGTTTTCCTGGTGGAGCTGGTATCCTGATCCTGATTATTGATGTAATTATCACCGCCAACACCTTTATGCAGGGACTTATCATGATGGCAGTTCTTGTCTCGCTTATAGTCATCCTGCTATCAATATCCATTCACCTCGCATCAAAGGGATATCTTCCGAAAAAACTTGTACTCAGCGACTCTACAAGTTCTGAAAGTGGTTTTTCGGCAACCGAGGATATGCACTACCTTATCGGAAAAACCGGAACGACAGTAACCCCTCTTCGCCCGTCGGGCAATGTGGATTTTGACGGAGTAAAGCTTGACGTGGTCTCGCAGGGAGAATACATAAGTGCGGGAGTTGAGGTTGAGGTTGTAGAGGTAGAGGGAAACAGAATTGTTGTGCGAGCAAAGACAACCTGACTAGATAGTAAATAAGTAGCGAAATTCAAGTCCGGATATTAACACTTGGTCAATAATAATAATGTCTAAATTTATCTTACTATAATTATAGGAGTGTGAACTGAATGGAACTTTGGATTATAACTATCATAATCGCCGTAGGTATTCTACTGCTCAGCCTGTTTTTCAGTTTTATACCTGTAACACTTTGGATTAGTGCAATTGCCGCAAATGTTCGAGTAAGTATTACAACGTTGGTGGGAATGAGACTCCGCCGCGTTGTCCCAAGCCGTATCGTAAATCCCTTGATCAAAGCTGAAAAGGCGGGGCTTAGGCTCTCGATCAACAAGCTGGAGGCCCATTATCTGGCAGGCGGAAACGTTGACAGAGTAGTAAATGCACTAATTGCAGCACAGCGCGCTGAAATCGCTCTTGAATTTGAGCGTGCTGCGGCCATCGATCTGGCTGGTCGTGACGTTCTTGAAGCTGTTCAGATGAGCGTAAACCCCAAGGTAATTGAAACACCTATCATCTCTGCAATAGCAAAGGACGGCATCGAGGTCAAAGCAAAGTGTAAAATCACTGTCCGCGCCAACATCGACAGGCTGATAGGAGGAGCTGGAGAGCAGACAGTCGTCGCCCGCGTTGGCGAGGGTATTGTAAGTACAATAGGTAGTTCCCTTGCGCACACCGAAGTGCTTGAAAACCCTGATTCAATCTCGAGAACAGTCCTTAACAAGGGTCTTGAGTCTGGTACAGCTTTTGAAATCCTTTCAATCGATATTGCCGATGTGGATGTCGGAAGAAACATCGGAGCCATGCTGCAGACAGACCAGGCCGAGGCTGACAAGCGTATAGCTCAGGCTAAAGCAGAAGAGAGACGCGCAATGGCTGTCGCCCGTGAGCAAGAAATGGTCGCAGCTACTCAGGAGATGCGTGCAAAAGTTGTTGAGGCCGAGGCGGAGATTCCAAAGGCAGTTGCCACCGCACTACGCGAAGGAAATTTGGGGGTCATGGACTATTACAACATGCAGAATATTATTTCGGACACTAAGATGAGGGAATCCATCTCAACTACAGATCCGAG
>JAAYOS010000127.1 GCA_012520195.1 Clostridiales bacterium | reverse complement strand
TCAAGAGTTGAAAAGTAGAGTTAAAAATCGGCTTGATATAAATGGATTTCGAGGTTTCCACTATAAGAATCACTGATCAAAAATTGTCTGATTTTTGCTTCGTGGGAACAGGTCGAAACAAACAAATTTTCTTGTGGCAGAGCGATTTAGATGGCTAAGGTGTGAAGCCAGATGATGTGCTTGATGTTTAGAAAAGTTTAAGGTTTGAATTGTTATGTTAACTATGATTTTTAATGGGTCGAACAGTGGCTTCGGTCACTGATTTAATACAATATTAATTGTACAAGGCGGTATTAATGATATGAAAAAGACAATTCGACTCGTAGCACTTCTACTCATACTTGTTTTATCTCTATCATCAACAGCCTTTGCACAAGCTGACCCAAATGCGGAAGCTATCGAACGTGATAATCAAATTCAAGCCCTTTTGGATAAACGGGCAGCTTTGTTCTTAGAAGAAGATATAGAAATCAAAGAGCTTAACCGCATCGACAAGGCTCTTAAGTCACTCGGCGTGGAGTTTCTGACTGCGGATGAGGCCAAGGCTCAATTTGCTCCGAAGAAAACTATGGATCCCCGCCTTGCTCCGGATAATAGCGAAATTACTCCACAAGTAGATGTTCCCTATGCCACCAACGTCCAATGGATGTCGTATCGCACTTCAAATTATTACTCAGGCGGAGAGTATTACAACATTCAAAGACTCATTGCCTCTCCAAATCAATACGATTCCAACCTCAAAGAGATTGGCACCAGGATAATCACACTGGACTACAACTGGGAAGCTGGGGTGCTGGCTGTATTCGAGTCGGCAGCATGGTCAGGAATTGGATCTATCCCCGGTGCAAGTCTTTTCGTTTCGGTGTATGACGCCGTTTCTTCCGGGATAAGCGGTATCAGCAGAACAACAGAAGTTAACGTTCCTCATATTACATATTCGTGGTCCCAAGCCACTACTGCTTCGTTTGCTTACGTAAGAAAGGAAAATGAATCCGATGACTATCAGTGGCTTTCATACATTTCCACCAAAGTTGTCGCGGCGGTTGGGTATCAGATTCCCAGCTTCGAATACGAAAATACTGATGGGCAGTGGGTTGTTGTGCCGACAGTAACACAAGGGAGTAGAACCATCTATGCCACTCCGTCTGGCTATGACAGCATTTACAGTGCAGTAATGGCTTACCGCGACCCGTACTCGTATCCGAGCAGAGCTACAGTTGATTACATTGACATTTCCGGCCCGGAAAACAAAGAAGTGGAAACGATTTGGCCAGTAAGCCCTCAGTTCCCTGCGCACATATATTAGAAAGGAGCCTATCATGAAAAGAGCCTGTATTGTATCATTAATCGTCATTGCCATCGCTGCTGTAGCGTACCTTGCCTTCAGTTTTAACAGCTTGAGGATTGCCGTAAAGAGTGCTGACTACGATCCTAACGACATTGCTGTATTAGAGCGAGGCTTCAATGACAACGGCAAAGAGTTTAGAATAATTAAGACCCGCAAAGGCGACAATTTGGCACTGGTATATATGGAAAAGAACAATATGGGCTTTTGGACGGTATCGTATACCGGGGATAACACCTCCCCCGGTACACGCCTTGTTTCTATTGGCTGGTTTAAAAACGCTGGCATAAGACGCTACGAGGTAAGTGAAAACCCATCCTTCTCAAGCGAATGGCATATACTCTACTATGGAAACAATGCTATCAAACCGATAGATATAACTCCAGAACAATTGCCACGGGGCATAGCGTTCAATATCCAGCAAGCAGGAAGTGATTTCAGCATTCACCTTATCTCATATGAAACGCCTGATATTCTAAACCAGATTGATATACACTCCTTGCTTATAGATACGAACTGCATCAAAGAATAAGAGAAGTCCTGTCACTTTATCCATGCAAAAAGACCACTCTCCAATAATTTGGGAATAAGTGGTCTTTTTATACCGATTTGTTACTGTTTACAATATTTTCGCTCATACCTCGTCAAAAACATAACACCGGGGTGCAATGTGAAATGCCCTTATCTTCCCTGCAAACATAGAGAAGATTGGGGCTTAGATGATCCCACTGGGAAAAGTGATGAGGAGTTCAAAAAGGTAATTTCAATAATTGAAGCCAAGATAATAGAATTGAAAAACAAACTAAATAAACTAATATAATTTTATCGCCAATCGCATATTTAGTGGTTGGCGTTATTGTTAATCAAAATGTTCCTATAACAGATGCTTTAAAAGTAGCCGGCCGACATTTAATCCATCAGCTCAAGCCATATTGAGAGTATAGTACTGATATAGATAACACGAACTGATAGGTAAGATTTTTGCATTTATTAAGACTAAAAACGTAACTCACCTTCTACATTACATTTTTCGTTTCTAATTTTACGAATAAAT
>JAAYOS010000016.1 GCA_012520195.1 Clostridiales bacterium | reverse complement strand
GAGTTAAGCGACTCATCTGAAGGTTGCGATGAGTCTACAGGCAGCGTTGAGTCTTGGATAGACCCATCTTGGCCTACAGAGATTGCTGACTTTAATAGAGCGAGAAACTCGTACTTCAAGCTATCGCTTTCGAGTTGCTCCGCAAACTCCTCACCCAATTGGGGAAGAGCGTCGGTGTTGTGGTTGCACCTTGAGAGGTTATAGACTACCATAGACAGAAGTCTCTCGATTCTTTCGTCAAACAAAATGGAGCTCTTGATGTCGTGCAACAGTGGAACAACTTCTGTGTTGAATATTGAGAAGAGCCTGCTCTGGTCTGGGGCTTCATCAAGAATTCTCTCTGATACCTCTTTTAGTCTGGCCGAGAGCTCCTTTGAAGGGGAGAGCAACTCAGAGAGATACTTCAGGTAGTTTGACACAGACTTGAGTGCATTTCTGCTCAAATTTGATTCGTCGTAGTACTTTACAAGCCGAAGGGCTGTGTACAATGTATCCGGCCTGTCGTCCTGCTCCAAGACTGTTCGGATGAAATTATAGAAATCCCCTTTAAAAGTGGTGGATGCCTTCTCCTGTCTGATAAGTTCCGGAACAATATCTTCCGAGGTGATGAAGAGTGCATCGAACATCTCCTGAATCTCAGGGGTCACAGTCTTGCTATTGAGGGGGAGCAGTCCGATGATTTCCTCTAGAAGTAGAATGCTTGACATATAGCCGGACACAACGTCCGGATTTGTAAGCAGATTTACATACTCAGGAATGCTTGAGTCCTTCTCGACCAGCGCATTATTTTGCATGAGCATTTCTGACTGAGGATTTGCTTTCAGAACTCGAAGGGTCTGGTCAAGTGTGAATATTTCGCCGGGTGCAGGCTGTCTTGGTTGGACTTGTGTTGCATTCCTCGAGATGAGGGGTGTAGTGATGCGCAGTATATCGGACACAGTCATCCATCCAATCACAAGTTTTCTCGGACGGCTGTTTTCGCAAATATCTCAAGCATAAAAGCCACCTATTATATATATCGTACATATATTTAAAAAATTTAGTAGAAATCATCAAGTTTTGCTAAAAGGTGTCGATAATAATCTTATAGCGGATATTTTGCTTATATGAAATCGAAGCAAAAAGCAACAAATATATTACCACATGTGTCTTGGTGATAAGAGAAGGTGAAGAGATGTCTCCTATTGACTCAAGCATAGCCCATATGATCGATACATTTGTTTTCGAGACGACAACACTACTTGAGCAACTGGATGAGATTTTGCTCGAGGCGGAGAAAAGTGGCGGACTCGACAGCGAGAGCATAAATGAAGTCTTTCGTATTATGCACACAATCAAAGGTTCCTCGGCCATGATGGGTGTAGAAAACATGGCTACACTCTCACACCGTGTGGAGGATCTATTCTTCCTAATTAGGGAGGAGCCGTCGAGGTTGGAGCCGAGAAGCAGTCAGATTTTTGACCTTATTTTCAGAGCTTCAGACTTTCTGAAGACTGAAATCGAGCTTGTCGGAAACGAGGACTACGTTCCCGGGGATGTCGATGACATTGTCGAACTTTTAACTGAGGAAGTAAACGCTATCAACGGTCTGATAGAAGGCCTGGACGAAGAGGAGGAAGACACTTCACAGGTGCCCGAGGAGTCGCGACAGGAAGACAGGGCTGAAGGTGAGTCAGTCCATTCAATTCGAGTTTTTTTTGAGGATGGCTCTCGGATGGAAAATATCCGAGCTTTCATGCTGCTTACTCAGCTGAAGGAATACTGTGACATAATCAGGTCGGAGCCCGAAAACCCTGAGACTGACTCCTCAAATAGCGAGTTCATTATCAAAAACGGCTTCACCATCTACCTCAATACGAACAATATTTCAACAATCCTGTCTGTCATAGAGAACTCTCTGTATATAAAGAGCTACGAGCTTCTTGAGAGCGAGCAGCCCGACACGAGGCCCGATGAAAAAACAGCGATCACCGAGGGGCAAAGTGACCATGCACCTGCAAAGCAGGAAATCAAGAGAAGTCAGGTAAGAGTGGAGCGGACTGCAAAGCAGAGTTTTATTAGCGTTAACCAGACAAAGTTGGACAAGCTCATGGACCTTGTGGGTGAAATCGTGATAACCGAGTCTATGGTTACAAACAGCCCCGATCTAAAGGGATTACATCTGGAGAACTTCCTGAAATCGACACGTGAACTGCGAAAGCTAAACGACGAGCTTCAGGACATTGTCATGTCGATAAGGATGGTACCCCTGTCAGGAGTCTTCCAACGCCTAAACAGGACCGTACGCGATATGAGCAAGAAACTTGGAAAGTTTGTTGATTTTGAGACTCTTGGAGGAGATACAGAGGTAGATAAATCAATAAATGACATTATTGGCGACCCTCTTATGCATATGGTACGAAATGCTGTCGACCACGCCATTGAGTTTCCGAGGGAGCGCCTAGAGCTCGGTAAACCGGAACGAGGCACAGTTACTCTTTCGGCAAAGAACGTTGGTGGCGAGATAGTAATAGAGGTTCAGGACGACGGGAAAGGACTTGACAGCGAACAGATACTCGCCACTGCCGCAGAAAGAGGTATCCTAAACAAGCCCGAGTCGGAGTACACCGAAAAGGAAATCTTCCAGCTGATCATGATGCCTGGCTTCTCAACCAACGATGAGGTCAATGAGTTTTCGGGACGCGGTGTAGGCATGGATGTAGTAGTTCGCAGCATTGAGAAGCTCAATGGTTCGGTAATGGTGGAGAGCAAGAAAGGGGAAGGCACCAAGTTTACCATCAAGATTCCTCTTACCCTCGCCATCGTCGATGGAATGGGGCTTTCGGTTGGCCAGACAACCTTCATAGTACCAATCACGTCCATCACCAACACCTTTAGAATTGACGACGAGACGGAATTCCTCTACGATACTGACGGTAAAGAAATGATTATGCACCGCAACGAGTGTTATCCTATTGTGCGGTTGTACGACTTCTACAATATCCCAAACGCAGTTGACCAGCTGCAGGATGGAATCGCTCTACTAATAAGGAGCGGTGATAAATCTATTGTAATATTCGCCGATGAGCTACTGGGAGAACAACAAGTGGTTGTTAAGCCGTTCCCGCTTTACCTGAATAAATTCCAAATCAAGTCGTACGGCCTTTCGGGATGTGCAATTCTCGGTGACGGAAGCATAAGCTTGATTCTGGACGCAGCAAACCTGATAAATCGGTTTTAAGGAAGAGGGGGTATGAGATATGAGCAGTAAGGTCAGGAGCATGAAGACCGAAAAGGTTGATTTTGCCGGGCGCTATTTGACATTTACTCTGGGTGAGGACACTTACGGCTTGGAGCTTATGGATGTTATAGATATTATTACGATGCAGAATATCACTACGATCCCACATGTGCCTCCATATGTTAGAGGTGTTATCAACCTCAGGGGAAAGATTATACCCGTTGTCGATATTCGCATGAAGTTTGGTTTGCCTTGTGTCGATTATGATGACAGGACATGTATCATAGTTGTTAAGTTAGATAATGTTGAAGCAGGCATGATAGTTGACAGAGTATCGGAAGTCGTAACATTTACTCCCGATGACCTCTCCCTTATTCCCAACTTCGACAAATACAACAGCAATAAGTATCTCAGTTCAATTGGAAGGGCTGGGAACAACCTGGTCTTGAACCTGGACTGTAGAAAAATATTTGACGATAATGGAGAGTAAAGAACATTGATAAATATTATTAAGCTAAGCGACTCTGAATTTGCCACACTTGTCGATTTTGTGTACAAGGGGTACGGCATCAACCTAGAGAAAAAGCGTGTCCTTATTGAAGGGCGCATGGCGAGCACTTTACGGGATAGGCAGCTGAGTTCCTATAGTGAGTATCTGGACATACTCTTCTCGGACAAAACGGGTCAGGAGATAATTCACTTCCTAAATAAAATCACCACAAATCACACATTCTTTATGCGTGAAATGGAGCACTTCAGATTTATGAAAGAGACTGCGCTGCCCCTCTTTGAGAAGAACAAACGGCGTAAGGACCTTCGAATATGGAGTGCCGGATGCTCATCAGGGCAGGAACCGTACACTATTGCAATGACTCTGGAGGACTACTTTTCCGGAAAGAGCGGCATGTGGAATATATCAATACTCGGGACCGACATATCAATGGATGCACTTGAGAAGGCCAAAAGGGCCGAGTATTCCGAGGATATGCTCAAGGATGTGCCGCAAGCTTGGAAAGATAAGTACTTTCAGGACCTCGGAAACGGTTCTTACAGAGTATCTGACAGAATTAGGCGCAATGTTACCTTCCGTCCTCTTAACCTTAACGAGGACTTCTTTTTCCCCCGACCGTTCGATATCATATTCTGCCGTAATGTAATGATTTATTTTGATAACATCACGAGGGAGAGACTGATAGACAGATTCTATAAAGTCACAACGGATGAAGGATTTCTGTTTGTCGGACACTCTGAGGTAGTAAATCGCAGGGCGACGGACTTCAAGTACGTTATGCCAGCAATATAT
>JAAYOS010000126.1 GCA_012520195.1 Clostridiales bacterium | reverse complement strand
TATAGTAATATTAAACTGAGCCATGGTTCATCCTCCTCGGTTTGGTATTTGTTTAGCAACTATATTTTACCGAGGTATGAGCTTTGGCTCAACTCCTTTTTACACCATTATATAGACTTAATCAATTGAATTTCATTAGTAAAAGTGATAACATATAAGTGATAACTGAGCGGGGAGCTTAAATTATGGATAACTTAACTCAAGAGATTGAGCGATGGTATGCAAACACATTTTTTATTGTTGGATTTGATGATAAACTTATTGACCTCAATCGGGAGCGTTACAGCGAACAAGTTCAAGTAGTAAATAAGCAAAAATATAGAATAGACTCCGAAACCTGTGCATCCCTTACTTTCTATAAGCCAGAAGGTTACCATTTCTATTTGGGGAAACATTACATTGATTCAAGCAATCAACACAATGAAACATGGAAAATGATTGTTCTCTAAATTGCAAGATTAAATGCAACAAATACGATTATCCAACATGTGTAAGATTAAGCGACCATTTTTAGTTCGTCCTGGAACACCTCACTCGGCGAGCGATAGCCTAATATTTTTCTGGGAAGCGTATTACACCATGCTTCCACTTGGGCAATAAGTGTCTCGTCGATATCATCTATACATCTGCCCTTAGGGATGAACCTTCGAATGAGACCGTTGTGACGCTCATTCGTTCCCCTTTCACTGGACGTGTAAGGATGCGTGTAGTACACCGCTTGATCAGAATTGAGCGCAAGACTCAACTCACTAAATTCACCACCATTGTCAGATGTGATGGTCTTAAAGACCTCAGAGAACATAGCGCCATACGTTTGCTTGAGCGTCAGAATCGCTTGGTTCACACAATCTGCTGTCTTTTGATGGATCTTTAAAATATGTTCGTGACGTGTTTTCCGTTCGGTTAGCGTGAGAAGGACAGATCCCTTCGAGCGAGAACCTAAAACCGTGTCTATTTCCCAGTGGCCGAACTCCTCACGATCATCAATATGTGCTGGGCGCTGATCAATACTCATTCCAAGAACCTTTTTACGCTGCCGTGTCCGTTTCTTCTTTGTATTTCGTGTTACCTTCAAAGGAAGATCGATATTCTTAACGGCTAGCAACCCGAGATCGATATAGTGATACAGTGTTTTCGTACAGACCATTGCATTCCCAAAGAGCTTCTTCGCCTTCACGTAGCCGCATATGGCGTCTGGAGACCAATGATTCTCCTTCATTTTCGCAACTGCGAACTGGATGAATTCAGAAACTTGAAGTAGCTTGTACTTAGCACCACAACGAGAACGATTAGACTCGTAAACACGTTGCCCTACATCGGCGAAGTAAACCTGATGTTCGATTAGATCGGAACGTCTTTGTACGACGCTTCCACGTTTAAGCTCCCGCGATATGGTTGATTTGTGACATCCAACCTCGTCTGCAATTGCTTGGAGCGTCTTTCCTTGCTTACGTAGCGCTTGAATTTGTCCTCGGTCAAATTCAGTTAGGTGTGTAAAGGATCGTTTCTCTGTGTTATGATGGGGGTGAGCCATTGGTATCCCTCCTGTTGGATTGGTTTGGTAGACCTAATCCTTACATCGGGATTACCGTGGCTTTTCTTTATGCTTGCTTGTTGCATTTCATTTTACAATGAACCATTGCATATATTGTAACTATGCACAAATATTTCACTTGACATTTCAGAAATATTGTATACAATATGATTGATGGCACAAATTTTAGCCTAATGATGCCCCATGTTTTGATAAAAGAATTATTCAGAAAGCAACAGAAGTTTGATTGTTACTAGCTTGAAAAATAGGTCAAGAGTTCTTGCCAAGATACTAATTATGAAAGGTGGATACGTATGTCATACAATAATCTCTACGATCAGGAAATGCAACTTCTAGAGAAATTGGGTAAAAGTAAAGAATATTTTGACAATGATGCAATTTCAAGTACAATATACCAGAATTTTGTAGACTCAGTTCTATCTAAAGATGGGGTAATGAGATATCCAGATTACTACTGTGGCGCTTATGTTGACGACAATGGCGAACTTATTGTTTATGTCACTGAGGCTGATAACTCTGTTCTTGAAGATTTGAAAGAGCGATTCAAAGATGATCGATTTAAGATTAAACACGCAAATACTCCCTTGAATCAACTAATAGAACAAAAAAATAAAATTATGTCTCATAGAGACAACACGAGTCCTTTTTACCAATTTAGAAATATATTAAAAGCATGTGCCATTACTGAACGAAAGAATCGAATTGACATATTTCTTGAAAATTTGAATGACGAATATCTTTTGCAAATTAGAAACTCCATTCCGAGAAATATAAATATAACTTTTTCAGAGTGGATAGGAAAAGCTGCTAGTCAATCGGATTTAAAGTGTGGTCAGCGAGTATATGCTAATCCTGCACCAGAATATCCAGGCTCTCTTGCATTCCGTGCGCGCTACAATGGTGTAGATGGCTTTATTACTGCTTGGCATGTATGTGGTATAGATCAAGGTTTATATGACATCTATGGTAATATAGTTGGTACTGGAATGAACGAGTGTAAAGAATTGGATTGCGATGCCTCTATTATACGTCCTGCATCTGGTTTCACACCCACAAACAAGTTTGTTGATAGTGGAGATCTTGGCCTAACACTACATACACCAGTAGAGGGACAATACCTTAATCTGTATGGTGGTACATCTGGACTCATTAGTGGCTGGTTAATCTATTCGAGTTTTATCTACAGCGACTTCTTTGGAAATTGGAGCTTACCAGCGGTACAGTACACAACTGGACAATCACAATCTGGTGACAGCGGAGGTATAGTTTACAGATTAATTGGTGGAATTCGATTTGCTTGTGGAATCCATCATGGCCTAACAGCTGTTGTAAACCCATATGGCCAGCTAGGAACCTATACAGATGCAAAAACCGCTTGCCTCAAACTTAACGCTACTCGATATTAGCGTATGAATGTAATAGGATCTAATAACATGAACAAGAAAATCTTAGCTGCTGTGTTACTAATATATTTTCTGGCAATTGGTTACATTATGTACTCAAATTCGCATCTTGTATATGTTAATAATACAGATCCAGAAATACTTGAACAGTTAAGAAACCATCTAGAACCCTCAGATACCAAAATCGCAGCAGATAATGCTAAAATAATTTTGAGGACTACTAAAAAAATATATGAAATTGGCGATACAATAACCGTAGTGTTTGAAAACATCTCGCCTGTTACTTTTATTGGTGGATGGGACGCAATTTATGAAATAAACATTGATGGTGAGTGGTATGTAGTTCCAAATATGGCAGGATGGCATCAGCTAGGTATTATGATTTATCCTTGGGATGTAGCAACTGTTGAGATGAGGACTGACAACATCGGATTCGACTGGATTCCAGGACATTATCGAATTATTAAAAGCGTATTTGCAGAAAGTTCTGCCAAAACTGTTGGAAGTAGCATCTTTTATGACTATGAGTATTATGCCGCAGAATTTTACCTAAAAAATTAATGCTATGACATTATTTTAAGGGTGTATTAAATGAAACTCACAACAATCATCTTTGGTGCCACAGCCATTGTTTGTGCAATTTTGATGGTGCTGATGATGCTGTCTATAAAGGCTCTTCGTCAATTGTTGGGGTAGAGCATAAGTAAAAATATGATCCGGTAGGTAACAATGATTGCTTACCGGATTTTGCTTTGTAAAACAACCATGTAATCAACCTATGAAACCATCAAGATACGC
>JAAYOS010000125.1 GCA_012520195.1 Clostridiales bacterium | reverse complement strand
GATATCGATTTGAATGCCATCTTAAATGCCTGACGCAGATACATGGAGCACCTCCTCACTAAATGGGTCACCCTCATCAAATTTGCTATCGAATACGATTTTCCCGTCAAGCAGCCTTATGATGCGGTCAGCCATTCGGGCAATCGTACCGTCGTGGGTAATAAGCACTACAGTGGAGCCTTCACTATGTAGCTCACGCAGAATCTCCATTACCTGCTCACCGTTCTTTGAGTCGAGGTTTCCGGTGGGCTCATCCGCCAGAATAATTGGCGGTTTTGTTGTAAGTGCACGGGCAATCGCCACCCTCTGTTGCTGACCTCCGGACATTTCCGAAGGCCTGTGCTTTGCCCTATCCTCGAGTCCGACACGCCGTAGCGCATCCATTGCGAGTTCTCTCCTACTACCCTTAATACCCGAGTATAGGATCGGAAGTTCAACATTTTCTATGGCAGTCAGTTCGGGAATCAGATTAAACCCCTGAAAGATAAATCCGATTTCGCGATTCCTTATCCGGCTGAGTTCGGTGTCTTCAAGCTCACTTACAAGCTCACCGTTGAGAACATAGTCTCCGTATGTAGGGATGTCGAGGCATCCCAATATGTTCATCATTGTTGTTTTACCAGAGCCGGAGGTTCCGACTATTGCCACGAACTCCCCCCGATCAATCGACAGATCTACCCCGTTGAGAGCCCTCACTTCACTACCAAGGCCCTCGCCGTATATTTTATATACATTATCTAGAAATATTAGATGATCCATAGAACGCCCCTTTGCTCCGCAAATAAGCCGATAGAAGGCCAAACTCCCGGCAGCTCATTAATAATATATACCGCCGCCTTGATTGGGATCGATTCCGGGCTGGAGGAATAGCTCTACCCCTTCCTCTATACCCTCAACAATCTCAACAACGCTTGTATCGCCTATGCCAGTCACTACCGGAACTGCATAGTATCCGTCAGGCACTATGCCCTCAGGAAGCTCTATAGCACCCTCAGGGGGCTCTTCCGCTTTGACAAAGACGCAGGTTCCGCTCTCGGTATATTTTACAGCTTGAATTGGGACAAGAATGCAGTCGTCTTTAGAGCTACTTACGATGTTGTAATATATGCTACTTCCGGCATAGAGTCCCTCTCCGCCTTGAATTGATATTACTGCGGGGAAGTATGCATACCCGTAGTCGTACTTCCCTTCAAGCGCAACGGATTCAACCATGCCAAAGAAGAAGTTTGACCCTTCAGCCGTATCCTGTCTGAGTTCTGCTCCCATTCCGACCTTGATATTGTTAATATTTCTCTCGTCTATATTTATCTCAACCGTCATTGATGATGTATCCGAAATAGTAAGTACAGCAGTCCCCGGCTCGAGAACCTGACCAACCTGCGCAGCGATACTCATAACCGTTCCGCTGATCGGTGCTGTCGCATTAAAGGCATCAAGCTGAGCCTGGAGTTCCGCAATTTCTTCGGTTTTTAGCCCCATCTGCTCATTCAGAGTCTCAATCTGTTCATCGTATGAGATCCCCTCTAAACGGCAGAGCAGAGCGCCAGAATTATAGTCGTAGTATTCTACCATGTCCATAGAAACGACCTTACCTGATGCAGCAGATGTTATTTTCTCTGTTCGGTTGTACTCCAAAACACCTGACTCTGCGGGAGTAATCAAAGAACCGTCAGAAGCAGTCAGTTCGGCAATGGCCTCCATGCCTTCAGTGAGGGCGCCAGGATTGTCAAGCACAATATCTACGGCAAACAGCACAGTTCCTTCCTGCGTAACCTTACGGACCTTCTCGATGCGGTCCACTTTACCGCTTACAACAGACATTGTTGCAGGTATTGAAACACGGGCTGTCTGTCCCTGCTTGATATCGTTCTCATAACCGTAGCTAAAGTACATCTTTAGACGCATTCTTGAGTCATCAACGAGTGTAGCGATTTCAGAGCCTTCACTGACTACGTCGCCCACACTTACTCTTACATCTAGCAGCTTTCCTTTGAAAGGAGCGTGGATATCCAAACTTGCTAATTTTTCATAAATGGCGTCGAGACTCGCCTGAAGCGCGTTTAGCTCATCCTCTTTTGTAAGTATCGCCTCACGAACTGCTGTGTCATCAACACGGTAGAGAGGCTCACCCACCATGACAGTAGAGCCCTCCTCAACAAATAGCTCAAGAAGCTCACCTCGTGCCATTACCGTCACCGCTTCAGTGCGGTTAGCCTTTACCTGGCCGTAACCGGATATCGAAGACTGGAAAGGCCCCCGATAGGAAAAAGCTGTCTGGTCGGGAATTTCCTCTTCAATGAAAAACAGATTATATACTCCGTAGGCAATACCACCCGCAATAGCTAATAGCAATACAGTCAAAATGCTCCATTTGACTATCTTCTTGCGGCGTCGCTTCTTGGCGGCGATCCGTCTCTTCTCATCCGCCAACTGACGCAACTTATCCTTGTCGGATAAGTTTTGCTCATTATCCTTATTAGGTGCCTCTACTTTTTCGGGTGTGGTCTTCTCTGGCATATGACATCCTCCTGTCTGCATGGTGCTTTTCCAATTATATCTAACTGCATACACAAAATCAAATGACAATAAAGTAACAATGTATAAATATTCTATAAACTATTTACATCTGCACCTTTGTGCGTTTCTTTATATCGTCTTATCCGGATATCGTCTTACCCGGCTTTTGCTCGTGCTGCTACTGCTCGTTATTCTGCTCTATATGTATAGATGGATTTTTGTTGTGTTTGTTCCTTCATTCAGCAATTTATTATTACTTTGTGGAAATATGTTAGATTCTTTTTTGAATATTTTCCAATCAGGACATCTGTTACAATCACTTGTGTTTTTCCCATCCAAATTTGCATTTTGTACTTAATACAGAGCTGCGGCATATATTAGTATGAGGTTCTCTATCAGGACCCTTTCGATTATAGAATCGATCGTACTGGATTTCGTCCATATGGTCCGGCGAAACATATGGATTTATTACCACTCCTTCGCCGGAGAAGAGAGGTATAACGTGGAAACTATCCGCTTAGGCAGCCGAGGACCGACCGTCGAGCTGTTACAACTTGCATTGACACGTGCAGGATACAACCCAGGTGGTATAGACGGCGTCTTCGGAGTTTTAACACAGGCGGCGCTTATTCGTTACCAGCGCGACTACGGCTTATCACCCGACGGAATAGCCGGGCCACTCACGTGGGCACGCATACGTCCCTATCTAGTAGGGTATGTAAGACATACTGTCAGAGCAGGAGAAACCTTCTGGAACCTAGCATTTACGTATAACACATCGTCGGATGCAATTGCCGTCGCAAACCCATCAGTAAATCCGCAACAGCTTCGTATTGGCCAGTCACTAGTTATTCCGCTCGGTTTTGAAGTTGTACCGACGAACATATCGTATACATCGACCCTTGTTGCCTTGGTTGTAGAGGGACTGCGTGTTCGCTACCCCTTCATAGAAACGGGCAGTGCAGGAAGCAGCATTCTTGGAAGACCTCTATATTATCTAGCCATGGGAAATGCCGACACTGAGGTCTTTTACAACGCCTCCCACCACGCTAATGAGTGGATCACTACGCCACTTCTCCTTAAGTTTTTGGAGGAATACGCCGAGGCCTATGCAATCAGGGGCACGATCTTTCTCAGAGATGCGGTAACTCTGTACAATACAGCAAAGCTCTACATGATCCCACTTGTGAATCCAGACGGTGTAGATTTAGTAACCGGTGCAATCCCTCCAGGTTCTCGCGCATATGAAAACGCCCGAGCCCTTGCTCAAAATTATCCCTCAATACCATTCCCGTCAGGTTGGAAAGCAAATATTGCAGGAGTCGATCTAAACCTCCAATATCCTGCAGGATGGACTATTGCGCGTGAACAGAAGTTTGCTCAAGGTTTCACATTACCAGGCCCCCGGGATTATGTTGGTCCCGGACCGCTTACAGAGCCTGAAAGTCTCGCTATATATAATTTCACTCTCTCCCATGACTTTGCTCTTACATTATCATATCATACTCAGGGTCAGGTAATATTTTGGCGTTTCCTCGATTATATGCCTCCGCGTTCTTTAGAAATAGCACAGCGGTTCAGTGATGTTAGTGGATATCCCTATGAGGATACTCCCGCCTATTCCGGTTATGCAGGATACAAGGACTGGTTTATTCAGACATATAACAGACCCGGGTACACGATTGAGGCCGGACTGGGCGAAAACCCCCTTCCGTTGAGCCAGTTTAACGAAATATATGTCGATAACGTAGGCATTCTAACCTTGGGAATCGAGCTTGCTTAACAACTGCTCTACATAATGCAAATTCGGCGTTCAGAAGCAAATAGTCTTCCAAACGCCGAATTAATTACATGGGATTACTTTACACTTTTTTGATTACGGTGCCTTCCTGATTGGGGCATATTTGGGCTGCGTTCATCTCGTCAAAGTCGATGTGCATACGGGTTTGGAATTTATCCGATACACGGACAACGACCTCGTCAAATGTCAGCGCTCTTTCTCCCTCAACCCTTACTTGTACAACTTCTCTGTCTTCAAGGCCATATTTCTCCGCATCCTGAGGTGTAATATGTATGTGCCTCTTAGCCACTATACATCCCTCTTCAAGGTCGATTGAGCCTGCAGGACCAGTAATTCTAATTGGGTCTGAGCCTTTGAGGTCACCGCTCTCTCTGACAGGTGGTGTGAGCCCGAGGGTTCTGGCATCGGTAAACGAGACCTCAACCTGTGTCTGGTTACGTTCGGGTCCGAGTATTGAAACTCTATCGATACAGCCCCGCGGCCCCTCTATGCGTACCCTTTCCTCTGTGAGGTATTGATTGGGTTGGCTCAATTCACGTTTATTGTGCAGTTGGGCTCCCTCTCCAAACAGGCGTTCCAGATCCTCTTTAGATACGTGAACATGCCTTGCGGAACCCTCAATGATTACTTTTAATTTGTCCATAAATTCTACCACTTTCCACGCATTATAATTTTGATATGTCGGTCTACGGCTTAAAAAGGGATCGATCTGAGCCGTGTCCCACCCATTATAATACCACATAATCTTATATACATTCAACTATATCGAAACTTTTAACGCAAATACTTTAGTCATCAGGGGGAATATTGATTAAAAAACAGCTCTCTTATCGCTTTTTGTCGAAATATTTCGCAAACCCCTTTACATGTGGTATATTATGGGCTATAGTATACGTACTGTTATAGCAGGGGGTTAATAATGAGTACAAGTTTTTCTAGAAATCTATCACTATTAAGAAAAGAAAAGGGTGTCAGCCAAAAAAGTGTGGCCTCACAGCTAAAAATCTCTCAGGCCCTTCTCAGCCACTATGAGAATGGAATACGCGAACCTGGGCTGGAATTTGTTGTGGCTGCGGCAGATTTTTACGGTGTGTCCGCAGACTTCCTACTTGGCCGCACAATGTCGAGAGACGGAACAGCTATAAATGTCATGGATCTCCACGACGCGTCTGAAGACAAGGATAATATCCTTCGCGGTAGCGCAATGTCCCTTTTCTCAAAGAAAATTCTAGTCAATACGATAGGCATTATTTTTGATCTATTAGGGCGAATGGAGAACCGCTCACTGGTTCAACACGCCTATTCATATATTGGAACAGCAATCTATAAAATTTTTCGCCTGATATATATGAGTTACGGGAAAACTCCCGACGAGTACTTCGGTGTTCAAAATGTCAGTTTCTCCGATGCAGCGGATGGAAACATGAAGCTGAACGAAGCGCGGTTCAAATCTAACTTACATAAGCAGAAAGATGGTCTCTCACTATCAAATGGCAGCATGACACGCGACTATCCTCTACTAATACAGTCTATGATGTCGCTAATTCACGCAATTGAGAAAGATATAAACAGTCAGCTATAAGTTCAGCTATAAATCCAAATGTCCTGTTCTAGTGTCTCTGTAGTAGTTACCAGGGTAGATTACCTTCTGAAGAAACCGAATCGATGTAGCGAATGAATGTCGCATCGCTGATTCCTCTATAGGGCACCACATACAGAAGGGCAAATCCAAATGTGACTATGCATAATGCATACCATGGAAGGAAGCTGAGCTTATATCTGAAGAACTCTACAGCATGGCCTCTCATCATCTTTGTCGAATCTCGCAGTACTTCTTTGATCGGCATTTGAGGATGTCGAGCTAATAAGAAATAGGACGGATAATATGTTCCGAGTTTAACATAAGTCAACAGATACCCCACCAGCATCCATGTTGTATATATGAACACTTTGTTTGTGTAAGATATTGAGTTTGGATTTCCTTTCAAAAAATAGAGAAGGACGAGCGGAGGTCCGATAAATATTACGTGCCATAATACTGACAACACGGTAACCGCGAAACGCAGTAGTATTGCTCTGCTTCTAAAGCCTGACTCTGTAAACCAATGAAGGTACTTCGATACTTTTAGTTCCTCATCCTCAACAGGTACGTTGCTCTCAGGTTCACCTGGATGTCCATTGCCAGGTGCCTGTTTTCTTTTCTCTGTAACTTTAATGAAAAACTCAGCGAAGATGCACATAACAGGGCCTATAATCAGAATCGAGAATATATTGATTACAATGATGCTAAGGATCTGCTTCCAGTTCATGTTGAGGTATGCATCAATGAAAGCAGAAATGCCTGCACCTTCTACCACCAGTATGGGTGATGCATACAGCTTTATATAGAAAACAGTGAGGTATAGCACTATTAGCAACATACAAAGCTTGACAGCGGGCATAAGTCTTTCCATCAAAAGCCGCTTTGAAATTGCCTTAATACGACGGCGTATCTCGATCATTCTGTATCTCAATATGTCACCCCCATGCTCAAATGCAATACCGCTTCCTTGAAACTAGTTATCTTCCCCGGGTTTAGAAGGCTTTGATGGTTTCGGATGCTCATCCTTAATATCTTCATCTTCAGGGGGATCATGAGGTTCTCCGGGATCCTCCGGGCGCGTAGAAGGAGGAGATTGTGTTGGCTCTGTAGGATTCGGCGGTGTCGTTTCTGGAGGCAGGGATGGCTCGGGTGTAGTGGGTTGTGAAGGTGACGGTGAAGAAACAGGCGGTGAAGTCTCAACCGGTTCTACAGTTGGGGCTCCTTTTGTGCCTATCTCCATTATTCTGTCAAGCTTCCTATATCTGCTGCTGGGTAGTTTCTCCCTAGAAATCTCCCTACCGTTCTCATCATAGACAACACGATATGTCTCGATTTTATAGTAGCTGTGGCCTTCACGTTTCTGACGCCTTACTCCGTAGTTTAGATTGGGATTTTCCTCGGTAAATGTTTCGTAAGGTGTATGCTCTAACACCTTTGTTTCAATCTTTACAGTATTGTTGTCAAGCTTGGTACCGAGAAATCGCACTACCACATAATCCTTCTCCTGATAGGCCTCAATCTTGACGGGGAACTGCTGGTTATTTGAAAACTTGAAGTCGATCGATCCCCAATATACTGTGGCATCCTCGCCAAGAGGGGCATAGATCACGGTATATGCATGGTTCTGTCGCTCAACTATTTCGAGGCCTGCCCGGATAACATTCATATATAGTGTTGATGATGTCTGGCAAATTCCGCCTCCAAGCTGATCCTCTATCCCATCCGACGTATACACCGATGCGTCTCTATATCCCCTTTCATATGTGCGCTGACCTACTGTCTCATTGTATGAGAATATATCTCCAGGATTGAGTATTACTCCATTTATTGAATTTGCCGAAAGGCGGACATTCCCTGTTCTCTCCAAATTCTTGGCGTTTAGAGTCGTTTTTGCTTCTGAGAGGACATCTCGAAACAGGAGTGCTTCAAATTTTTCGGTTGTAATCTCAGGTTCCGTAATAATAAGAGGAATTGTAATCGAACCAGTCGTCTCTTCGGCGGTACTTACATCCCTCTCTGCCTTTTCCAGGTCGAACTTGACACCCACCACGTGCGGTACTACCTTTGGTACTTCTTCGGAGGTGTCGAGATAGGCATCGGCGGGCTCAACATATATCTCATTATATATGTCAAGTATGCTCAGGGGTGTTGTCTCATCATAGACCAGGTAGTCCTCGAGATCTATCTCCCCGCCCCTGCTTGTTTGTATGTGTTCCTCGATAATATCTACAACAGATTCAACGTCTAAAGTTCTTCCGACAATCCCAAGGTCTATTACAAGTTTATCTCCGAGAACTTTGTACCTAGGCTCATTCTTGTTTCGCTCAATAGTTGACTTAAAGCTTTCTAAATAGCTGGGGATGGCCGTTGCATCAGTCTTAACTTCAGACATAAGTTCATATGGGACGAATAAAGTTTTGATAATCTCTTTTGCTCTAACAAAAAAGTTACCCGTTCGTCCAACACTTAACGCATTTTGAAGTATATCAGATGAGCTCGACATCGCGTCATGATCATATATTGGAATATATGACCACTCGTCCTTGAAACTTACTTTAATTCTCTCTTCGGTATATGTAGCTAATACCGATTCAATAACTTCGCCGGCCTCCGCTTCCGAAAGCCCACCAATATCAGTACCGAAAACAGTAACATTAGGATATACACCCTTGTACCAATAAACCGCAAACAAAGCGGTCATTGTTAGGACTAGAACAATGACTCCAACTATAATAGCAAAAACCAAGCCATTCTTTCGCGGCCCACGAGAACTTCTGTTTGAGGATTCCAATCTTCTGCCAGCGGAAAGGACAGGTTCTCTTTGCTTTTCAACTGATTGATTCAAATTTACACCTCATAATCGGTTTATTAGGTACAGCTATGACTTATTATATTTCGGTTCCTATTAAAAAT
>JAAYOS010000124.1 GCA_012520195.1 Clostridiales bacterium | reverse complement strand
TGTTAGGGAGCTGAAAGAGGAGCTTAACATAGATGTTTTTATTGATAAATTCTGTACTGAAGTAAATTATAACTATCCCAACAAAAACATAAAGCTTATTGCTTATTATTGCAG
Source organism: Clostridiales bacterium (assembly GCA_012520195.1). Classification (GTDB taxonomy): domain Bacteria; phylum Bacillota; class Clostridia; order Oscillospirales; family JAAYOS01; genus JAAYOS01. The sequence goes on along the minus strand of JAAYOS010000124.1, from coordinate 5,642 downwards.
AATTATTGGAGGAACAATCCGGTTGACCGTCCATGATAACTATAAGTGGGTAAAAATAAGTGATTTGCTGATATATGACCTGTTGCCACCAGACATCATAATAGCAAAAAAGATAATTGAGGATAATGATAAGTAGTTTTTATGCTGATAAGGGGATACTATGCAAAGTCAATTCTTAACAAACTATACCGAAACCACTTTCCTTGAAAAGATAAAGGATAATTTGCGCCATTGTAAAGCTTTTGATTTTTCAGTCAGCTTCATAAAAAAAGCTGGCTTGGTCCTGCTCTTCAAACATATTGAGGCAGCACTTGAGCGTGGGTGCAAAGGTCGAATTATTACCTCAACCTACCAGAACTTTACCGACATTGAATCACTGAAGAGCTTTTACTCCCTCATGAGCAGATTTCCTAACTTTGAATGCCATCTGGATTACGAGAGCTTTCATGATACTAGCTACTCTACTATTGGCTATCACACAAAGGGTTACATATTTCAATTTGATAATTGCTGCGAAATAATAGTTGGATCTTCGAATATTACGAGATATGCACTATTAAAGAACATTGAGTGGGATATTGTTATTCAAGAAGATAATGACTCTGATATTTTCAAACAAGTCATGAATGAGTTTGAAGATAAATGGAAGAAGACATGCCTTCTACATAGCGACATTGTTAATCGATACGCCAACAAGCTGAACTTTGCTATTGAACGTTGGGATATGGACTATGATCTATCAATATCGCCAGTAAAGCCAAACTTCATGCAGCGCAAAGCGCTAAAGGAACTGAATAGATTCCGCGCTATTGGCACTAGCCGTGCTCTCGTTGTAGCAGCAGCTGGAAGCGGAAAGACTTATCTTGCAGCATTCGATGCTCTAAACTTTAATCCGAAAAGGCTTCTCTACGTTGTACATGAAGGTTCAATCTTGAAAAAATCATTGGAGACATTTCAGAAAGTATTCGGTAGCAACGTTTCCTACGGCATCTATAGTGGAACCAGTAAGGAGTATGATGCGGACTTTGTGTTTGCAACCAATATTACTATGAGCAAAACCCTGGAATTGTTCCGCAAAGATGAGTTTGATTACATCATAATTGATGAATGTCACCATGCCACTGCCGCCACATACATAAAAATAATCTCATATTTTGAGCCAGAGTTTCTTCTCGGTCTAACTGCAACACCTGAACGCATGGACAATCAGGATGTTTTCGGATTGTTCGATCAGAATGTCCCTTATGAGCTTCGTTTGCGTGATGCAATCATAAACGACTTGATTGTACCATTTCATTATTATGGCATACGTGATAAGTTGGTTGATTATGGCTTGAGTGCTAGTGAAGAGCGCCGCATGATTGCTCAACTAGCCAGCACAGAGCACTGCGAGTTTATCGCGAATCAAATTGAGCTGCACCGTCCACAAGGCAAACTAAAAGCACTTGCTTTTTGCCGTAACATCACTCATGCCCGTATGATGTGTGAAGGTATGAGTGATTACTATAAAACTGCTTATCTTACAGGTCAGAATGATATTGGTGAGCGCATCCGGGCTTATAACGACCTGCAAAGTGATAACGTTGATCTTGAGATACTGTTTACCGTTGATATTCTCAATGAAGGTGTGGATATCCCCGGTGTGAATATGGTACTATTCCTGAGACCGACTGAGTCCTCTACGATATTTATTCAACAGCTTGGTCGAGGTCTTCGAAAATTTGATAATAAACCATATGTAACAGTGCTTGACTTTATTGGTAATAGTTATAAGCGAAGCGTACAGATCGCATTTGCGCTTTCCAGCCTAGCTGAGAATTTTGTTGTTGAAAAGAAATTGATGGGATCACTTGTACGTGATAATTTCACGGCTCTCGGATTGTCAGAATACGGTGTAAAAATCGAAATTGATGACCTAAGCAAGGAAGAAATTCTTCAATATATCGATAAAGAGAATTTCAACAGACTAAAATATCTAGAACAAGACTACTATAATTTCAAAAAGTATATTAACTCAGAATTCTATCCAAAGCATATGGACTATCTAAATAACGATTGCGCACCGGATATTATTCGTTTCATGAACGTGAGAATTCGAGGAAAAAAGAATTACTCATATTACAACTTCTTGCTCCGCATCGGAGAAAAGAATCTCCCACTGTTTAGCGATGAGCAAGTTGAGTTCATTAATTACCTATCGGGCTTATTACCACTTGTCAGGACGCATGAGTTCGAAATCATTAGATGCTTACTCAGCGGTATGGAAGATATAGATAGTATTGATTTGACTCTTAATGAAAAGATCTTAGGTTACCATCGTGATGAACTTAACCATGCTTTGCGCTTCATGAAGTTCATTACAGTGATTAATAATAAAGTATCACTTGATGTAGATATCGACGACCAAATGGAGGAATATCTTAATGACCTGTTGGATTATGGTATTGTACGATATTTCATCGATATTGGAGAGGAAACAGGTTTCAAGTTGTGGTACAACTACCGTATGGACCAGGTTCAACTTAAGTTGCTTAAGAATCCCGGATATACTGCTGTAGGCACTTATTATTATGATGATTATGTCGTCATATTCGCATCTTTGAAAAAAGATTTGCCTGAAGAAGATCGGCTTAACTACGAAGATAAGTTTTTACAAGCAGATCTATTTCAATGGGAATCAATGAACAATCTACCAATGTCTGATCTCTCTAAACTGAAAAGCTGTAGTTACGCCCATATATTTGTCAGAAAGGTATCTGAGGAAAACGGAGTTGTTCTTCCGTTCACCTATGTTGGTAAGGGCAAACTGACAAATTGTCGCAAAATGGATGGCGGAAATGGCACGTACTTGTTTGACATCGTTATGGAAAATGAGTTGCCAGATTATTTGCAGTATGATTTTGGGCTTTCAAAATAAGAAAGAAACGGCGAATGATGTTTAACAGTACTGGTATAAATGCTAATCTTCTGAATCGGCTTTTTCAATTACATAAACTCTTTGATGGGTTTTTGATAGTGTGTAGAACGTCTTTCCTTCGGCTTCTTTTAACCAAGTTAGATTAGAATTCACGTGTGTACCTCCTGCTATATTTTAGTAGTTCATAAACATTAAGTATACTATACCATAAACTTAGTCATTTATAGCAAACAAAGGAAGACTAAATGCAGTATATAACTTCTTGATTCTATTAGGGGCTTGAAACTGAATCAGGTAAAAAATATAAATATTGGTAAGGTGGTAAAATCATGGGGTTACTAATTAGGTCTTTAGTAAACACTTGGTACATATGGATTATTTTCATTGCAGTAATCATATTCAAACTTTTCCTACCTAGGATTAAAGGTTTCTTTGGAGAGAAGTCGGTTGCATTACTTCTTTCCCGACTGGATTCTGAAAAATACAAAGTGATTAATAACATCATGTTGCAAGTCGGAGACAGGACAACACAAATAGATCATGTAGTGGTCTCCAATTATGGTATATTTGTGATTGAGACTAAGAATTATAAAGGATGGATTTTTGGCAATGAGTTCAGCGATTACTGGACACAAGTAATTTATAAGCGAAAAGAAAAACTCTATAATCCAGTGAGACAAAATTATGGACATATTCAAGCATTGAAGCAAATACTAAGCGAGTATGCCGATGTTAATTATATTTCCATAGTTGTTTTTACAACGAAAGCCGATCTAAAGGTAAAAGCGAATACTGACGTTGTTTATACTGTTAACCTGCCTAAAACGATCAGAAGATATTCTAGTGAGACCATCTCTGATACCGATAAGGAGCAGATATATGAGAAGCTTCTTGCGCTGAACATTGATAACAAAGAAGACCGAAAAGCACATGTGCAGGCAATACATGAAAATTTGGCGGACAAGCACAGAAAAATCAATGCAAATATCTGCCCTAAATGCGGGGGCGTGCTGGTATTGAGAAACGGTAGATACGGCAAGTTCAAGGGCTGTAGCAATTACCCAACATGTAGATTCACCGCTGAATAAGGCCACTTTAACGGAAATAGAGCTACCTTCACGGTCAAACGAGGCCACCATCACGGACTAGAAGGCACCCCTTAAGTATCCGTCTGCGCCCAAAGCAATTAAATACTAGCATCCATTGCTGCCCCATCGTATAGTAAGACTGCTTCCAGCCCCCGGCACATCGCCGGGGTCTCTCTTTTCATTTTTGCCTTTTTCATGGTATAATGAACGTTATTGAAATTACAAAAGATACGGAGACTAATTAATGAAACAAAAAAACCTAATAAACGATTTGACGACTGGGAGCGTGAGCAAAAGCCTGGTTAGATTCGCATTTCCTTTAATGCTTTCTAACTTGCTGCAAACAGTTTACAACATGGTCGACATGATAGTGGTAGGCCAATTTGTGGGGAAAGCCGGCCTGTCCGCGGTTTCCATAGGTGCACAGCTTCTTCACCTTTTAACCTTCATTGCAATGGGATTTTCGAGCGCAGGACAAGTGTTGATTTCCCAATACGTGGGAGCAGGTGATAGAAAATCAGTCAGCCGGACCATAGGGACAATGTTTACATTTGTACTTTCATGTGCCATAGCCATGACTGTACTTTGCACTATTTTTGCAAAACCGCTGTTAAGCTTTATGAACACCCCAGCGGAGGCTTTCAATTCTGCATTGGCGTACACTGTAACTTGTTATATTGGCCTGTTCTTTATATACGGATATAACATCGTAAGTGCTGTTTTGCGCGGTATGGGGGATTCGAAGCGTCCATTTATCATTATTGCTACTGCTGCGGTGACAAACCTTGTACTTGATCTGCTTTTTGTAGCAGTATTTAACTGGGGAGTTTTCGGAGCGGCCTTAGCTACCGTTATCGCTCAGGGAGTAAGCTTTATGTGGGCTATAATCTTCTTGTATAAACACAGAGAAGAGTTTGAATTTGACTTTAAAGCCTCAAGCTTCCGTATCGATAATAATATCTTTAAACGTCTTGTGAAATTGGGACTTCCCATGTGTTTACAGAGTGCGGCAATATCCTTCTCAATGTTGTTTGTCAACTCATTCATCAACGCATATGGTGTTGTAGCATCTGCTGTTACGGGAATAGGTAACAAGCTTGGCAACATTACCAGCGTCATCTCCCAGGCACTCAGTGTGGCGGGGGCTGCAATGACAGGGCAATGCCTGGGAGCAGGGAAGCATGAAAGGATACCTAAAATCATTGGAACTTCTTTAATTATCAATCTTATTTTTTCATCTGTCTTATCTATCATAACGGTTCTTTTTCCGGAAGCGATTTTTGGTATATTTAATAATGAGGCAGAAGTTCTTGCCATGGCTATGACATACATACCTGTTGCTGTTTTATTATATTTCGGTTCAGCAGTTCGCTCTCCGTTTATAAGTCTTATAAACGGCAGTGGTCAGTCAAGGCTCAACCTTGCAGTTGGACTTCTTGATGGTGTGATTTGCCGCATTGGTTTGGCGTTGCTGCTGGGAATCACGTTCAACTGGGGGATCAAAGGCTTTTGGTATGGACACGCATTTGCAGGATTTGTACCCTTCTTGATCGGCGGAGTTTTCTTTGTTTCGGGTAAATGGAAAAGCAAGAAGCTTATAATCGATTAATATTGCTATGATATGTCAAGCAGAAGGG
>JAAYOS010000015.1 GCA_012520195.1 Clostridiales bacterium | reverse complement strand
TAATGGATGCCGCAGAACATCAAGACCTCGTCGTCAAATATGGCATCATGCAGGCACCTACCCTTGTCTACTCTCAGGGTGATAATGCACTTAAGTATGCCGGGCTTTCGAGCATAATGCAGTATCTAAAAGAAGCTAGATAAATCCGGTCGGACACTAGTAATGTTCGATTAAGAAAACCGTATAGAGACCACAGGACCAAAGGCAATTTGTGTAATATCTCCTTGCCTTTGGTCCTTTAGTATGCCAACGTATTCTCTTCAAAAAGCACCATTGAGCTAGAAAGTATTTTCCAGTACTACTTCCCCCATCCTATCCCAGTTAACTAGGCATGATATGCCTGCCATAACAACTTTCACTCTGTGACTGTGAATCTTGTGGAGCATCATGGAAGCAGTTGCAGCAACACATACAGCTTCCTCTGAAAAGGAAGATTCACCTTTGTTTCGCTGCCAAAGCCTCACCTTAATTGAATCACTGTCAACTACCTCAATAAAAACGATGTCCGCCCCTTTTGGAAAAAGCACATGTGTTCCAAGAGATGCTCCCAATGAAGGTACATCAACTTTGTCTACATCACTTACTATGATGGCGCCGTGCGGGGTGCCGAATGATAATGCTGTTACCCTATACTCTTTTCCGTCTACCATAAACGGATCATTTATACAAGTGGGAGTTGAGGCGTGATGTACAGGTATCAGGCAGGGAGCTGTAATTGGTTTCCCGAATGATGTTGGAATATTTGCGTTTGTTATCATGGGTCTCACCTCTCATAATCAAATTTATACTGCACCTTGCTGCAGCATAGCCTCAGCGACCTTCTTGAAACCGGCAATATTCGCACCTGCCACAAGATTATCTTTCATACCATATCGCTCAGCTGTTTCGGAACTATTTACGTAAATTTCGTGCATAATGGTACGTAGCTTGCAGTCAGTCTCTTCAGCCGACCAGAACACTCGCGAGCTGTTCTGTGCCATTTCTAGCGCAGAGACTGCAACACCTCCAGCGTTTGCTGCTTTTCCCGGTGCAAAGAGTACACCGCCCTTCTGTAGCAGCTCAGTAGCTTCAGGAGATGTGGACATGTTCGATCCCTCTGCTACAGCTATGCACCCGTTATTAATCAGTAGCTTTGCTCCGTCCTCCCGCAACTCGTTTTGAGTGGCACAGGGTAGTGCAATATCACATGGAACCGACCACACTAATCCCTCTTCAAAATACTTGGCACTCTTATGGTAATTCAAATATTCGTATACTCGACCGCGCTTTACTTCCTTTATTTCCTTTATTACATCAATATCAATACCGTTCGCGTCGTAAATATATCCATTAGAATCGCTCATCGTCACAATCTTTGCACCAAACTGGCTCGCTTTCTCAGCAGCGTAGATAGCTACATTACCACTTCCCGATATGGCCACAGTTTTCCTGTCTAAAGTAATTCCCTTTGAAGCAAGCATGTTTTCTACCATATAGACCAAACCGTAACCAGTAGCCTGGATCCTAACCAGCGATCCACCGTATGCAAGACCTTTACCGGTCAACGTTCCATCATACTGACCTGTTAGACGTTTGTACTGTCCATACATAAAGCCAATTTCCCGGCCCCCTACGCCAATATCCCCGGCTGGAATATCCTGATCCGCACCTATATGGCGGTAAAGTTCACTCATAAAGCTCTGGCAAAATGACATGATTTCGCGCACCGACTTGCCTTTTGGGTCGAAATCAGAACCACCCTTTCCTCCCCCTATAGGCATTCCGGTCAGAGAGTTCTTAAATATCTGTTCAAATCCCAAAAACTTTATAACGCTTAGGGAGACGCTGGGATGAAAACGCAAACCACCCTTATATGGGCCAATGGCGTTATTAAACTGTACCCGGTAGCCACGATTAACACGTACCTTCCCGCTCTCATCGCTCCAGGGCACCTTGAACATGATTTGCCGATCGGGTTCGACTAAACGCTCGAGGATACCCGCCTCCTCATACTGAGGATGATCATCAAGAAAAGGCTGAAGAGTGGGAAGGATTTCGGTCAATGACTGATGAAACTCCGGTTCATTCGGGTTCTTCTCTATTGTCTCTCTCAAGATTCTCATTGTGTAAGACATTTCTTTATGACTCCTTATATAAATTAAAAGGCATCTATCGAAAGATTGAAAAACAATCATCGATAAACGCCTTTGTTTACCTAAACCAATTATGAAGCTGTCTGCCAATATAGTAGCAGTCAATTTGTTAGCATCTATGTCAAGCAACGGAAATATCAATCATACGTTTTCCAGTATTTCTTCTGCAACAGCCCTTCTAGAAATTCGCATATCCATCGCTCGCTTCTCAATATATCTGTGTGCTTCCTTCTCGCTCATGTTCATACTGGATATCAATATGCATTTTGCCCGGTCTACAACACGGATATCCTCAATCCTTTTCTTCAGCATAGTGTTTTCCGCATGGGCCCTTTTTAATCTGCTCTGAGCGGCTCCGGCAAGCTTAAGCGCAGACCAGAAAACAGCTTTGTTGACCGGTTTAGATATTGTCATAACCCCAAAATCCTCGCTTACGGCGGATACAGCATCATACAGATCACTGTTTACCACTAGCATAACCTGAGATACGTCTCTAGATGCTATATGTTGCGAAAGACTTTCTCCGGTCTCATCGCGGAGCGGCGAATTGATTATTACAAGATCATAATCCTTTTCCATGAGATGTCTGCGGACCTCTCCTGCAGTCTGTAAGGAGACTATTTGATGGATTCCTGCCGCGTTTAGCATCTCAGTAAAGAACTGCGTACCTTTTTCTGAGCTAGAAACGATTATAGCACTTTCCATCATATCGCCCCCTTTAACACAGCTACTAGGATCGTGGTCTAGATAATATTAAAATACTTATTTCTATAATAAGATGCTTTATCTACAGCGTCGGCAAAGTCGGAAATCTCTGTTCTCTTTACTGCGATATATTTCGAAAGCAGTTCCTGACCAACAATGCACTTAACAAAATCACTTTTCTCCGCCATTTCCAGCGCTGTTGCCAAGTCTTCTGGCAAGGAAACAAGTTTTTCAATTATGCTTTCATCTGCTGTGTATAAATCTTCGTCAACAGGTGCGTGGAGTACTGCTCCTTCTTCTATCCCGTCCAGTCCAGCTGAAATGATCAATGCGAACGCCAAGTACGGATTCAGTGAGGGGTCGGGCGAGCGCAGTTCCATCCTGGTTTTCTCACCGACAGCCGCTGGGATCCTGATTAGTTGTGATCGGTTCTGGTGCGACCAGGAAATGTATTTCGGTGCTTCAAATTCACCAAAGCGTTCGTATGAGTTCGGGAGCGGATTCAAAAAGGCTGTTATTTCGGAGATTCTATCAAGGATTCCTGCAATAAAGCTATCAGCAATACTTGAAGAGCCTGTGCCAATGTCTTTAAATATATTCCGCCCATCCTGCATAAGTGATATGTTCACATGCAAGCCGCTGCCGGGAGCCCCCTTTATCGGTTTTGGCATAAATGAGGCAAACAGTCCGTTTCTCGCCGCTATAGCTTTAACGGCGGATTTGAAGCTCTGTAGATTATCTGCACTTTCCAGCGCACTGCTGAACTTAAAATCAATTTCGTTTTGTCCCGGTCCCTGTTCATGGTGGGAGGTTTCCGGTTTGATCCCCATCTCCTCTAGCGTCAGACAGATTTCGCGGCGGATATCCTCACCCCGATCTAGTGGAGCCAGGTCCAGATATCCACCTTTGTCAAAGGTTGTGTCCGTAGGCTCACCGTCATCATCCGTCTTGAAAAGGTAGAACTCACACTCGGCCCCTATCTTACAGACGAGTCCCATCTCTTCTACTCGCCTTATAACACTCTTGAGTATACTTCGCCCGTCGTTTTCAAACACAGAACCGTCAGGGTTCTTCAAATCGCAGTAAAACCTGGCAACTCTTCCCGAACCCGGTCTCCAAGGCAGTACTAGAATCGTTGTAGGATCGGGGTATAACAGCAGATCCGACTGCTTAACATTGCGAAATCCCTTAATCGCATGTGCATCAAAGGATACGCCATTCTCAAACGCGTCCTGTAGACCATCTGCAATCAGAGAGATATTCTTTTGCTGCCCAAGAATATCGCAGAAAGTGAGGCGGACGAATTTAATATCGTTTTCCCTTACAAAATCTAGTACTTCATTTGCTGTTGTATTCATAGCAGATACCCCCTACTCTACAGTAACGCTTTTGGCTAGGTTACGAGGTTTATCTATATCCAAACCCTTGTTCGCAGCCACATAATAGCTGAATAGCTGCAAGGCTATAACTGAAAGTGATGGCGAGAACAGTTCGTATGTCTTTGGGAGCTTAATGATCTTAAGTTTATCGTCCTCTGTTACCCCTTCGGTAGTCCCTATCAGCAGGACTTTCGATCCTCTGCTAATTACCTGCTCTGTGTTGCTCATGATTTTCCCCTGTAGGCGGGGGATGTTAGATAAGGAGACGACCAGCACGTCTTCTTGGATGAGGGATATAGTTCCATGCTTCAATTCTCCGCCGGCGTACGCTTCTGAATGGATGTATGATATCTCCTTAAGCTTTAGTGAGCCCTCTAGAGCAATAGCATAGTCGATATTCCTTCCAATGAAGAAAATACTACTGTAACCGATGCATGTGGACGCATATCTCTGGATTTGTGATGCATTCTCCAGTATTTCACTGACCTTCCCAGGTAAGGCCGCTATCTCTCTCAGAAGATTCTGTTCCTCTTCATCTTTTATTGTACCTAATCTATCGGCAAACCTTACTGCTAAGATATATAGAAGTATTAGCTGAGCAGAAAAAGCTTTGGTGGTGGCAACCGCAATTTCAGGTCCGGCAAAAGTGAACAGGCAGAACTCTGCTTCTCTGGCGATGGTGCTACCCACTACGTTAACAATTGAGAGCGTAATTGCACCTTTCTTTTTTGCTTCGCGCATCGCAGCAATTGTATCTGCAGTCTCACCCGACTGACTAATCAGGATCACAAGTGTCTTTCCATCAATGACAGGATCCTTGTATCTAAACTCACTGGCAAGTTCAACCTCGACTGATGGAAACCTGCAAAGACGCTCAAAGACATACTTTGCTGTAACACCTGCATTGTAAGCAGATCCACAAGCTGTAATTACAATTTTATTAAATCCTCTGACATCGAGTTTGTCAATTACATTTTTGTTTTCTCCGTTATTAATTACAGAGGAGATGGTGTCACTTATAGCCCTAGGCTGTTCCATGATTTCCTTGAGCATGAAATGGGTATATCCGCCCTTTTCGGCACTGTCTAAGCTCCATGTGACCGTTTCTAGCTTCTTATCTACTACTTCCCTATCAGTATTATAAATCTTGACGTCTCTCTTTTGTAGAACAGCGATCTCCTTGTCCTCCAGGTAATATACTCTGTTTGTATACTGAAGCAGCGCTGGCACATCGGACGCTATGAAATTCCCGAGCTCTGACACCCCTATAATCAATGGACTATCCTTTTTAACTGCTATCAACGTATCTGGAAAGTCAGAGCACATGATTCCAAGGGCATAAGAGCCCTCAAGAGCATTAGTAACACGTATGATAATACTTAATAGATCGTCCTCTTTGTACTTCTGGGCATAGTATTCTGCAAGTTGGGCAACTATTTCGCTGTCTGTCTGAGATGTAAAGCTAATCCCCTTTAACTCCAGGCGAGCCCTTATCTGCATGTAATTCTCAATGATACCGTTATGAACAATGGCAATTTTGCTCCTAGCTCCCACATGGGGATGTG
>JAAYOS010000014.1 GCA_012520195.1 Clostridiales bacterium | reverse complement strand
CATTATACGGGCACAACTCTGACTTGCCCCACATAATAACTGACTTGACACTTTTTTCGTGTTTTATGCGCAGAATCTTGAGTTGTGTGTGGTTTTCCTTCTAATAATATCTCATACACCACATATTTATCTCATCAATGTGATATTTTTATGCTTGAATTCACACAATACTTCAATTTTTGCGCATTTTTTACGTTTTTTCATTTCTGCACTCCATAAGGAGATAAGATGGTTAGGAGATAAGGAGATAAGGAGATAAGGAGATAAGGAGATAAGGAGATTAAGAGATAAAGAGATTAGGAGGTTAGGGGATTAGGAGGTTAGGAGGTTAGGAGGTGGGTTAGGAGGTGGGTTAGGAGGTACGATTGAAAGCAAAAAACAAAATTAAATTTCCCTGTTGACAGTACTTACAGGGAGTGTTAGAATTAGGGAAAATAAATGTCTTTAATATTCGGTACAGAGATGCCGACAAGATATTGCATATCAGACCATACAGTGGTACATTTGCGAGCAAATAAGTCTTGTCTGCGTTAGTGCGGATAAGGCTTTTTCTTGTGCCACAAGATATGCCAGGAGGTGGTACATCATGCGAGTCAAAGCAGATCTGTTTGATCAGGAGAAAATCCGCAGGACCATTACAAGGATTTCCTATCAGATCATAGAGAAGAACCACGGCACCGACAATATATGTCTTATTGGCATAAAAACTAGGGGTATGCCCATCGCAGAGCGGATAGCCGAAAACATCCGCAGGATTGAGGGGCGCTCAGTCGAGTTCGGACAGATCGATATCACACAGTATCGTGACGACCTGTCAACACTTTCAGATGCACCAATAACGAGTCCCCCGAACCTAGACTTTTCAATCGTTGATAAAACTGTAGTTCTTGTCGACGACGTAATTTATACCGGCAGGACTGCACGAGCTGCCATGGATGCTATCACATCTCTAGGGCGGCCCGCCAGGATCCAACTCGCTGTACTGGTTGACAGGGGGCACCGGGAGTTGCCGATTCGTGCGGATTACGTTGGTCTTAACATTCCCACCTCACGAAGTGAAATAGTTGCAGTAATGCTTGAGGAGACCGACGGAAAAGACCTGATAAGACTCTATGAAAAATGCAGCAATGCTAAGATGTTAAGATGCTAAGCGTTAAATAAATTACTGGTATCAGCCAGAGGAGGAAAAAAACATGCCAAACAAGAAAGAAGCCATCGGATATCTGCCGGACGAGCGTCCACCGATTTGGAAACTACTGCTCTATGCTGTTCAACAATTCGTTGTTATGTTCCCGGCAACTATCACCGTAGCACTTCTGACTGGCTTCCACGTCTCAACCACTATCTTTGCCAGTGGTCTTGCAACCATATTCTTCATCATCGTAACAAAGGGTAAACTCCCGCTATACTACGGTTCCAGTTTCTCATATATCGCCGCAATTGTCGGGCTAATGTCCGCCCCGCACATGGAGGGACTAGGGCTCAATGAGAAAATATCCATAGCGCAATTCGGTATCGTAATGTCCGGTCTTGTATCGATTGCTGCAGGATTTATTGTTAACCGGTTCGGCAAAGATCAAATCAGTAAGATTTTGCCCTCAACTATTACAGGTCCTATAGCAATGGTCATAGGCTTAACCTTGGCTGGAAATGCGCTGGGAGATGCTTCAGCAATACCAGCAACAGAAACCAGTGTCACACTTGCAACAAACATGGCTTGGATTGTATCGCTTGTCACTCTGCTCTCAACAATCCTGTTCTCTGTCTATCTAAAAGGGTTCTTAAGCCAGCTACCACTACTATTGGGGCCACTTGTCGGTTGCCTGACCGCTTTCATAATATCTAAGATAACCGGCGTCGACCTTTTTAGGGCTTTAGATGCACCAAGCAGCAGTTTGATTGCACTGCCCACCTTTACTCTCCCCAAACCAACGCTTGCAGCCGTGGCTGCGATTATGCCGATTGCAATTGCCACCATACCAGAGTCAACAGCCCATGTTTACCAACTCGATGTCTACGTAAACAACTTGGCGCAAAGGAAAGGCTCGAGGAAAAAATACGATATTGCAAGCCAACTTGGAAACAATCTGATAGGTGACGGTATTGCCGACATGGTTTCAGGGTTTGTAGGCGGTCCAGCAGGAACAAACTATGGTGAAAATATCAGCGCAATGGCAATAACCAGGGTCTTTTCTGTACCTGTACTGATCGTTGCTGCGATATTCGCAATGATTATCTCCTGCTTCACTCCTCTGATAAACACGATATATTCAATACCCCTAGCAGTAATCGGCGGCCTTGAGATATATCTCTTTGGCGCAATCGCCGCACAGGGCATCGCGATCATGATGGAACATAAAGCCGACATGTTCAGCTCGAAGAATATCGCCGTTATTGCAACCGTTATGATAATCGGTATAGGAGGCCACTATCAGTTTGGTGGCAGCATCCCGTTCTTTGGCATTTCGGTACCCAGTGTCGCCGGAGCTGCTATATTCGGAATCGCACTTAACCTGCTTCTGAGCATTGGCAAGAAGAAAGGTGTAGCTGCGGACGCTGCTGTTGTAGATCCCCAAGTAGATTCTGAAGATTAGTCTACCGAAGCAAACTAACGAGTAAATCATATTAGAAAAAGGAAGTTCTCAAGTCGAAAGTGGTTCAGTCCCACCTTTACTTGAGAACTTCTTCTTAAGTCTGGAGTTTGCATCACTTGACGGGGTAATAAATTGTAACTATAATTAAGTGAGTGCCAAATTCTTATGTTTGGAGGATAAAAATGAATTGGCTTAGGAATTTCATGTACGGGCGCAACGGCGTTGACCACCTCTCGGTTCTATCCGTTGTGCTCGGGCTTGTTTTTTCAGTTATAGCGTCCTTTACTTTTAACCCAATACTGCGTTTAATTCCCTTACTGCCTTATGGTTACGCTTTTTTTCGGGTCCTATCCAAGAACATCCCAAAAAGGCAGGCGGAGAACCGCAAATTCATTAATATACACTACACCCTCAAAGGTAGAATAAATAGATTAAAGATTAGGCATTCCGATAAAACACATAAATACTATACATGTCCCTCATGTAAAGCATCGCTGCGTGTACCAAAAGGTAAGGGGCGAATCGTCATTACCTGCCCCAGATGCAAAAATGAAATCACCAAAAAAACCTGATGCTTTGCGGAAGGAGAAAACAGATGAAGTATATAGTTCTCTTGGGAGACGGGATGTCGGATTATCCGGTCGATAGTTTAGGAAATAGAACTCCGCTAGACGCTGCGCATAAACCTTCAATGGATTTTCTTGCTCGTAACGGCGATGTAGGAATGGTAAAAACTATTCCTGACGGGATGAGCCCCGGCTCAGATACGGCAAACCTATCGGTTCTCGGCTACGATCCCGCTATTTATTACACTGGCAGGTCGCCACTCGAAGCTATAAGCATGGGTATTGAGCTTGGCCCTAACGATGTCGCAATGCGCTGTAATCTTGTAACTCTATCCGACGCCGAAGATATAGCCGACACTACAATGGTAGATTACTCAGCCGGAGAGATTACGACCGAGGAGTCAGCGCAACTAATGAAGTCTGTTCGAAAGTCGATACGTTCAAATAAGGTTGACTTGTTCTCAGGAATCAGCTACCGCCATTGCCTTGTGCTACGAGATGCAGAGACTGGAAGCATATGCACCCCACCACACGACATTTCCGGTCGCCCTATAAGAGAATATCTTCCAAAAGGCCGATACGGCGACTCGCTTTTAGAATTGATGGAGCTCTCCCGAAAGATACTACGCGACCACCCTGTAAACAAAGCACGCATTGCCAAAGGACTACACCCTGCCAATTCTTGCTGGTTTTGGGGTGAGGGCACTTCACCTTCGCTCCCACGATTTGAGGACAAGTTTGGACTCAGAGGAACTGTGATATCGGCTGTCGATCTGGTAAAGGGGATTGGCATGTGTGCTGGTATGCGTGCTCCCGAAATACCTGGAGCCACCGGCAATATCCATACGAATTTCAAAGGTAAGGCAGATGCCGCACTCAATGAGCTGAGAAGCGGTGCCGATTTTGTATATATCCATGTCGAGGCTCCTGATGAGTGCGGTCACCAGGGAAATGCAACCGACAAGGTAAAG
Source organism: Clostridiales bacterium (assembly GCA_012520195.1). Classification (GTDB taxonomy): domain Bacteria; phylum Bacillota; class Clostridia; order Oscillospirales; family JAAYOS01; genus JAAYOS01. The sequence continues at coordinate 43,925 of JAAYOS010000014.1, read as the reverse complement.
GCAATTGAGTTAATTGATAGTGAAATCCTCGCAAGGCTCATCGACGGTGTCGAGGAATTGGGCGAAGACTACTCAATCCTCATAATGCCCGACCACCCGACTCCCGTTTCCTTAAGGACACACACATCCGATCCTGTTCCCTTTGTACTATACAGAAGCGACAAGAAAGGTGATTACCCTGCTGAACATTACACTGAAAAATCGGCCTTAAACACCGGACTTTTCGTCTCCGAAGGTCACAGAATCATAGAATGCCTGTTAAGGTAACACAGGGTACGGTTTAGAGATGTGCGCATGGCAGGGGCAGTAGGATGCGCACATGTTGGGGGCAGTAGGTTGTTCCTCTGCTTCAGCAAAGATATAAATGCAAACTGGAGGCTGTACATATGCTGTTTCGCAAAGACATAGAGCCAATGTGCTCATACTGTCAGCACGGCACCAAGTTAAATGATATGGAACTTTCATGTAAGTATCGAGGCATCACACGTGCAAGTAGTTCCTGCCGCCGTTTTAAGTATGAGCCTCTTAAGAGGGTTCCTCCGAAACCCGCAAGACTTGTCCTGCGAGGTCTGAGTGATGAAGACTTTAAAATTGAGTAGACTATTGGTGACTATGCAGTAACACCGTTATTAAAATCTGCAAAAAATAACAATAAGAGGAGAAAAACTATATGAAAAACCTTCCTGTTGCACTCCAAGTTTATTCAATCAGAGATGAGGCCGAAAGAGATTTCCGCGCCGCTATGGAGAAAGTTAAAGAGATTGGATACGATGGCGTTGAGCTCGCCGGTCTCTACAATCTAGCCCCCTCGACAGTTAAAGCTATCCTAGAAGAGTTTGACCTTGTGCCGCTTTCCGCCCATGTCCCTTACGATGAGATGGTTGAGGATATCGACAAGGTAATAAGGGATTACTCAGAGATCGGATGCAAGTATCTTGTAATCCCCTACATGAACGATGATATGCGTCCAAACACTCCTAAATTCCCTGAGGTAATTTCAGAAATAACCAGAATCGGCAGTGTCTGTAAGGAAAACGGCATAACATTGCTCTACCACAACCATGATTTTGAGTTTGTCAGAATGCCTGATGGCAGTTATGGTCTCGACTACCTCTACGCCAATGTACCTGCAGATTTCCTCCAGACAGAGATTGATACGTGTTGGGTAAAGGTCGCTGGTGAAGACCCAGCCGCATATGTAGAAAAATACACTGGCAGAAGCCCCATAGTCCACCTTAAGGACTTCTACATGGAAGGTAGGCCTTCGAACCTGTATCAGTTGATAGGTATCGAGTCGACAAAAGAGGAGGAAGAGAGCGGTATCTTCGAGTTCCGCCCTGTCGGACATGGCGTTCAGGATATGCCCTCAATTCTTGATGCGTCACTTAAGGCTGGTGCCAAATGGGTAGTTGTTGAGCAGGATGAGTCTGAGGGTCGCACTCCTCTGGAAGCAGTAGAGCTGAGCAGAAAATACCTCAAATCACTTGGATGGTAATCTTAGCACCATCAAATCGGGCAGGAGGATAACCCTCCTGCCCCTTGTGTTATTTCGGTCACAAACTACTGCATTCATCTAGTGCTTTGCCAATATCATTAATAATATCTTCGGCATCCTCAATACCCACCGATATCCGGATAGTACCCGGCTTTAACCCAATCTCCGCAAGCTTTTCATCAGGTACCTGTGAATGTGTTGTTGCAGCAGGACAGCTTACAATTGTCCGAGAATCGCCGAGGTTTGCGACAATAGAGATAATCTCCAAACTGTCACAGAACTTCGCAGCGACCTCTCTTGAGCCTTTTATTTCAAAGCAAAATACAGGGCTCTGACCTTTCGGGAAGTACTTCTGGTACATTCCATGATACGGAGAACCGGCCAGACCTGGATAGCTAACCGATTCAATCATACTGTGTGAGTTTAGGAACTCTGCTACCTTAATGCCATTCTCACAGTGGCGCTGCATACGAAGTCCGAGTGTCTCGAGTCCTAGTAGTGTTACCCATGAGTTGAAGGGTGATATTGATGCACCAACATCTCTAAGTATATGGGTACGAAGCTTGGTAATAAATGCGGCATCACCACAATCATTGGCATATACAATGCCGTGGTAGCTGGCGTCGGGCTCATTATAGTCAGGGAAGCGAGGATTGTCCTTCCAGACAAACTTTCCGCTATCAACTACCACACCGCCGAGCACTGTTCCGTTTCCTGTTAAATACTTTGTGGAGGAGTAAACTACAATGTCTGCGCCATGCTCAATAGGCCTAAGCAGATAGGGTGTTGCTTCCGTATTGTCTGCGATAAGAGGGACACCATTCTCATGTGCTACTCGTGCAATTTGCTCAATATCAGGAATGTCACCTAGGGGATTTCCCATTGTCTCTATAAAGTACGCTCTTGTTTTATCGTTTGTAGCTCGTCTGAAAGCGTCAGGGTCGTGGGCGTCAACATAGTTTGCCTTTATGCCCATCTGTCCAAGGGTTTTTGACATAAGGTTTACTGCGCCGCCATAAATAGCCTTGGCCGAAACGATTTCGTCACCGCTGCGTGCCAGGTTTAGCAATGTCATTGTAATAGCTCCGTGTCCGCTGGAGGCAGCCATCGCACCAATCCCGCCATCGAGGGCAGCCATTCGCTTTTCAAGCACATCGGTCGTGGGGTTCTGAAGCCGTGTGTAGATGTTTCCACTCTCCTCAAGGGCAAAAAGCCTTCTTGCGTGCTCAGTGCTCTCAAAGGCATATGCAGAAGTCATATAAATTGGCACAGCTCTCGAACCAGTTGTTTTTTCAGGCGAATACCCTGCATGAATGGCTTTTGTGTCAAATTTCATCTCAGACTGTCCTTTCAGATGTATTAGTTTTATGCTAAATCTGCACTACCGCAGACATTGCATCACCCAACACCGACCAAAGAATTGTCGGGGTAAATTGGCTTTCCGTCACCAAAATCCTTACCCTCTACGAGTAATAATACATTTTGGATGTTGTTATTCGCACTTGTAAGCGAGGTTACTATGGATTGAACAATCAGATTCATATCGTAGTTATCTGCGTAGTTAGAAGTAAACTCTTTTGAGAAGTTGACAATACAGGTTTGTCTGTCCCTCTCAACACCAAGCAACATCGTTCCCTTCGGTATCACAGACATAAACCCATAGCCGTCAATACCTGATATTAGTTTCTCAACCACAAGTCGCTCAATATCGAATCCGGATACTGCGTCTATCCTCGTAGGCAGCATCTCCAGATACTTGTTGTCCTGGGAAATAACATAGAGGTTAATGGTAATAGTCTCATCCTTGTAATGGCCTATTACGCTCTCATTCTTTCTCATAACCTCATTGCCGTAAATTCGCTCACCCTCAACCAGAAACTGAACACCCTCAATTGATTCAGTTGAGCACAGTGAGTTTGTTATTGAATAGAGTGTTTGAACCTCTATGGCTTTGCTCTTGTACAGCCCGTCTAAGAATTCCTTGGATAGATTCACATAGCAGATATTGTTACTGACTTCAATATTCAAAAGCTTTGTATTCGGATTGATTATCCTCTTGTACCCTTCAGCGCTGCTATCACTGTCGGGCCCCTTTATTAACTCTTCGACAACATATCTCGCAATTGACTCATTCTCACGCATGATTATATTCTTGCGTTCTCCAACAACATACTCGGTGTTTCCATCGCTGTAGTAGAGTACTGCCTGGAGCTCAACCGGCCTTAGTGACATGTCACCAGTTACAATATTTTCAACAGACAACTTTGTCGCGGAAAATGCGGGATGCGGCTTGCCTTCAACAGTTATGCTTACTGTTGATACACCTTCTATTTCACATAGGGTAAGAACTGTGCACGCATTTGCACATGCAAGAGCTACACCGTAAAGCTCACCATACTCCTCTGATAGATGCACTGTTATGTCTTCTCCGGCATAGGCGATCCCAAGCAACTTTACTCCAATGGGAAACGGCCTTGATAATCCATCTTCCACAGGATCAGAAAGCAGTATTCTAACTGCCTGCTCTACCCTGTCTCCAGAGCGGCCAACAGGAACCTTCACCATAGCTAATGCAGGCTCGGAGACTGGGGAAGATATGTTGTTGAGATAGTAGACGCTAATTACATCACCATCATAGGAATCTTTGTTAAAGGCCAGTAGAACAACCAGCAGAACAATAAGAACGGAAACGATCCCAATAATTATTGCGGTTACTTTCTTATTCATTCTAGCCTCCCTGCGTCTCGGATAAGACCTCCGGATATGGGGAACTTCAGCATTATTCTGGTTCCCTTCCCCTGCTCACTCTCTGTTTCAATCGTGCCGTTAAGCCGGATAACAGCATTTCTAACTATTGCAAGACCCAGCCCGCTGCCTCCCGCCTCACGGGATCTAGCTTTGTCAACACGGTAAAATCTCTCGTAAATCCTTTCAAGATCTGCTTTTGGAATCCCTACACCGGTATCATCTACGATTAGATTCACCATCTCCTCCTTTTCAAAAAGGAAGACATGGACACGCCCGCCTCTGACATTGTACTTAACAGCATTCTCGATCAGATTAAACACAATCTGGTATACATCATCCTCATTTGCATCAATTAAGCAGTCATCGCTCAACTCGGGAACAATATCGATCTCCTCAATGGATGCAAGCCGCCTGAGCATCTGTGTGCACCGCATTACGACTTCCTTGACATCCACCGGTCTTAGTTCGGAGCTGGTATCAGAGTCAAGTCTTGTGACGCTCAGTAGCTTTTCTGCAAGGCGGGTCAGCCGGTTTATCTCTTCTCCGATATCTTCAACGAACTCTCTAACTAATTCTGGAGGCATATTTTCGGTCTGTGTGATAGAGTCGGCAAGAATTTTTATGGAAGCAAGAGGCGTCTTAAGTTCATGTGACGCGTCCGAAACAAATTGCCTTCTTACATTTTCCACACGCTCAAAGCGGTCGGTGAGTGCATTAAACTCGGAGGCAATCTCCGCAATCTCATCTCTGCCCTTGATCTTTGCTTTGTGCGTGTAATCACCTTCTCGCACTTTACGTATCGATGAGAGGAGGGAGCTGATCCTTCTCATCATAAACCTCGATAATATCAAACTTAGTGCTATAACCCCTATGCTGATAAAGAAAGCTATAGTCGATAGGTTTTTCTGTATATCGGAAAGTAGCGCCGCTAGCTCCATATCCGACTCATAGAGATAAACAGTTCCGCTCACACGTCCTTCGATAGTTATGGGAGATGCCGCTCTACTTATAATCCTATCTTCAGCGTGGGAGACAATAAATACGTCATTTCCCTCCATGGCAACTCGGATTTCCTGTAGTAGAATAAGCTTGTTGGTGACATTTTCAGTGTATGAGTTATCGTATACAGCAACAAGATTATCATCGGTTATTATGACACGGTAACCGCCTCTGTCATCAAGGATATTCATCATCTTCTCGACAGAAGCTCTATCTACGGCATCGAGTGTAGAGAGAAGTCTTGAGTACTGAGTGGCTTTATCCTGCATGGTGTCTTGTTTGGAGCGAAAAATGAAGTTTTGGCTGACAAGAACCGGGTATATATTCAATAAAATGAGCATAGCAACTATAATGGCAATGTAGGATAGTGCCACTTTTAGCTGTATGCCCATTCTTATAGGATATTTTGAACTACGCCCTGAAATAGTAGCCTACCCCCCATTTGGTCAGGATAAACTCGGGCTGTGCCGGATTTCTTTCCAGCTTTTCGCGCAGTCTCCTGATATGCACGTCTACTGTTCGGATATCTCCGGGGTACTCATATCCCCATACGATATTGAGGAGGTTCTCACGGCTGTAAACGCGTCCGGGATTGTTCATGAGAAGCTCTATGAGGTCGTACTCTTTTGCTGTCAGATCTATCATATTGCCATCAATGTATGCGTTTCGGCTATATATGTCGAGCTCGATATGTGCCCTGACGATCCGGGGATCCTCCTCGGCTTTCTTTGTCTCGCTTGTTGCGCGGCGAAGAATCGCCCTGACCCTCACCTTCAATTCCATAATGTTGAACGGTTTTGTCACATAATCATCGGCACCGTACTCAAAACCGATAATCTTGTCGGTGTCCTCACCCTTTGCAGTAAGCATAATGATTGGTACGTTGGAAAATTCACGAATGCGCTTACACGCCTCAAATCCGTCCATCTTAGGCATCATCAAGTCAAGTATTACTAGGTCTATATCACCTTTTCGCACAAGCTCCACGCCCTGCTCGCCGTCATAGGCGCACTCCACCTCATATCCGTCATTCTCCAGGTTGAACTTGATCCCCTTTACTAGGGTCTTTTCATCGTCAACAACAAGTATTTTCATATGCGATGCCCTCCTCATCCTCATCTTTTTTCGTCTCTATTGCGGATGGACGTAAATGAACTGCTTTATCTTGTCATAGGTGGACTGTCCAATCCCATTAACCTGCATAATATCTGCAATACTCCTAAAGGGTCCATTTTCCTCTCTATACTCGATTATTTGGCTTGCCTTTGTCGCTCCGATTGAGGGGAGAAGTAACAGCTGTTCAATACTGCATGTATTAATGTTTATATAGAGATCCTCAGTTGCTGCACCTCCATCGGCAGTGACGGAACCCGAAATGTTTGCGTCCTCTACTCCGATTGAAATGTCATAAGTGAAATCTTCCCTCTCCGGTCCTCTTCTCTCAGTAGATATTGTAAACGTTCCGCCACCAGTCCTGCGACCCAATAAAAATCCCGCAGAAAAGGACACACATAGTACCGCTGCAATTATCATTATATAAACATATCGTCGGTGCCTCATAAAACCTCCTGTCCAAAAATGCGCTGTTTCGACATCTTTCGATTTCACGGTTGCCGATTTATGCCCGGTTTGTTATAATTGTTTTGGACGGAGTGGTTTATGCATCATTATAACAAATGTTAGTTTATCCGTCCACACCTTACTAGAGAACGTATGCAGATAAATATTTCTTATCTGTACTGCCGATACAGAGTACACCAAAATATTCTCAGGAGTTAAGATGAAGAAAAATACATACCCAACCCGTCGTACATCATTTAGGTCTAGTTTTTTTGCCAGTGTTTTGGCCGTCCTTCTGATTTTGTCATTTATACACCCGAGTGCACAGGCAATCAGTGATATTGAGGTCAACTCCGCACGGGCTCTTTTGATGGAGCCTGCAAGCGGAGAGGTTCTCTATGCAAAAAATGCCGATGAGCATGCAAACCCGGCATCTCTGACGAAAATTATGACTGCACTACTCGTCTTGGAGTATGGAAACCTGAATGAAATGGTGACTGTCTCCACCTCAGCCCTTGAAGGTCTACATCCGGCTGGCTCCTCCGCCGATATGAAGATTGGAGAGGAGATGAGTCTGAACCATCTGCTCTACTGCATTCTCATCACATCGGGAAATGACGCATGTAACGTCGCAGCCGAACATATAGCGGGCAGCGTACCTGCATTTGTTAATCTAATGAACACTCGGGCAAAGGAGCTGGGTTGTGAAAACACACATTTTATGAACACCCATGGGTTGACACAGGACGACCACTACACCACTGTCAATGACATCTACAAAATAATCCTTGAGGCGTTGAAACACCCTCTCTTTCTTGAAATATGTAACACCGCAAGTATTACGATTCCCGCTACCAACAAATCAGAAGAGCGATATTTCTATACAACAAACCACTTAATCTCGCCTTTGAAGGTGCCCGACTACCTCTATCCGTATGCTAAGGGCATAAAAACAGGGTATACCTCAGCCGCAGGACACTGCCTCGCCTCTTCGGCCGAAAAGAATGGTCTCTTTTTGATATCTATAGTGATGGGGGCGGAAAAGGAAGAGGAAACCGGTAGGATCATGAGCTTTGTGGACACAAAAAATCTGTTTGAGTGGGCCTTTTCAAACTTCTCATATCAAACAGTAATCTCTTCAAAGGAGCCGATCGTCGAAGCAAAAGTCCGCCTAGCGCAGGATACCGACTATGTGGTTCTAAATACATCACGCTCTGTTGAAGCATTGCTGCCGAACGATTTCGACCCTGCCGACGTTGAACGGGAGATTACGATATATAATGAAGATGAAATAACCGCTCCGATCACAAAGGGGCAAAAGCTGGGCGAGATTTCTCTTACCTACAAGGGGAGGAACTACGGCACATTGGGTCTGGTTGCCCTGAATTCTATCCAGAGAGATCAGGTTCTCTACTACATGGACCGCGTAGAGCAATTTATGGCCCAGAAGTGGGTAAGGATCGCTTTATTCGGACTTGCGGCACTGCTTGTAATATATATAATCATTGTAATAATATATAATAGTAGAAGGAGACGCCAGCAACGCAGTAGCAGATACCAAGGCAACAGCAGGAGAAGACGCAGATAAGAGATTCCTATCTTGACATGATGAAAATAGCGGTTCGGATATATTTCCGAACCGCCTTGTTTTATTTAGTACCGAATATCCGATCCCCTGCATCACCGAGCCCGGGAACGATGTAGCCGTTCTCATCCAGTCCCTCATCCAGCTCTGCGCAGAATATATGCACATCCGGATATACATCATGGATCTTCTTAACACCCTCAGGAGCGGCAATAATCGACATTAGCTTGATAGCCCTATCTGTATACCTCTTAATATACTCGATTGCTGCCAGGGCAGAACCGCCTGTGGCGAGCATGGGGTCTAGGATAATCACCTCCCGCTCTTCGATATCACTTGGCAGTTTGCAATAATACTCAACTGGCATAAGTGTCTCGGGATCTCTGTATAGTCCGATGTGGCCAACCTTCACAGAGGGTATGAGCTGAATGATTCCGTCAACCATTCCGAGACCTGCACGAAGAATAGGGACTATCGCAGTCTTCTTCCCGGCAATATGCTTACAAACTGTTTTTGTCAGAGGTGTCTCCACTTCTACATCCGAAAGCGGAAGGTCTCGCGTGGCATCGTAACACATTAGTGTGGAGATTTCCCCAACGAGTTCGCGAAACTTTTTTACATCGGTGTTCTTATCACGTAAAATTGACAGCTTATGCTTTATCAAAGGGTGAGAAAGAACTGTAAAATTATCCATGTTATATTCCCTTCTTTATATATAAATTCCTTTGATTTGGACTTCTTCTTCTGTTATAGAGCTTGCTCCCTCTCAAGTCTTTCTCTTTCAGCCTGAGGCCTTCTAATATAGACCGGATTGAGCGATGATAGGTCGTGCGGGGAGTCCTGTGATTTGTTCTGATAAGCCTCAGAAGCCGCAAATGCTACTCCAATCGCGGATTGGTGCATCAGATGAGGTGGAGCAAGGGCTATATTGGGTATCTTCGATTTCAGGCCCGAGAAAGCAGAAGGAGCTCCATCCCCTACCAAAGTTATCTGCCTGTCGTTACTGGCTAAGTCCTGCTCAAGATCATCAAGAGGAACTGCTCTGTCCTCGCATACTCTTTTCAACTCACGGCCGTCACTCTCAAAGATTGCATTGTAATACTCGCCTCTGCGCGCATCCATCACACAGCAAACGATTCCTGGGATGTGAGCGACTACTCTAGCCATCGCTTCAAGCGTTGATACCCCTATACCCGGTTTCTGCGCCGACCAGGCAATGCCCTTCGCTGCCGCAACACCTATTCTTAGTCCAGTAAAAGAGCCTGGCCCGGAGGCGGCGGCAATAACATCCACATCACCAATCTCCAAATCAGCGTTTCGCAGTGCATCCCGTACCATTGGCATCAGTGTTCTAGAGTGGGTTAGCCCCCTGTTTTGGAAGGCAAAGGACTCAATCTTCTCTCCGTCTGTAATGGCAACCGAAGCTGCTTTTGCCGACGTCTCAATCGCAAGGATCCGCATCGCAGTGATTCTCCTCAATTCTCATAATTCTCGCTGTTTCCCCGACAGATGTCAGTGTGACGTAGATAGAATGATCAGGGAGAGCACCCTTTACCCGTTCACTCCACTCAACAGCGCAGATTCCTCCTCTTGAGAGATAGTCCTCCCATCCTAAATCATACAGGTCATCTTCATCTCTGAGGCGGTACATATCAAAATGAAAAACAGGAATATTTCCATAATACTCGTTCACTATAGAAAATGTCGGACTTGTCACGCGACCGTCATATCCTGTCGCCCTTACAAGGCCCCGAACAAAAGCCGTCTTTCCGACACCCAGATCACCAAATAGTGCAACCACTGCACCGGGCCCAAGGCGTCTTCCCAGCTCCTCTCCAGCCTGTTCTGTCTCAGCTTCGCTTAAGGTGTGAACTTCTCGTATTTTCATCTATCAAACCGCTTTCTTTTTTGCTCTAAAGAATTATACCACAGCTTGGAAAGAGGGTCAAAATTTTTTATCGAAAACGCGGTAATTATATCGCTTTACCAAAACAGTATTTCAGTGTACAATATAGCAAATACCTAGATTCTCAATATTCCTATCCCTAAAGTCATTTTTAGAATAGCACGGGAGTAAGCCAACCATGAAGTATTTCTGGAAAAGTGTGAAGCGTTTTGTAAGAGAAGCCGACATGTTCTTGTTTTCGGTCTGCTTTGCCAGCTCAATATTCGGTCTGCTTCTCATTATAAGCGCAACGATGAGCTATTCCAACACTTCAAGATTTATTATTGTTCAGTCGATAGGTATACTACTGGGAATACTATTATTTGTAATCTTTTCGTTAATAGACATCTATGACCTGTCAGAGTATTGGAAATGGATCTTAGCCTTCAATGTTCTTTTTATCTCCTCGACCTTAGTTTTTGGAGTAGAGGTAGGCGGAAACAGGAGCTGGCTGGAAATTCCTTTTATAAAGATGCGCGTCCAGCCTGCAGAAGTAGTTAAGATCACATTTATTCTATTGATGGCTAAACAGATGTATTCAGCGCGTGAACACTTGAGCTCAATCAAATCGGTGTTTTTCCTAGCCTGTCATCTATTGCTTACTGTCGCGCTGATCTGGGTATCATCAGGTGACATGGGCATGTCCGCCGTGTATGTTTTCATCTTCATCTGCATGGCTTTTGCAGCTGGACTTCGCTTCTGGTGGTTTCTTATAGCAGGGGCAGCAACTGCTGCTGCCGCTCCATTTCTTTGGAAATCGCTAGGCACATACCAGCAAATGCGAGTACTTGTCGTCATAGACGATACGCTTGATCCTCTTGGATACGGCTATCAGGCATCTAGAAGCAAAATGGCAATTGGTTCAGGAAAACTTACCGGTCAGGGATTATTCAGTGGGAGACAGACCCAGACAGGCAGCCTGCCGGCAAAACATACCGACCTGATATTTTCGGTTGCAGGCGAAGAACTTGGAATGATAGGGTCAATATTTATTCTACTGCTCCTATGCGTGATCATCTTCCGCTGTCTATATATTGCCACGAAAGCGCGTAACGGAATGGGCGCCCTTGTATGTGTCGGAGTAGCGGCAATGCTGATATTTCAAGTCTTTGAAAACATCGGTATGTGCGTCGGTCTAACACCCATAATCGGCATTACCCTCCCCTTCTTCAGCTATGGTGGCTCCTCAGTTATGACAATGTTTGCGGCTATGGGACTTGTCTCCGGTGTGAAGATGAGACCTATGCCCGGGTGGCTAAAATCCAGCAGCCAATAGTACTAATATAAGCATATCCGAGTAAGGAACTAACTCTACCACTAATAGTATTGCATATCTGGAAAACCGAAATTAATTCGGTTTTCTTTTATTTTGCACCCATTATGACCATAATATATGTGATAACCCGGCACCGCTTCCCCAATTATCATATTTTTACCGCGATATAGAATATCGTGGGCATTTCAGGCAAACAATAGTGTTGAAGGACTACGTGAACATGATTCCATTGAGGAGGATCAATATGAAGCATAGCAAAAACATACTCGGCCGCAGGATTTACAGCATTACAACCGTACTGCTTGCAGTGGTAATACTGTCAACAGCCGCAGGGGCCGTTTCTATGACTGAGGCAGAACCCTATATAGAGACGTTTGCAAAAACGAGCAGAGCCGGGGCGGATATTACCTTCCGCAGCGCAGATTTCCAAAGTAAAATCGTGGGCGACGGTGAGCTAGAGGGGATAGTACTCACAGACCTTCCCGACGAATCGGCTGGTGCACTCTATTGTGGCAGCAGAGCCCTCTATACGGGTGAAGCTGTGACAGTTGAGAAGCTTGATGAGCTCCACTTTAAGCCGGCAGGTAACGCGGAGACATCCACAAGTTTCAGCTTCATACCTGTGTTCAAAGACACTAACGGGCAGGTTACTACTGTAAGCATTGCACAGGTAAGCAAGACTAACGGTGCTCCGGTCGCGGAGGACCTTGAATTCGAAACAATCAAGAATATTGCTGTCACATGCAAATTCAAAATCTCCGACCCCGATGATGACGAGCTGGTAGTTCGGATACAAAAGCCCCCTTCCAAAGGTGATATTGTAATATCTGAGGATGATCCGAACGTATTTATCTACACGCCATATCAGAACAAGACCGGCAGCGACAGTTTCACCTATGTCGCAATCGATCCGGAGGGGCTCATTTCCAACACTGCAAAGGTTACGATCCGCATATCGAAGAATGCTGCTAAGATGACTTATGCCGATATGGATGGTAATCCCGCACATTTTGCCGCACTAAAGCTCGCTGAAGAGGGAATCCTTATCGGAGAGAGAATGGGAAACAACTATTTCTTTAATCCGGATAAAGTTGTAAGTAGGGGCGAGTTTGTGGCTATGGCTATAACTTGTCTTGGGTTTGAAGTCGTAACACCAGTTACCAAGACTGGGTTTGCAGATGACTCGGATACACCAACATGGGTAAAACCATACCTTTCGACTGCACTCAAACAAGGCATAATCACCGGTGTCAGCACATTGGATGGCAGACGGGTATTCCGCTCGGAGAATCCCCTTACCAGGGCTGAGGCCTCTGTTGTCCTTAACAATGCACTAAATCTGGAAAGCCAGGAACAGAAGCCGATTTTCTCCGATTCTGAGGCGATGCCTGTCTGGGCAGTCGAGGCCGCCGCAATAGCTGCATCGAATGAGGTTCTTCCAGTTTCCTCAGACGGGCGCCTCCAACCAATGGAGACGGTTACACGTGCGGATGCAGCAGAAATGCTCTATAGGGCTATGGAAATTATGAAAAGTGAACAGCCAAGTAGCCTGCTCAGCAGGATCTTCGGTTAACACATGGGTGCTCAAAGACGATGCACTGCGATTGAGATTATAAAGGCTGTAAAATCATCTCATATAAGTGAATATATTTGAAGGTAGGCTGTCAACTGACAGCCTACCTTTACGCACTAGATTCGGAGCTTATCCACTGCTTCTTTGTCGGGTGTTACATACGCAGTAAAATATGGGTCATAAATAACTACACCTGGCTTAGAGCCCGGTGGCTTTTTTACGTAACGCACCCTTGTGTAGTCCACAGGCACATTTTGTCCGCCGTGTGCCTGGGAATAGACGGCTGCAATCATCGCCGCTTCGGTATAAGTCTGATCATCCGGTTCCTTGCCCTCTGTACGTAAAATTACATGGGAACCCGGTATCTTCTGGACATGGAACCATATGTCGTTCTTATGTGCATATTTAAGTGTAAGTCTGTCATTTTGCAGGTTGTTTCTCCCGCAGAGGACTGTAAAGCCACCCGAGGTCCTAAACTCCTGCGGCGGACGTTGCTCAGTCTGACCTGACTTTTTGCTTCTCCGCTTGTCGGTGCTCCTGAGGTAACCAGTATGCTTCAGTTCCTCCCTCAGCTCCTCTATATCATCGGTCGACTCTACTCTCCTCAACATATCCAGAACACTTTCAAGATATTGGATCTCGTTTTCGCCTGCCTGAATCTGTTCAGCGAGCACCCTTTCGGCTGTCTTCATTCGGTTATAGTCCTTATAGTACTTTGCGGCATTCTGCTGAACCGAAAGTCTCGGATCGAGGGGAATGTCAATAAGACCTCCCTCCAAGTCGTAGAAGTTCACAACGCGTGCTGTACGCGCCCCTCTCGGTACGGAGTTTAGGTTAGCCATTAATAGGTCTCCGTATTTGCGAAGTTTCTCACGGTCCTTTGCCTCAAGCAGCTCCTTTTTCTGGTTCTCTACCTTTCGCCTAACCCTATCGAGTACCGGAGATACTACTCTCCCTAGCGCCTGGACCTGTTGTTTAACACGTGCGGACGCTGCTCTTTTCTCAAAAAAAGTCTCAACCAGCAATGAGAAGCTTTCGTACTCCCTATTCGTGTACCTGCTGTCATATTGCGTTATAGGCATATAGCTAATATCATATGGCATTTCACCATCAAGCAGCATGTATGGCGTCGTATCGCCGCTCTTTATTAGTATAAACAAATCGCAAAGCGCAGAAGCAAAACGCTCCTTCTTCATTTCATCCATCTGATAAAACGTTGGAGAGACATCACCAGTCGATCTGAATGCTATTTCTCTGGCTATGAGCGGTGGTATTCCGAAGAATGTCTCAAGTATCCACTTATCAGCTCTCATTCCAGGAGGAGAGGATTCAACGTAAGATGAAATTTGTTCTATAGATGTTTCTAACGGATTTGCTTTTTCCTGCGTTGGTGGATAACGATAGAACATACCTGGGAGAATCTGGCGTCTGTCGGTTATATCGGTATCGATTCGTCTGAGGCTGTCTACAATGCGGCCCTCATCATCGAGTAATATTAGGTTTGACATCCTTCCAATAAGCTCAAACACAATCTTTCTTTGCAGGACCGACCCCAGCTCGTCCACTGTATCTACTGTGAACTCGAGTATTCGCTCCATCGGGGGTTGATATATATCACGGATTATGCCCCCTGAGAACAGTTTCCTCATTAGCATACAGAACATCGGAGGTGTCTGCGGATTATCTCTTTGCACTCTCCCTGTGTGGACACGTGCATTGGTAGGGTTAGCAGAGAAAAGAAGGCGGAGGTTCTCCCCCCTCCCTCTGATATTAAGGATTATCTCATCCCTTTCGGGCTGGTATATTTTATCTATCCTACCGCCAACAAGCGTCTGTTCAAGCTCTCGCCTAAGTCCCGATAATACTACTGCATCTAGTGGCATCGCTACACTCCCACATAGCGCATGGGGTCAGCCAGACGCTCGGATTTTTTGACCTCCACCGAGGTGAAGCGCTTACTGAGATGATCAACAATAGCTGGACACAGAACATCCTCAGTTGCGAAATGTCCAGCATCAAGGATGTTGATGCCCCTCCACTTCGCCTCGAGTATCTGTCCATGCTTTACATCAGATGTCACAAATGTATCGCATCCGGCTGCTGCCACCAGAGCTATGTACACTCCGCAGGAGCCGCCTCCAACTGCTACTCTTTTGACAGGTTTGCCGCTTGAGTAATATTTAACTCCGTTGCCTCCGAGGGCTTTTGCAACATACGGAGCAAACTGCTCAACCTGCATTGACACAGACATATTTCCAATCCTACAGACACCCCTGTCTCCCAAGGGCGAAAGTGAGGTATCCGCAACTGTCTCCACATCCTTTAGTCCAATACGCGCTGCCAAGAGATCATTTACTCCGCCCTGAGAAATATCTGCATTTGTATGCATGCAGATGGCAGAAATTCCGCATTCAGCGAGCTTTAGTACCCGTTCCCCTGTAAAGTCGTTATCAGTCACGCTCAGTAGTCCTGAATATATTACTGGGTGATGAGATACTATGAGCTCAGCACCCCATTCGACGCTTTCTTCGATCACTTCGGGAGTAATATCGAGTGCAACCATTATCCTGGTTACCTCCCTGTCACCCCTTCCAACCAGAAAGCCGGGGTTGTCCGACTCAATTTTATTCTCCAACGGAAAAAGCTCATTTAGATAACTAAAAACCTTATCAACCGTCACCAATTATAGTTCACCTTCCAACTTCATCAATTCACCGATTTCTAGTATAGCTGACTTCATAATACGTCTCGTTTCAGCATTCGCACCCTTGATTTCTCTCTGCAACCGCATAATTTCACGATGTAGGTAGTCTGAGTAAGGTTCGTCCTTTATTGTATATTTCCCGATTCGTGTATCCAAATACGTGAAATCCTCTGCAGTGCCCCCACAAACGATATCGATAATCGTATATATCTTATCCTTCTCCCGAACGAGATGTTCACCAGTAACACTGTACTTTTCGGA
The DNA here is from genome assembly GCA_012520195.1 of Clostridiales bacterium. Taxonomy (GTDB): domain Bacteria; phylum Bacillota; class Clostridia; order Oscillospirales; family JAAYOS01; genus JAAYOS01. The sequence goes on along the minus strand of JAAYOS010000014.1, from coordinate 27,779 downwards.
ATAGACATATTCTCTAAGGCTATCTATAGATGTCATAGGTTGCAGCAATAGTCGGACTTTTCTATCAATGATCCATGGTGCGCTTTCACAAATGTTTTTGATAGTCTCTCCGCCCATCCCCGCGATAATGACTGTGGTAAGGCCATCTGGAATCTCTCCACTGAGACCGTCGCAGAGTCGGAGCTCTATTTTATTATCAACACCGAACTTCTGTGCTGTGGCTCTTGCACCTTCGATCGGTCCTCTGTTTATATCGGACGCCACGGCATAATCAACGCTGCCACTAAGGACCAGTCGGACAGGTAAGAATCCATGGTCAGTTCCAACATCCCATATAACAGGCTCTCCCTCTGCCAAATCATATATTTTTCTGAGGCGTGGAGATAATTTCGGCATGCGTCTTTTTTTGCCGGAGCTGTCACTGGCACTTCTATCTCCTGTCCAGTCCATTACAACCTCCTTCAAGGCCGATAATCAATCTGTGCTCAGATGAAAAACAGGCCGGGGCGAGGGATATTTCCCAAGCCGCGGCCGTTTTTTTCGGATAGATTAGTTTTCGTAAACCGAGGCCTCACTCAGATTATTTATACGCTCTAAAACCTCATCGGCATCGACGCCGTGAACCTGGCAAGCCTCCTCCAGAGTTTCACCGACTGAAGCAGGACAACCGAGACAGTGCATGCCAATCTCCATTAGTATCCTTGCAGCAGCAGGCTGTATACGTAGAACATCTCCGATAATAGTATCCTTTGTTATTGCAGGCATAATTGACCTCCTTTGCTGATGCTTGTATTCGTATTGGCTTCAAAAAGCCAGTAAAGCATTTTAATCAGACTTACTCACAAATAATTATATCTCATAAGGGCATCTAATACAACATTTATTTTTCCCAAGTTTCTATAATAAGCCCTTCTTATGCACTCAACACCGAGTGTTGCGGCACTTTTCTACAAAGAAAACCGGAGCATCTGGGATGCCCCGGTAGATTTCATTTCAGAAATCAGTTGTTTTCTCTAATCTTTGCGAAGCAATCGCTGCAATAGACTGGTCTATCTGTCTTGGGCTCGAAGGGTACACGAGCTTCATTTCCGCATTCAGCGCAAACAGCTGTGAAATACTCTCTCGGACCTCTGGCGGCTGCCTTTCGTGCGTCGCGGCATGATTTACAACGCTGGGGTTCATTCTGGAATCCGCGCTCTGCGTAGAACTCCTGCTCTCCTGCGGTAAAAACGAACTCCTCTCCGCACTCCTTGCATACTAATGTTTTGTCTTCGTACATGGTCTAACCTCACTTTGACTTTAGTCTTTGCCCCTGGACGGACTCGCACCGACACCTCATTTTTTGCGCTCTGGGAATTAAGCTACATAGGGCACGTAAACCGATGCGACTTGGTGCAGCACTTGGTACAGCGGCACAAAGTCAATTACACATTCTAGAATGGCATCGGATGTAATTCTGGGGTACTGCAGGTTTATCTGCTGTGCTTTAAGTGGCGGTCAACTTTGCGTCGTACACGCCATATGGCATTGTCAACCGATTTTGGGCTTCTGCCTGTCTTTAACGCTATTTCTTTTACAGTAAGCCCCTCCAAATACAGATCAAGAATGTTAGATTCTAGATTGCTCAGCAGCCCTTTCAGTTCGTGAAAAAGTTCCTCGTAACTTTCCTTGCTCAAGATGAGATCTTCGGGATTATTGTCGGTAGGTCGCAAGACTAAGTCTGAGGCGTGATAGCCGTCTTCGGAGAGGGAATCTATTGATAGGTAAGAATTTAACGGCTTATGCTTCTGTCTATTAGCCGCTTTTAGGCCGGAATAAATACGGTTTCTAATACAGCTCTCTGCAAAGCTCTTAAAGAGGACATTCCTATTGGGAGAAAACTCCCTTGCGGCGTTGAGAAGACCCATTAGTCCTTCTTGGATTATGTCTTCAAAAGAACCGCCTACAAGATAGTACGGTCGGGCGCACGCGCGCACCAGTCCAAAATAACGTGATATTAAAACCTCTTCGGCTTCGTGTACACCTTCCGACAACAAGGAGCAGAGCTCTTCATCGGAAAGTGTCGTAAGTTCGCTATATTTCAATACAAACACCTGATTCAATTATACACAAACCTTTTGTAAAGTCAAGCAAGTAAGCGAAAAATGACAGGATATTTTTTACTGTTTGGCCTATTACGACGGTGTTTCGAAGGCGATTATCGTTAAAATGACACATTTGCAGGCCTCAGCTCTATTCATAGAACCAATTGGGTCAAATATATTCCCGGTTTTTCCTGAAATTATTCCATTTTTTTGAAAGTGGTATACTGCAGTCCTACACTCATCTCTTATGTAATCTGTGTCAATAAACTTTACCTCATCCACTCTTTCAATAAGTTTTTTCCCTAGATACACTTCAACTCTTGACAAAATCAGCACAGCATCCTGCCTTGAGAGCGGCTTGTCGGGCATAAACTTGCTTTCACTTACACCTTTAATGATCCCGGTGATAAAGGCAGCTTCAACGTATGGCTTTGACCAGTGATTCTCCACGTCCTCAAACGCAGGGTATTTAATCTCTGCGGTTCTAAGCTCCGAGTCTGAGCTTCTCTCCAATTCGGATAAGTTAAATGCATTTACGACCATTTTTGTAAACTCGGCACGTGTTATCGGCTCAGCAGGCATAAAGCACCCGTTTTCGTACCCGACACAGATGCCACGTTTTGTGCATTCAATAATGTACTCTTCCGCCCAGTGACCCTCAATGTCCGTTAATTCAGGCAGCTTGATTGCGGACCCACAGAGCACCGGTAAGAGCATTAGAATTATTAGTACTGTAAGACTTCTCTTTGCTGTCATACCTTCCTCCTGTTAATGGACATTCCATCCTTGGAGTCGTTGGCACTCAGAGCTTTGTAACTAAATTTTAACACAGAACCTTCAATATGCAAGTATAAATAGGAATAAGTTTATGTTTATTTATGTCATACATCGTATCGAACTCGTTGTTTTTTTATCTATATCGTGTTAGAATGACTTCATTAAAGAATTTGATTCGACAGGGCCAAAATCTGCGAAAGGGCGGGAATGATTATGTCCAATAATAATAACGATCTTCGTTTTCGAAGCTCCATTAGGGGGTTTCACCGAGAAGATGTGCTGTCATATCTAGAACAAAAAGCCAGAGAACATGTAGAAGAGCGCAGTGAGCTAGTCGGCAAGCTGGAATCTTCACAGCAGGAGCTTTCTGAGCTTAAAGCCAAGCTCGCACAAGCAGAAAGCGAGTTGCAAAACAAGAGTGCGGAAGCAGAGGCCAGAGCTTCCGAACTTGAACAACTGCGAGCCGAACTGGACAGGCTTCACAGCACCAATGCGGACCTTGCCGAGAAATGTACTTCTTTGAACCTGGAGCTAGATGATTTGCGGGCCGAGCGCGACACACTCTCAGAAGAGATGGAGAGTCTGAAAGCCCAGAAGGACGAAATCGAGGCTACAAAGATACGCGTAGCGGAGATAGAGCTCGATGCCTATACTCGCGCAAAGAAGATTGAAAACGACGCCATTGAAAATGCAAACCTTGCCCGCAAAACACTTGCCGATTTGATTGCCGACGCTAAGCGCAGCTTCGATAGTGTGAAACTCAGCGCTAACAAGACCTTGCAGCGAATGGTTGATGAAATGGAAGGGTTGAAGGATGCCCTACAGCAAATACCTGAGGGATTTGAGTTGATTTCAAATAATATCGAATCACTGGGATTCAGAAGCGAGAAGAAAGCAGATGTTTCTGATGCTGAGCCTGTGAGCGCTGAAGATATCGCGGATAACTCAGAGATCGTTGGAGATCTATCAGCTGCAAACTCCGATGAAGTATTAGGAGAGGAGAGTTTTTCTCCTATCGATGTTGATGATAATGATGATATTGATAAGGAGAAGAACGGGGATTCTGACCAAAAAGGTAGAAGAGAGCGGCCGGTATTGGAGAAACTGTTGTTTTTTCGCGGAAAAGAAGATGACAGTGAGAAAGTGTTCCTGGAATCTGATTCTGGAAAATCGGCAGTTGATGAGAACAGCAATGAAGAGAGCAGCAAAGACCGCGAAGGCTACACTTACAGCTTTAGTCCGGATGATTGAGGTCGAGAGAAAAATCAAGCACAACAGTGATGCGGTTCATTAAACTATAAACTATTATGCTCCCACTTAAACTACAGATGGTAGATGTTTACCCATTTCATCTGTCTGCTTAAGTGAGAGCATTTTGCATTTCATCATCCTATGACAGGAGCTCTATCAAATCTTCCTTCGTCATTGTTATTAGCGATGTTCCGGAGCCTTGCTCACTAATAATTGCATCCGCAAGCTCCTTCTTTGACTGCTGTAGTTTGAGTATCTTCTCCTCAATGCTTTCTTTGACAGCCAGCTTGTAGACCTGTACATTCCTTTTCTGTCCAATACGGTGTGCCCGGTCGGTTGCCTGATCTTGAGCTGCGACGTTCCACCACGGATCGTAGTGCACCACCACGTCAGCTCCTATTAGGTTAAGTCCGGTTCCTCCCGCCTTGAGCGATATCAGGAAAACCTGTGTTTTATCATTATTGAATCTCTCAACAAGGTGAGCACGCTTTTCCTTCGGTGTATCACCTTTCATAACATAGTAGCTTATACCCTCTTGCCTCAACCTGTCCTCAATCTTTGAGAGCATTGATGTAAACTGCGAGAAGAGGAGCATTTTGTGTCCACCCTCCGCAGACTCCCTTACAAGCTCCATGCAAGTCTCCAGCTTGGCACTTGGCCCGTCGTAATCTGCATAACAGAGAGAGGGGTCGCAACATATTTGCCTCAATCTTGTAAGCATAGCTAGGATGTGGAAACGATGACGAGCGATATCCTCCTCGCCCTGCTCCAGGATCTGGTTCTTAAGCTTCAGCGCATTTGCTACATATAGTTTTCTCTGCTCGCCCTCCATCGATGTCTGAACAAGTGTCTCTGTTTTTGGCGGCAGCTCTGAAAGAACCTCGCTCTTCAATCTGCGCAATATAAAGGGGTCGGTCATCCGCTTTAACAGCTCGACTGCATATGCATCACCATTTTTAACGATAGGAGTCTCAAACCGCCTTTTGAACTTCTGATAGCTATATAGATATCCCGGCATTAAGTAATCAAATGTGCTCCACAATTCACTTAGCCTATTTTCAATCGGGGTGCCGGTAAGCGCCAGCCGGTAATCACTCTTGATTGCCTTTACAGACTTTGCGTTTTGAGTGCTGTGGTTCTTAATATATTGAGCCTCATCGATAACCTGGTAGAGAAACTCATGCCCCTCATAGTGCTCGATATCGCGCTTTAGCATATCATAGGATGTTATCACAATGTCGTTGCATTCAAGATTTTCAATCATCTTTTTGCGGGTCGCATTGTCGCCAATGATGGTTCCGACTTTAAGAGAGGGCGCAAAACGCCTAATCTCGCTCTCCCAGTTCAAAACTAGAGATGCTGGCGTTACCACCAAAGAGGGCTTCTCGGCCCCCTCATTCTTTGCGGAAAGGAACAGGGCAATAACCTGGAGAGTCTTTCCAAGTCCCATATCATCTGCCAATATGCCGCCCAAATTGTATCTTGTAAGTGTCTTCAGCCACCGGTAACCTGTCTTCTGGTAGTTTCTCAAAATGCCGGAAAGTTCATCGGGAACAACAAGGTCACTGTCCTTTACGCCGCGGATATTCCGAACGAGATCCTTAAAATACTTGTCGCGGTTTGCGCGGATCTCCTCATTCTCACTGAGAATTCTGTCGAGATAGAGCGCTCTGTATCTCGGTACTTTTATGTTGCCAGTCTGCAGCTGCTTGTCAGTGAGCTCAAGCCCGTCGGCAATCTGAGCCAAAACGTTTAGTGAGTTATCTTCCAGCCGTAGATACCTTCCGTCGCTCAGCCGGTAATAGCTCCGCTTTTCTCTGTAAGCACTAAGTACATCCTGCAATTCATCGAGAGGAAACTCACCCGGATCGATGTCGAGCTCAAGAAGATCGGACTCAAGTCGCACTCCCATTGTGATTTTGGGCGCATTTGCTATTCCATATCCCTGTAACCTGTCGCTTACATGGACGGTGGCAACCTCCATCAGAGCAGGGATACCCTCGAATATGAACTGATACATCTGTTCATCGTCCGCTTCCAGGAGCAGTACCTTCCTGTTCGTGTCATAGAGGTGAAAATACTTACTTATAATAACTCGCACAACTGTCTCATTCCGAAGATCCCGCCTTGCAATATTCGGGGTCTTTCCAGCAAAGTGCAGTGCATAGTAATCAATCTCTTCATCGCCATATCGATATATCATTCTTGCGGTGATGGTATTGTGCTCGGGTGCGTCGATATATATATCAGTTTCAAGAGGCAAAGGCATATATTCTTGAAGTGTATCAAGATTACCGGAAAAGCGAAAACAGCTCCTTATTGTAGGGAATACATTGGAGCAAAATACAGATAGGTCGCGATCGGCAATTCGCATCTTGTATGAGCATCTCTCAAGGGCCTTAAGAAAGTCCCTGGCGCGCTCGGACATATCCTCATCACAGATATGAATGTACCTACCACGCTGAACGTAGATATGCTTCTCACCCGAAATGATACCAAACCGTTCTGTCTTGAAGATCAGAGCTCCTTCACCGCTGTTTTCAACGCTCACATCAAGAACAGGGTTTTCGGCTACAACAGTAAAGGATCCCTCAGCTCCAGATTCGAATACTGCAGAAATATCCTCATTAACATAGAGAGACATAATACGATCCAGAGCATAGGGTGAAAGCCTCAGATGCCTTTTATTTATCCTCGCTTCGAACCGGCCGGCACTACCGAGTGATCGCATTAACTGACGCGCCTCATCGCTTTTCTCAACAATGATCTGCATAAGCTTTTTCGAGTTGCTGTCAAAGCTCTCCATGCTATGAATAAACTCTAGCCGCTTGCCATATGACACCTTATTTAGCGACTTTACGTTCTCAACGAGCTCAAAGATATCCCGAACGATATAGTGACGGCTTATTCCGATTTTCAATTCTATAAATGCCCCGTCCTCGTATCTGTTCTGTCTGATGGTCGGGGTCAATGTAACCTTCTCGGTATCCGAAAAGCTCTGACCAATTATGTCTGCATTTTCTCTCTGGGCATACTTGTTCATCATTATGCGTGCAACACCGTCTGTTGCAGCTTTTTTTACCGTCTTGCCTCCTGGCGCCGTAACGGATTTTTCCTTTTTATCCGTTCTATCGGTGTCGCTTCGCGAATCTCTGCTTTGCCCGTCAGGTTCAGCACTCTGCCGGCCAGAACGGTCCGGACTTGTTGCATAGTCGCTGTAATACAGGATATTTGACTCATCTGATGGATTTTCCTTATCTTCAGAGCTCTCGCCCTTCGATGCTAGGCGCGTATCATAGTGCTGCTTAAGTAAAACGGCTACAATGTGCTTGCATGCCTGCCCCCACTTTCCATATGCAGGACATGTACAAAATGCTGAAGACAACTCATCATCTTCAGTTACTACAGTTACGTTATATGCTCTTTCACCTTGGACAACTGCCGAAATATCCTCTCTGGATTCAGAAGCATCCGACTCATATTCGATGATGCTGTCACCAAAGTAGTAGCTAAGTCCCTTATTAAAAGTTGTCTCATTGTTTGCTGCAAGAATGATTTTTTCGACTGATAGTGCCATCTATATAAACTCCATGCTTTTTATTTTGATTGAATTTTTTATACAATTACTATATTGCATTATAGTATTATACCTGTAATAGTAGCGGATGTAAAGGGCTGAAAATCATTGAATTTTGTCTGATTCAAACTTTTTTCTTAGCTTTTCTAGTGCTTTCTTCTCAATTCTCGAAACATATGAGCGAGATATGTTACACCTCCCTGCTATCTCCCGCTGCGTCATCGGAGCACGGTTGTCAAGCCCATATCTCAGAATAACTATCTCCTTTTCCCTATCATCGAGACAGCTATCAATATACTTAAAAAGTGTCCTGTTCATCTCTTCCCTGTTGAGCTTATCTAGAATTTCTTCCCCGTCATCACTAAGTGTATCACCAAGAACGAGAACGTTGCCTTCTCCGTCACTGTCAAGCGCTTCCGACATCAACAGCTCACCCGAAGACTTTTTCTGGCTTCTAAAATGCATAAGGACCTCATTTTCAATGCACCTTCCGGCATATGTCGCAAGACGAATGTTTTTATCCTTGTCAAATGTGTTGACCGCCTTTATAAGCCCGATTGTGCCTATTGAAATGAGATCTTCCTGTTCCCCTGGGTCTGTATAGTATTTTTTTATCACATGAGCGACAAGCCTCAGATTCCGCTCAATAAGTATGTCCCTTGCCTTCTTGTCCCCTGTCGCTGCAAGCTCTATGTACTTCCTCTCCTCCTCTGCACTGAGAGGTTTCGGAAATGAACCTCCACCTGAAACCCGCAGAGTTAAGTGCAGACCGTGAATTAAGAGATAAATCATCATGGGCAGCATCATAAAACCCCCTAAACCCCAAAATATCCACTTCCGTCCAGTACCTATCCATACGCATGCCTCCCGCCCTATCATTTTATGCGGCTAGGCTTCCAATTGTGTTTGCTATCGTAAAAAGTGTACTCAACACCCACATAAAACAGAACCCCTCCCCGTCCTGTTGACAGAGAGAGGTCCTATTCGAATGGAGATACTAATTATCAGATTTTTGCCAGCTTCTTGTAGTCATCCTTAAGCGAAACATACAGATTCCGGAAGAGTTTATGGTAACTGGCGTACTTTTGAGTATTTTCGGGATTTGGTTCCTGTTTGGGATTTGCCTCTATCATGGCATCACAAGCTGTCTTTACATCGGGATACAATCCTGTTCCAACTGCAGCCAAAATCGCAACTCCCAGTGCCGGACCCTCCTTCGACTTGACGGTTCGCACGGGGCATCCGTACACATCAGCCATCATTTGACGCCACAGAGAACTTGTTCCGCCACCTCCACAGGCGTACATTTCGCTAAAGCTGACTCCCATTTCGCGCAGCACATCAAAGCAGTCCTTGAGCGAATATGTGACACCCTCCATGACAGCCCGAATTAAGTAGGGTCTCTGGTGGATAGCTGAGAGTCCAAAGAAGACACCTCGGCAATCGGGATCAAGGTGCGGTGTTCGCTCACCCATTAAATAGGGCAGATAAATCAGACGGTTTGAGCCAATCGGCACTTCGGCTGCCTTCTCGTCCATTACAACATATGGACTAACTCCGCGTTTTGCAGCCTCCTCCATTTCAACACTGCAAAAGCTATCGCGAAACCATTGCAATGAGAGGCCTGCAGCCTGTGTAACACCCATTACATGCCATGCGCCGGGTACCGCACAGCAAAATGTGTGAGCACGGCCTTTTTTGTCTATCAACAAATTGTCAGTATGAGCATATACAACTCCGCTTGTTCCGATAGTAGTAAATGCACTACCATCTGTTACAACACCGGTACCAACTGCGGCTGCCGCATTGTCGCCGGCACCGCCGACAACCGGTATTCCTACAGCTAGTCCTGTCTGCGCAGCGGCCTCTTCTGTTATGTACCCTGTAATTTCAACCGATTCGTATACCTTTCCGAGCAAAGCCTTGTCGATCTCAAGAGCCTGCAGCACTTCGTCTGACCAGCAGCGATTAGGCACATCCAATAGCTGCATGCCACTTGCGTCGGAGACCTCAGTCGCGTATTCACCGGTTAAGCGGAACCGCAAATAGTCCTTAGGAAGCAAGATATGTCTGCATTTTGCATAGATCTCAGGTTCGTTATTGCGAACCCAGAGAATCTTCGACGCCATAAACCCCGTTAGTGCGGGATTAGCGGTTATCTCTATGAGACGCTCCTTACCAACACGCTCATGTATCTCATCACATTCTGCAGCAGTCCGTTGATCGCACCAAATAATGCTGCGTCTGAGAGGTATGTTGTTTTCGTCAAGCATCACGAGCCCATGCATCTGTCCGGAGATTCCTATACCGGCAATTTCAGATGGGTTGATACCCGACTCTTCGATAACAGCGCGAGTTGTCCTGAACGCGGCATCTATCCAGTCATCAGCATCCTGCTCAGCCCAACCGTTTTGCGGCTGGTACATCGGATACTCCACAGCAGAGGATGCGATGGCCACCCCAGATAAATCAAATAGTACTGTCTTGGTCGCACTTGTACCTAAATCAATTCCAAGTAGAAATTTCATTTTGCTCACCTAAACAAAATGCTGTTCACTATGCTCTCGAGGTACTCGATGCGGCCTGAGCCGGGATTTTCAGGTGCCCCAAGCTTCTCGGCATGGGAAGCTAGCTCCTCAAGTGTCGTTTCATCCGCAACGATCTTTGCTCCTATTCCACTCTTGAAGCTCGAGTATTTTTCTTCGACAAATTTCTCGATGCGTCCGTCCTCGATAATCGCAGCCGCCTTTATCAGCCCGAGTGCAAAGGTGTCCATACCCAGGATAAAACCATAGAACATATCCTCATAGGTGTTTGAGGTTCTGCGGTTCTTGGCATCAAAGTTGAGTCCTCCACGGAGTCCGCCCGCCTTCAGGACTTCATACATACACATCGTTGTCTCATATACATCAAACGGGAACTCATCGGTGTCCCAGCCCAAAAGATTGTCGCCCTGGTTTGCATCTATGCTACCGAGCATACCGTTAATCGCAGCCACACGTAGCTCATGTTGGAAGGTATGACCAGCGAGTGTTGCATGGTTTGCCTCAATGTTAATTTTGAAATCTTTGTCCAATCCGTACTGGCGCAGGAAGCCAATAGATGTTGCGGTATCAAAGTCATACTGATGCTTCATTGGCTCCATCGGCTTGGGCTCAATCAAGAAATCGCCCTCAAACCCGATACTGCGTCCGTACTCGACAGCCATACGCATAAGTCTGGCAATGTTGTCAAGCTCAAACTTCATATCGGTGTTTATAAGGTTCTCATAGCCCTCGCGGCCTCCCCAGAAAACATACCCGCGTCCACCAAGTTTGACTGTGATATCGAGCGCCTTCTTGATCTGTGCAGCAGCAAAGCAGAATACATCGGCTGAATTCGATGTTCCGGCACCATTCATGTATCTTGGATTGCCGAACAGATTAGCTGTTCCCCAGAGACACTTTATGCCGGTCGCCTTCATTTTTTCGAGAATATAATCGCTTATTTCATCAAGCCGCGCATTTGTCTCCGCAATTGTCTCCGCCTCGGGGACAAGGTCCACATCATGGAAGCAGAAATACTCTATTCCGAGCTTCTCCATGAACTCGAACCCAGCGTCTACTTTTGCCCTCGCATGTTCCATTGTCCCTGGTGTTGCCCCAAAGGACTTATCCGCTGTGTTAGTGCCGAACATGTCGGTTCCGGCGGCACACAGGTTATGCCACCACGCCATGGCAAACGGCAGGTGTTCCCGCATGGTTTTGCCCAGAATAACACGGTCTGCGTCGTAGAATTTGAACGCCAACGGATTCTTGCTCTCTGGACCTTCATACTTGATTTTTGGGATCGATTCGAAATGACTCATGCTTAGTCCTCCTCTTTTCTAGTGTTAAGTTGTTTTATTACTTTCATTATTCACGGTTGTTAATAAGTATGTAAGAACTTTGTTGATTGACGTACAAAAAAATATTATTGAGGATTGTCGAGGCAAGTTCGAAAGTCGTCCCATTCACAAGCTGACTCAAGAACTCTCACAAAGGACTCGAGGCCTTCCTTATCTTCCTCATCAAACCGGTCATAGACTGGACTGTCAATGTCAAGAACTCCAACGACCACGCCTTGACTGAGGATTGGAATGACAATCTCCGAATTTGAAGCGCTATCACAAGCAATATGACCGGGAAACTTGTGTACATCTGGTACAAGCTGTGTCCGTCTCTCGGCCACCGCAGTACCGCAAACGCCTTTACCTACTTGAATTCGGATACACGCGACTTTTCCCTGAAATGGGCCTAGCACCAGCTCTCCACCATGCATAAGGTAAAAGCCGGACCAATTTATGTCGGGGAGAGCATTGAAAAGAAGTGCAGCAGCGTTTGCCAAATTCGGCAGATAGAAGGACTCACCTTCAACCAGCGAACGCAACTGCTCTGTTAACTTGAGGTAAAACTCCTTTTTGTCTTGGGGCTGTACTGTATACATTGAATCTCTCCTAAGTATTGCCAACTTCTTATTCTGTTGTTCTAGTTCTGTTGTTCTAGTTCTGTTGTTCTAGTTCTGTTGTTCTAGTTCTTTTGTTCTACCAGTTATGAAAATTTCTTACATTACCTCTATTTTACACAATGTTTTGCGTTTTGTACAGTATTAAAAGGAATTATTATAACTGATTTAGCTCATACTGAATGCAACACACCTATGCTGGCACACAAAAATTCAAAACGAGAAAAAACAGTGAAAACACACTTTAGAATCTAGCGTGGTTTCACTGTTTTTTCTATTTAGCATTAACTGCTAATTCTGTTTACATTATCTGTTTACATTAACTGTCTTGCTGGAAATAGAGTTACATGTCGATAATACGGCCATCTGTCGACAGAACGACAATCTGCCACGGTATCATCTTCCCGCTATCCATAATTGCTTGCGTAACTGCTCTCTCAAGACCTCCACAGCATGGGACCTGCATCCTAACAAGAGTTATACTCCTAATGTTGTTGTGCTTAATGATTTCGGTCAACTTCTGCGAGTAGTCCACCATGTCCAGTTTCGGACATCCAATGAGAGTGATTTTGTCTTTCATGAAGTCATTGTGGAAGTTACCATATGCATAGGCTGCGCAGTCCGCAGCAATCAGAAGTTTTGCGCCATCGAAATACGGAGCATTTACAGGTGCAAGCTTGATCTGCACAGGCCACTGACCCAGCTGAGATTCTACATTAACCTGTTGGGGCGAAGTCTGTGTCTGAGATACGACGGCTGATGAATTAGTTCTGTTAAATGTACGAGAGTTTGAGCCGGGACATCCGCAAGCAAGAGTATCAGGTTCCTTTTTGGCACTTTTCATAACTTGTGCGCGAGCACCTGGGCATCCGCTGCCCTCATTCTTAACTCCTTCTGTCGCCTTCTTCAATTGCATATTTTTCTTAACTGCCTCTTCATCGAAGGGGAGGGCCTCTCTCTCCTCAAATGAAATTGCACCTGTAGGGCAAACAGGCAGACAGTCACCGAGCCCATCACAGTAATCGTCTCTCAAAAGCTTTGCTTTTCCATCTACCATTCCTATTGCGCCCTCGTGGCATGCATCCACACATATTCCGCATCCGTTACAAAGATCCTCATCGATTTTGATTATTTTTCTTAATATCATTACTACGACCTCCTAGAATTCTTCTTTCTGAGACAATTATAGTCGACCAAAGATTAAAAGTTGTTGCATTTGCAACGAACGGGTGGTAGAATCTATATTTGTAGACTCGATTGAGTAGCATCTTGGTACGAGGTAATAGTACAGACTTTTAGGGAGTAGGGAATCGAATGAGTGTTCCAGTTGAAAACACAGATGAAAAAAGGTATAATTCGAATAATTTAGTAGAAAACGGTGCTCAAGCTCTACCACAAGCACTTCTTAGAAGCCCTCTCTTTGAGGGAATCAAGAGCGATGATATTGATAAGATTCTCCCCTGCTTGGATGCATCCAAACGAACATACGGGAAGCAGGAGTCATTGCTGATGGCTGGTGATGCTGTTGAGTTCATAGGGATCGTGTTGAAGGGTACTGTAAGAATTCTGAGAGAGGATATGTTCGGTAACAGAATGATACTTAGTGATGCTGAGCAGTATGACATGTTTGGCGAAGCGTTTGCTTGCACATATCCAAACAGTATTCCATACTCGGTTATCGCAGTTGAGGACACCACTGTAATGTGGTTGCGCTTCAGAAGAATAACCACGCCCTGCTCGTCTGCATGTGAGTTCCACTCGACTTTGATTGAAAACATGATGAAAATCCTTGCAGGCAAGAACATAATACTAAACCGCAAGATTGAGCATCTTTCTAAAAAAAGTATCCGTTCAAAGATTATGGCGTTTTTAATCGATCAGGCAGAGAGTACCAAAGGGCTCACTTTCAACATCCCGTTTTCACGAAGTGAGCTTGCCGACTACCTCTGTGTAGACAGGAGTGCTCTGTCCAGAGAACTTGGCAGGATGCGGGATGAAGGTCTTATCGATATGCATAGAAACTCGTTCAAAATTCTTTCACGCGATAGTTTTATTATCTGAAAGGAGAAATGGCACCGCCTTTTATGGTCGTAGGGTGCTATGGCGCACAAGGTATGAATATTCTTGATGTCTCTAACCTATCAAAAAGCTTTGGTGAAGCAAAAGTTATTAATGACATCTCATTTAGTGTCAAACGGGGTGAGATTGTAGGATTTGTTGGACCAAACGGTGCAGGAAAAACTACAACTCTTCGGCTTATAACTGATCTCATCCGCCCCGATAAAGGTGCTATCGTAATTGACGGATACCCCTTGAAGACACAGCGCGAGATGGCCTTAAAGAGCCTTTCGGGCATTATTGAAAATCCGGGTTTATATCTGAACCTTAGCGGATTGGATAATATGCTATTTATCGCTGAGCTCCGGGGAATACCGAAGAGCCGCCTTGATAGGGCAATTGAACTTACAGGTCTCGGCGACAGTATTCACAGGCAGGTTCGCAAATACTCCCTCGGTATGAAGCAGCGACTTGCGATCGGTATGTGTCTCATCACAGATCCAAAGCTTCTTATCCTGGATGAGCCCACAAACGGACTTGATCCTACAGGTACGATGGAACTTCGTGAGTTGATGCTCAAAATGGCCCATGAGGAGGGTGTATCGATTCTGTTTTCCTCCCATATGCTAGGCGAGGTTGAGCGGATTGCTGACCGAGTTATATATATTAAAGATGGTGTCCTCCTTAACCACCTAACCCCTGAATTCGAAGCTATTTTTGAGTTAAGGGTTTCTGATCCTCAAATTGTTGAAGGATATGTTAAGGGAATTGATGGTGTACTCTCCACTAAGGTTGAGGGAAGAAACAAGCTCATCATACACCTGCGCGAAGGAGTAATATCGGAAGTGTTAACGACTGTGGTAGGCAAGGGCGTTAATATCTTTGATATTACTAAGAAGCAAGATGATCTTGAACTCGTATATAGCAGGATCTTCAGAGGTGATGGTGCATGAAGAAGCTTATCCACTTTGAATTGAAAAAGCAGTTCCCCTCTGTTAAAAACCTAGTGGTCTGGTTGCTCCTGTTTGTCACACTGCTCACATTCGGGGCCATTAACATGATAACAGACTATAGATATAAGGGAATGCGTTTGGGATATGACGGCAGCGCCTGGGATGCCGCACTTCAACTTAACCTATTGCTTCAAACTTATCCGAAGGATCCACCTGAAAATATACAGCTGGCAATGGAACTTTGGCGAAGGGATGCAGTTTATTCGGCGCAACAGCGTGTCTTTTCGGCCTGGGTTGGTGAGGACCGTTGGCGTGACGTTGTTCTTGCAAACATTAATCGAAATGAAAATATCCTCCAGGGCCTCCGCGACGGGATCATCTCCGGGAAAACAAAGGCGGAGGGCGGAGTGACCGAAGCGGATCTTATCAATAATATAAACCTAAACAGGTACTTCTTTGATAACGACATTAAGCCTCTGCGCAGTGCCAATGAGATGACAGGCGTGAACTTTATATATCAGGCATTCTCGGTACTTATGCCATATCTTGCAGCTGCGGTAGTCCTACTTCTTTGTGGTGATTGCTTTACATCCGAGATGGACTCGGGCAGCTTTAAGTTTCTCCTGTTGCAACCCTATCCCCGCAGCAAAGTCTTCTCAGCGAAGATTTTGTCCTGCTTAATCATAACCTTCACGGTAATATCAAGCTCAACACTGGCGGTTTTCCTGATCATGTCAGCTTTTAATGGTACAGGAAGTATCGCTTATCCCCTTTCCTTCGATCCATATGCTTTTTCATCTATTACTGTTACACCACAAAGTGAGATTCTGGAGTATTTAGGAGCAGGGCAGTTTCTGTTATATACTTTTATTCTCTTTACACTTTATATTGTGTTTCTGATTTCATTTGCAGGTATAGCATCAGTTTTGTCCCAGGAGAGTCTAAATGCCATGACCGTATCTATAAGCGTATTTTTTGCTGCTGCTGTACTACAGCCGCCTATTAGTCGAATTCCGGTTATATCTCTCCTATGGCCGCTCTCATATGGGAACGCAATAACGACTCTGGAGGGGCGAGCACCCGGATCAATGTTGGCGGGTATTTTGATATTTGTTCTGGCAAGTTCGATTGTACTAATAGCAAGCCGTACCATATTTATTAAGAAAGATATAGCTTGCTAGATAGGGAGGAATATATGGGGCCGTTAATCCGTTTTGAGATAAAAAAAGCAGTAAAGAGTAGGAAAAACAGGATTGTGCTTGCAATCTACTGTATACTTATAGCTTCTATGATATTTTCAAAGATTGATGAGGGAGCTCGTCAAAGAACTGAGAACATAAGTAACTTTCTTTTTCTGGAGGACTATTACAAACTCGATCACACAACCTATGGCAACCGCGCTAAACAGTTTGATGCTCCCCTTTTCAAAATATATTCGGATAATGCAGCAATCCGCGCGGAGTACTACGGGCAAAAAGCAAAAACTATGCTTGAGCGCGATGTTTACGCCGAGCTTGATGCTGACATTAAGCACTATGAGAATGAACTGAAATTTTATACTGAGGACGTAAAATCGCTAGTTGATAGTGGACAACTCCTGAAGGGGTTGCCCTCCCGCTACATGGATTACCCCTCGCGGCTACTCTCATCGCCGGACATGAGACAGAATGCTGTTGACTATTACAGATTGCAGCATGAGTTCTTAACTTCTCTGCGTGATAATAATATAAAGCCTATGGATCGGTATGAGATGACGGGTTATGCTTTTTTATACAGCGCTTTTGATGAACTACTCCCTCCTATCGCGCTTCTCATCGCCCTGCTAGTTCTATCTGATATTATGTCGGGGGAAGCGGATTCAGGTAGCTTCAAGTTCCTCTTACTCCAGCCACTTCCAAGGGGGAAGGTAGTATTGGCAAAGACTATCGCCGCTTTCCTCATAACACTAATGTGGTTGTTAGTTCCCTTGTTTGTCGCGTTTTTGTTTCTAGGACTTGTAAATGGCTTTGGCAACCCCAATTACCCCGTTCTTTATCTTAAGGGCTCTTTTACTTCGCTAAAAGCCCCATCTGCCGCGCCAAATTACGATGGTGCGTATCTAGGCAGAGGCTTCTTCAGCAGGGTTAGCTGGGAGAGAGATACAGCGTTTCTCGGTGCAGAATATCGCCACGGTCACTTCTACCTGGGTTACAGTAAGTATGCTTCGGAATATGGGTATTTCTTGTACTACGCGTTGCCTAACAAGGAGCTTGTTCTCATTCCTATTGCAATCTTCTTGCTAAGGTGTTTAGTTCCGATAACACTATTTGCGTTATTTGCCGCTGCCCTCGCTGTCTTTGTGTCGATATTAACACGGAAGGGCGTTATATCGATAGTTGTGGGGACACTAATCGGTGTTATGTTTACCATCTTCACAATTCAGCCCGAAAGGATGAATCTAAGTAAAGCCTTTAACCCTCTGGCATATAAAAACCCGATCGTGCTTCTTTCTGGCCTGGGTGGTGTTACGACTCTACTTGGAGCATTCGTCCTCTGCATCTGCTCGGTATTGCTCTTTGTATTAGCCTATAGAATATTTAACAAACGCGACATAATCTGTTAGTACAGTTGAAATATCATTATACTTTGGATAGAATACTATTGCATTCATATGTGACAAAGTTACTGTAATAAAATACTGGAGTATGTAAACTATAATCATACCAAATAGCGTAAAACGCAGACAGGAGATTGAATATGTCATTAACAATTACTAAGCAAAACTTTGAAACAGAGGTTCTCAATTCCGGAAAAACTGTACTCATTGACTTTTGGGCGCCTTGGTGCGGCCCATGTCGTATGCTGGAGCCTACAATAGACGAAATTTCACGCACAGCACCTGAGGATGTAGTTGTCGGAAAGATCAACATCGATGAAGAGCCAGAACTGGCTTCCCAATACGGAGTCATGAGCATCCCTACACTGATCGTATTTAAGAACGGCGAGGTTTCATCAAAGGCCGTTGGCGTCCGTCCAAAAGATGCTATCCTTGACATGTTGGACTGAACTGAGGGCAGTGAAAAAAATATCATGATCACGCAATAAGGCAGTACGGGAGGGTTTGCTAAACACGCCGTCAGTCTGTCTTATTGCTATTGTCTGAAAAAACGGAGGTAGATCAATGCCAACAATACTCATAATCGGTAAAGGCCCAGCCGGTATCTCGGCAGCACTCTACTCCGCTCGAGCCAACGTAGACACAATTGTGATTGGTAGAGATGGAGGGGCGCTCAATAAGGCCAGTAAAATAGAAAACTATTACGGGTTTGCAGAACCCATTAGTGGCGAGCATCTCTTATCCCAGGGGATAGCCCAAGCAGTGAATGCAGGAGCAAAAATAGTTGATGATGAGGTTCTTGGCATTTCCTTCGACGGCAAATATAATGTTAGTGCTAAAGGTGGCGACTACTCTGCTGATGCTGTTATTATTGCAACTGGGACATCTAGAACCACACCGCGCATCAAAGGCATTCGTGAGTTAGAAGGACGCGGAGTAAGCTACTGTGCCACATGTGACGCCTTCTTTTTCAGAGGCAAGGATGTTGCGGTCATGGGTAACGGCGAATATGCTGTGCACGAAGCACTGGAGCTTCAACCAGTAGTCGGATCAGTAACGATCGTAACCGATGGCAAACCAATGGAGGCTGCAACACCCGATGGCATCAACGTCATTGAAGATGAGATCGAATCCCTTATTGGAGACGAAGTGCTTGAGAGTATACGGTTCAAAAATGGAGTTGAGAAGGCATTCGGTGGCTTATTTATTGCATTAGGAGTCGCAGGAAGCACTGACCTAGCTAGAAAACTCGGAGCCTATATTGAGGGAAACCGAATAGTGGTTGACGAGAACATGGCCACGACATTACCTGGGCTCTATGCTGCAGGTGACTGCACAGGAGGGCTCCTTCAGATAGCAAAGGCTGTTTATGAAGGGGCAAAAGCGGGTACCGAAGCCGTAAAGTTTATACGGGGAGCAAAAAATTAAGCCTAATCTTTTACTTAACACTAACGCTCTGCAACAGATAGAGTTGCAGAGCGTAATATTTTTCGTACGTATATTGTTGTACGTTGTTCTTTGTTTTATGTTGTTCTTTTGGTGTACTAGGTAGAGATTTACTATAAAGCAATCTAATCGCTCAGTTTTTCTTTTCAGTTATTCTTTAATGTATGCCGCCACACCTGAACTGTACTCTAGCCTTTTCTCAGAGAAAACCCAAATTGCTTCAACACCTTCTAGAACTTCAACAAGGGCTAGTCCTTCCTCAAATGGCATGTTAAACAGTGCAGTTGAATAGGCATCTCCCCATCCGGAGTCTTCTGCGAGTACTGTTACCGACTCAAAGTGTGCGGCAGGCATGAGTGTATTGGGATCTATGATGTGGCTATATCTAACTCCGTCAACTATGAAATAGCGTTTGTAACTGCCACTTGTAACAAGGGCCTTGTCTGCGACTGACAGTAGCACAAGATTTGCCTCGGAGCTCTCTTTATTAGGGTTTTGAACGCCAACTGTCCAGTTTCCCCTGCTCTCTCCCCTGTCACCGATGGCCCTGACATTACCTCCCGCATTGATAATTACATTTGACATACCGCTTTCCTCAGCAAGCTTTGCAACCATCTCAACAGCATATCCTTTCGCTACTGCACCGACATCCAAACTCATTTCAGGGTCTGAGAGATAGACGGTAGAGTCCTCCGTATTGATTATAACATTGTTGATGTCGCAGTGTTCTGCAGCATATGCCAAATCTGCCATAGGCGGTAAGGATGCGATTGCAGGATTTTTTGTTCCTGCGCTACGGTACTCGTGCCAGATACTTAAAACCGCACCCATTGCTACGTTAATGGCACCATAAGTAGCTTCATACGCTTCTTTAGAGAACAACAGAAGATCTATGATCCTTCTATCAACTTTAACCGGCTCTACCCCGGCTTTGTCGTTTATTGTCTTAATGTTGTTAAAACCATAATCGTTGTAGATGTCATACAGCTCATGGTAGGCCTTCAAATTCTCATAGATGAGATTTGAGTGCTCACTAAATGCTTCCTCACTGTCTGTGTAACCGATAACTCTAGTAACCGTATCAAATAACTGCAAAAACTCTACTTCATAACGTTTCTGCTCTGTGGAGCATGAGGAAAGCCCTATGACAAGGATAGCAAATAGGTTTATGTAGATAACCGATCTTGATATTGTTTTCAATAACAGACACCTCTAACTAAATGGAAACATCCATGTTGCAGTTAATCAAAATAACGATTACCGACCAAGTCGCTTCAGAGCCGGTATTGCAACTCTCAGCAGAGTTGCAGTAACGGTTCCTGCTATAACCCCTGATATTAGCAGTACAGGAAAGTAGACGAAAGTATAAAGCGATGTGTACACAACCGCAACGGCAGCAAGCTGACCGAGATTGTGAAAGATGGCACCTGCAATGCTGAGCATAAGATACGAGATGCGCTCCCTGAAGATGCCCATTAAGACAATCATAACAAAAAGAGAGAATACTCCTCCTGAGAGACTCAAGAGTCCCGCAATCAAACCTCTTGTTGATAATACAAACATTGACTTCAAAAATGCAATTGCAAATGCCTCTCTTTTGCGCAGGAAAAAGAGGGAATACATAACGGCTATGTTAGAAAGTCCAAACCTAACACCGGGCACTGATGGGATAAGTGCCGGCAATGCTCCCTCAACAAGCGACAGGACAATAGCAATTGCGAACAGCATAGCTGTTAAAACAAGAAGGCTTGTCCTCTTAGTTTTTGATTTCAACCGCTCTCTTACTTCAAACACATTGTTCGAGCTCTGTTTTTGATTCTTCATCCAAATCTTTGTTGCCTCCGTGAATTGGAAAGCTCACCTCAAGAATATCTACTCGATTATTATATCGACCTCATCCGACGAACGCTCTCCAGAGGGCATTATCTTAACCAGCACACCATTGGGTAGGCATGCAGCGCTTTCTCCGATCAGGCTGAGACTTCCCGTATTTACACATACTTTATCAGGACAGTCTGAGGACTCAAAACGGATGCTGCCATCAGAATCCTGCTGAAGGATTACGCCGGGCACCTCGGTAATCTCTATGGTTTTTTCAACACCTTGCTTTAGGTCTACAACCTGAACTAAGTTACCGAAGTAGTATATGTGGGCAACGGCAGGCCTATCTGACATTACGCTTCTGTAAATAAGCATAAATGTAAGGCTGAGTACAACCAAAACAACAATTACAAAAACATCCGTTTTCTTGAAGAACTTCATTTTATCATGTTCCCAAATATAGTTATGTTTCCAAACACACTTTGATTTTTCAGCAAGAACACCTCTTGCCTACAACAACATATCACAAGTCACACTTTAATGACAGCAAAATATATGTCGAATTAGGGATAATAATAGCACAGCGTTTGCCCGATTGTCAATTTGTCGAAGGGTAGATAGCCGGCCTAATCCTAGTCTTTGATTTTCTTTATCTAAGCACTCCTTTCAACATAATGCTGCATGATTTCATATCTGGCCTCTGTCTCCGTATCTGCTGAAAACAGAAATCTGCCTTTATTGTCCAGAACCTCTACATGTCCATTTACATATACAAACTTGAAATCCATTATTCTTCCTCCTGTACAATCTTTCTGTTCTGCACCATCTTTACCTAGATTTGCTCATGTGGTTCATTTCTTTATCTGGTGGTTTTTCCTGTTTCTACAAGTATACATCTCCAACTGTCCAATAAAACGGACAGCAGAAAAAGATCTCCGAATCTTAGATATCTGTGCTTGATTTATTGAAAAATCTCGTAAGGAGAAGTGTCAACAACATGAAAATGTTATTAGATTTTTTTAGGCCAAAATATGACTCATGATAATATCATATATGACTTCCAAGTTTGATAAAACTGCGCTTTTTAGCCCTTGATTTCGCAAAATCAGTGTGATATTAATACAGTAATTTGTGATTTTATTACACAAAGAATTAAGAAAAAGAGGTGTTTGAATAAGCATGGAAAAGTTTGTTTGCTTTTCAATTCTTGTCTCAATTGCTGCTTTCTGTTTGCCGGCTGGCTCTATTTTTGGGTGAAAAAGCAGACATCCTCCAACAAAAGGGTTGAAGAGATTGGGAAACTGGTCCGCAAAGGGGCTAACACCCTCCTGCGAAAAGAATATAAGATTCTTGCGATTTTTTCAGGAGTGGTAGCTGTCATACTGTTTTTGTTCCTTCCCAGTCCGATATGGAAAGGAAAGTTTGGCCCTAACCTGATTATGGCTCTATCCTACATTGCAGGTACTGTCTTCTCAGCAACTGCAGGAAAGATTGGCATACAGGTTTCAACAATTGCCAACGTTAAGTCAGCAGAAGCAGCCAAGAATGGGCTCAAGCCTTCATTCATGGCAGGATTCCGTGGTGGAGCTATTATGGGTATGGCGGTTGTCGGTGGAAGCCTTCTCGGTGTATCTGCCGTTATGCTTGTGACAGGTGACACAACAGCGCTCCTCGGCTTCAGCTTCGGTGCCAGCTCTCTGGCTCTGTTTGCTAAAGCAGGAGGAGGAATCTTTACAAAAACAGCCGATATCAGTGCTAACCTTGTCGGTAAGGTCGAACTTGGTATCCCTGAAGATGATCCCCCCAACCCTGCTGTTATCGCTGATAATGTCGGTGACAACGTAGGCGACTGTGCCGGAATGGGCGCAGACCTTTTCGACTCCAACGTCGCTTCAATGGCAGCAGCTCTAGTAATGGGCGTAGCTATTGATAAAGCTACAAACAGCTCCGTAAACGCCGCAATGGTATTCTGTTTTGCAGCACTTGGACTCGTCGCTTCAATAATCGGAGTTGCCACAGCACGTATCGGTAAGCACGGCAACCCCACCAGAGCATTAAATAGTGGAACTTATTCAACAACATTGATCTATATTGTACTTACAGCAGTTGCCACATACGTTTTCGATTTCAATTGGAGAATCTGGGCTGCTTGTATTATAGGTCTACTGGTTGGCGTTATCATCGGTATCACAAGTGACTACTTTACAAACGACAATAAGAAGCCCGTCCAATTTGTCGCAAAGGCTTCCAACTCAGGACCGGCTTTTACAGTACTCTCAGGCGTTTCCTACGGAATGCTTAGTGTTCTCCCCGAATTAATCGGTATTGCTGTTGCAGCTCTTGCAGCCTTTAAGCTCTGCGCACCCATAGGCTAAGGATACGCCATGTTTGGTATTGCAATGGCCTCTGTCGGAATGATGTCAATAGTCGGCATGATTATTTCAAACGACGCATACGGACCAATAGTTGACAATGCTAGAGGTCTTGTCGAAATGGGCGACCTCGGTGAAGATGCACTTACTGCAACAGACGAGCTCGATAGCGCAGGCAATACTGTAAAGGCCGTTACAAAAGGATTTTCAATTGCTGCTGCAGGCCTGACTGTTATTTCCCTACTCGGTGCATTCATAAGCGAAGTCAACATGGCTGCTGAAGATCTTGGCATCATAGCTGCCGGGGAGACATTAATCAATTACGGTTGTTTCACTTGTCGCCTCATTGCTGTCTGCTCTCTTCCTACAGTTCTCAATATTCTAAAGGTTTCTGACACTTAATTTGTTCTTATAAGTTATGTATCATGAAATTTAGTTATCACAATATTTAGTTATCATAAAAATATTACTAATAGCTCTTCAAGCAATATTCACCCAAAATTCGCCGATTTTCAAGCATCTTGGAAATCGGCGTTTCTTTATCTGCATATATAAAGATTTTCAACAGAGAATAAAGAATGTCACCAGTCTACTAAGCAACTGTATCCTGAGCTACTGTCTACTGAGCACTGTCTACTGAGCACTGCTGCCATAAAAGGATGCAACATTGATAAGGATGTACCATTCATCTAGTATCATTACGAACTTTCCGCATTTCAACATCTTGGGGGTGTCTTTATGTATACCGAAATGCCTTTAGTTTGTCCGGTTTGCAACGCAGGAAACTTCGTGTTGAAGCATGAGGCAAGCTACGTCTACTCTTACCTTATCGATTCTGAACACCGTTTTCTTGATGGGAGTGGTAAGGGTGAATTGATTGAACTTTTACCTTTTAAATATGATAAAAGGGAACAAAAAAACAGCATGCAATACCTTGAATGTAGCAGCTGTGGTTCAAAATATCCCTGTTTCTTTAGCGAGTCGGACGGTGTCGTTTCCTGTAAAGCACTTCAAGAAGCAATTCAGAGTGAGGCAGACGAGCTATCATAAGTCAGGCCTGTCAAGCTCGTAAAGTCCGTCAAGCCTGTCATAACAAGCAAAACGCTTTTTTGGCTCTTTTTGCGCAAAATATTCGGTTCTGTGTGGATTTCTCTCTGGAAAGATATCATACACCGTATATTTATCTCATCGATGTGATAAATTTTCGCTAGGATTCACACAACACTTCGATTTTTGCGCAAAAACAAGAGAAAATCTGTCATGAGAACTGGCGAATGAGCTTAAGGATAAAGTCGATGATAAAGTTGCGTAAGGTGATCAACTCATAGCAGAATGAGGCATTATGAGACATGAGGCATCAAGAGACAAAGATGGTTCATCAACAGCGATTAAATGTTTGGGATCGGTCAAGACACAGAACCGTCCTCCATTTGAAGTACCTCGCGGCACATTTTCAAAAATTCCTTAACTGATCTGCACTCATTTTGCTTGTCCGCATTAGTTCGCCCCATCCTATCACAGTAGCCCAATAGTGCGATCTCATTGATATCTACACGCTCAGCCATACGCTTGATCGAGGAACGGTTTCTTTGCTTCACAACAAATAGCATCTGCATGTGCCAGCGTACAAGTCCGCAGACATCCTCAATGAAATCAACGTCAGTAAAATAATGTTGGAGAAAACTTCTCGCCATATCCTCTCCAACCTTATCGTGATTATACGAGGTAAGCCTACCCTTACGAATTGCTGTTGTCGGAGGCTTTCCGATATCATGCAGAAGTGCTGCCCACATAAGCACTTTGGGGTTCTTGCTCCGCTCTTTCAAAGAAGCTGCTATGTCGACCACCATTTTAGTGTGATTCCACACATTGCCCTCAGGATGATACTTGGGATTCTGCTCTGTATGTTTCAACGCATGCAGCATGTCAAAGGGTTTATCTCTGAAAGCCGGTTCATTTGAGTATTTCTCAAGATATTTAGAGGGGGTATTTTCTTCCATTATGCATCTATCAATATCTGAGAACAGGCTCTCAATACTATCTTTCTTTATTCTCATAATATTTCTCTTTTCAATATTACTTGGCATTTTCAATATCACTATTGGGCTGCTGCGGACTCTGCTTATTACTGTTACGAGCCTTGATTTTCGCAGCCTTCTTCTTTTTGTCCCTACTGGCCTTTGACATCATTGCCACCCCCTTCGAATACCCCTGTGATAAATATTTACACTTTTTCAAATATTTATACGAAATATCAATTTGGGTATAGCGGCTAACAGTTAGCCGTTAACAGTTAACAGCTAACAGTGATCTAAATTGGTGATATCAATTCCCGCATTCGATGCTGATTTCGTTGAAGAGATCCAACAGGTCAGAGACTTCGTGTGTTTTTTTCTCGTCTTCCGAAGCATCGAGGACAAATCCGCCTTCGTGCATCATGAGCAGTCTGTTGCCGTACTCGACAGCATACCT
Source organism: Clostridiales bacterium (assembly GCA_012520195.1). Taxonomy (GTDB): domain Bacteria; phylum Bacillota; class Clostridia; order Oscillospirales; family JAAYOS01; genus JAAYOS01. Next base: position 1,890 of record JAAYOS010000014.1, on the reverse strand, counting down.
CAGGTTATGTGTAACCATAATTGTAGTGACACCTTTTTCAGCTATCAGCCTATCGGTAAGCTCCATAATCGTCTCGGATATTCTGGGGTCGAGTGCAGCAGTATGCTCATCTAGTATGAGTAGGTCAACAGGCACCATTGTAGATATCAGTAGTGCCAATGCCTGCCTCTGACCACCAGACAGACTCCCAACTTTGACATCAGTTTTGTCCTCCAGCCCGAGCTTTAGCTGTTCCAAAAGAGTGCAATATTGGTCCCTCCTCCTCTTTTTAATGCCGGGAGTAAGTCCATAAGGTCTGCCCTTATTGTCGGCCAGGGACATGTTTTCGAGAATAGTCAATGACGGGCAGGTCCCTTTTCCCGGATCCTGAAAGACTCTTCCGATAAAAGAAGCGCGCTGATGTTCTTTTAGCTGACTGACATCTTTACCATTAACGATTATACTACCGTCATCAATCTGGGTTGAGCCACATATCACATTCAACATTGTGGTCTTGCCAGAGCCGTTACTGCCGACAACAGTGACAAACTCACCTTTATCAACCGTGAGATTGAAATCGTGAAACAGGGGCACCTCATTTATGGAGCCCTTGTTGAACGTCTTATAGATATGCTGCAACTGGACGTAGTGTCCGGCAGAACCGTTGCTACTCTCATTATTCCGGTTTTTCATACGCCTTTTTCTCCTTCGAAAGAGTGTTGTTTGCGACTAGTGCGACTGTGAAAATTGCGGCCATAAGCATCTTTAGATAGTTTGTCGGGAGACCTAGCTGCATGGCGACAGCAAGACAGGCTCTATATAGTATCATTCCGATTATTACTTTGGTAGTAGCACTGAGGATATTCACCTTTTTGAATATGCTCGATCCAATTATGACGGATGCAAGACCCATAACCATAATACCGGTACCACTGTTTATGTTTGCCGATTCGCTTACCTGGCTAAGTATTGAGCCCGAAAGTGCTGTACAGGCGTTGCCGATAGTGAGTCCGATTATTTTCATCATACCGGGGTTCTTCGAAACAGATGTAACAAATTGTTGGTTGTCTCCTGTTGCCCTCAGCAGGAGACCCGACTTTGTCTTCATATAGTAGTCCAGGATTATCTTCACAATAATGGTTGCGACGGTCGACACTATCAGAACTCTCCAAGTATAAAGCCCCTTGGGTAGCAGAGTGACAGGCCCTGAATTAAAAATCGTATCCATGTTGTAAAAAGGCACAACAGCACTGCCACGGGTGATAACCAGGTTTACAGACCACATTGCTGTCATTACGAGAATTCCCGATAGCAAATCTGCGATGTGCAACTTAACATGGAGAAGTCCGGTTACACAACCTGCAACTGCTCCACACAGGGCTGCAATCAGGCAAGCTACAACCGGATTTACTCCCGATGAGATCAGGGCAGCTGTAACACACATTCCGAGCGGAAACGTGCCGTCCACTGTGAGATCTGGAAACTTTAGCACGCTGTAGCTTATGTAGACGCCCATCGTCATAATGCCGTATATGCTTCCCTCTTCAAGGATGTTTCTAATAATGCCTATTATGATGCCCATTCCGATACAAAACCCACTTTCTGGTTGTAGCTATATAGTATGGATAGTATGGGGAGCGGCTCTTCTGATAATGCCTATAGCTCAAAGGGTTGAAAATCAGATAAGCCGTTCCCCTTTCTCTGCTTATTTATGATACATCCTCAGCTTCTGCGTAGTCCTCGGGCAGAGACAGGCCGAGCTCCTCCAAAACCTCACTGTTGTAAACAGGTGTGCTGTCAGAAATAAGCTGGACAGCCATCTCGGAGGCCTTCTCCCCTTTCAAAACAGCTGCGGCCATCTCACCAGTCTTGATTCCCAGGCTTACATAATCAATACTCTCCGACGCCATG
>JAAYOS010000197.1 GCA_012520195.1 Clostridiales bacterium | reverse complement strand
GTTGGCCAAACAATATGTCTCACACCCGTTTTACTGTACAATTTTCCACTCTCCTTTAACACCGGCCTCATTCAGGGACTGGGTAATCAGTCGAGCATAGCGGGGTACATCAGGATTGGAAGTTGTGGCAAAGTCCGAGATGCGGCTGTGTAAATCTGTGCTTGCCATCCAAGGCAGGGCTGTTCCATGTGTAAAGCTTGGATAGACGATCACATCCTCTGAGTTCAGCTCCTGGCTGAACATGAGCGTGAGGGGGTCATAGATGTCCGTCGGGGTATCGATATACGGAGATATGCTTTCCTTGGCCTTACTAAACTCAATTTGCAGCTCAGGATCGCTGACCATGTAGGCCCACCGCAACCCGTTCTCAACACTCGGTGAGCTGGCTGGGACTACGAAGCCGTCAATGGCTGCCCCAAAGTAATTATAGGTTCCAGGGGCGGTAATCACTCCATAATCCTCTCCGTATTTCCAACCCAGGGAGGTGAAATAGGCCTGCATCCACGAACCCTGCAGATACATGGCATAGTCCCCTGCCACCAGCCGTCCTGCTGCTTCATACCACAAACGGGCTGAGTGGTCTGGGGCGACATAGCTCAGGAATTCTTTGAAGCGTTCCAGAATCAGTTCAATTTGCTCCTGCGTTGCCTGGCCATTGATGAAATCCTCGTAGATTTGGGGATCTGTACCAATCATGATGGTTTCAAAGGCATGGGTGGCCGGCCAGCCCCGCCTGTCGCCCAGATCTAACGGATACTTTCCTTCTGGAAGTTTTTCTTTCAACTCTGCACACAGCGCCATGAAGCGTTCCCAGGTCAAGGGCTGTTCTGGAACTTCAACATCGTACTCCTTAAACAGATGCATGTTGTACCAGATGACATTGTTCTTGTGTATCCCGATGGGAATAAGCAGGTATCTGCCGTCAAACTGGGAAAACTGCGCCACGCGGGGATGAATTCTCCCGCTTAGGCCCGCATATTCCCACAGGTCGGTTAAGTCATAAAGCATGCCGGCATCATCATAGGGCTCGATCTCCAGGCCCGGATGTGCTTGAAAGGATTCAGGCGAGTTACCGGTCAATGCCAATACCTGAACCTTCATGACCATGGATCCGCCGGCACCGCCGGGAACAGCATTGGAGACAACCTCCAAGTTAGGATACCTTGACTCAAAAACTGCAATGGCGGTGTCAATGGCTTCCTTTTCCCCCCCTGCCGTCCACCAGTGGTAGACATCAAACCGTCCGCCTGCCTCTGTATCTTCTACAACAGCAGCTATGTCATAGGCCAGTGCTGAGCAGGCAGCGAAGAAAACCAGCAGTATAACAGCGAGTATTGTTTTTGCCCTTGTCATATCGATCACTATCACTGTCCTCCATCTTTAAACATTAGCTCTCCCCATTGGCTTGGATTATCAATGCACTCACCAGAACCGGTCCAGCAGATGCCTGGAGTTGCAACTCCCGGACAAGGAAAATCTAAGTCGTTGAGTTCTACGCTAAATCCGACAGTCAACCCGTCGGCAGGTTCAAACACGGGGATGTGGTCATTTGAAAAGTTCGACCAGGGAATTTTGGCCTCAAAGATGTAGCTCTCCCTATCGACAGGTTCGATAACTGCTTCATATCCAGAAAGTGCCTGTTCATCACCGTATTCACCAATTGATTCGAATCCACGGGTGTCACTCACCATCGAGCGGTCAATGGCCGTATTAAACAGATAATCATCAAGAATCAGCAGCACTCGAAAATCAGTCGGAGCATAGCTGGTGCGTTCGGAGTCGCTTGCAGAGTCTAACCCAATGTAGAAAACTAAGCTGTCAGCTAAATCGGCAGGGAATCCCTCACGATACATGAAAGGAGTGTCATCCTTCACTTCAGCCGCAAGATATAAATTATCGAGATCCCACATTACGTAAACATCTGCACTTAAGTCCGTTTCGCCAAACCATTGATTTGCATCTCTAAACACTTGCTGTTCGAGCTTTAAACTGATGGGAGATGTTCTGTTCCACTCTTCCAGACTGCCATCTATGATAATTCCGTCAGCTGCTTTCCATGCCAGTGCAGATTCCCCCTGATAAGCAGCAATTTGGGGACCTGCCATGCCCATCATAATACCCAGAGTTAAACCTACAATTATGGCAAACTGGGCAATCTTTGCAATACCGTGTTTCATATGATGTTCCCCCCCGAAAAAGTGTCGTCATTTTTCTGTCCTGACCAATTAGGGTGTTTTGTAATGAAAATCTCCCCCTCCCGATCAACATTGGACCGACTGTCGTCCTTGCACCATTTCCCTACTTGATTTGATAATAACATCGTAACCTGAATTTATCCTGAAGCCGACTTAATTAATCTACACCTGCAAATCCACCCCCTTTCTTAATAAAAATGACAAAAATAAGGAATGCTGCAAATAAACCCATGCTGCATTCCTCAAAAATAGCTTGTCTAGTTTACCCCAGAATTGTTCTTGCCGTTATCCTTCGGCAGGGTGACGGTAAATGTAGTATGCCGGCCCAGTTCACTTCGGACACTGATGGTCCCACTGTACCTTTCTACAACAGACTTAGCGATGGCAAGCCCCAGGCCTTTGCCGCCCTGATGTGTGCTGCGGCACTTCTGAACACGATAGAGCCGGTCGAACAGGCGGGGAATGTGTACGGACTCTATGCCCTCGCCGCTGTTTTTTACAGAAAACACGATCTTTTTGGCCGACTGCCTAAGCACAATATCGACCGTACCACCTTCAGGCGTATACTTGATAGCATTTTCAACCAGCACACTGATCACTCGAGTCATCGCCTCAGTCTCCGCGTAAAAGTACACGCCGGCCTCAATATCCACATTGAAGGCTAATTTCCGCTCCTCGATTAAGGCCGCCATACTCTTGATATAGCGTGTCAGCATTGTACTGAAATCGATCTTTTCTCTTTCTCGGGAAGAGTCATGCAATGCCAGGCTTTCTAGGTAGATCATTTCGTTGACTAGACTGGACAGCCTGTGCAGCTGCTCTTTTAGAAACCCCAGCCACTTTTCCTGCGATGCAACAGTCTGATCCTTATGGGACTCAACTACAGCGAGATTTGTAATTGCGATGGTAAGGGGTGTCTTCAGTTCGTGGGAGATATCTGCGAAAAAATCCATTTGCCTTTTATGCATCTCTTCAATGGGCTTGACAGAACGGTCAGTGATAAACTTGCTGACAAACAAGATCAAGATCAGACTGCCGGCTGCAATGGACAACAGCAGATCCCGCATGGACCTGAGGTTCCTAACATCGCCGGTGTTCTCTAAGACCACTATTTGAATGGTATTGGGGTCCATCTGGTGTTTGAAATACCGGTAGTAATTATCATCAACACGAACAGTTGACATATCCTCGGATTCATTGATGATTTTAGAGAGAATTCTGTCCGTTTGCGAGGTGCTGAAGCAATCATTTGCGTAGTGTGTGTTGAAATACTTAAAAATGTTAGAGTCAACTATATCCTGAACGTATTTGTAAGTACTGGGATCAATGGTAGAGACAAACAGCCTGGGATTTTCGGGCTGATGGCCAATCAGTCCGGCAGGCATTGCGGTATATCTGGTCATAACCTGTGTGGAGACTTGTTCTATTCTGAACCACGTAACTATATAAGCCCCTGTCAAGGCGGCACAAAGTAGGATAAAAATCAGGAGCGTGTTCACTACCATAAATTCGCGTCGAAGAGTCTTGAACAAGGTCTATTCCTCCAGTTTATAGCCGACACCGCGAATGGTCACAATTCTTGGGCGGGAACCTACTTTCTTCATTTTCTTCCGCACCCCCGAAACATGCGCCTCAACCGTGTTATACATGACATCGCTGTCCAAGGGCCATACCCGATCGATAATGACTTCCTTGGTGAACACATGCCCCGGATTATGAATGAACAATTCAAGCAGGGAAAACTCCGTGCGGGTCAGCTGTATTCGCCTACCTCCCGATGCCAGTTCGAAAGCGGACCTATCCAATGAAATGTTTGACAACGATACAACTGTAGACTTGTAAACATCAGATCTGCGCCGATACAGCGCCCGTACCCTGGCCATCAGTTCGCTCGGTACAAAAGGCTTGGCAAGATAATCGTCTGCCCCTGCCTCAAGCCCAGTGACGGTATCGCTGGCACTGCTCTTGGCAGTCAAGAGCAGAATCGGAACAGAACCGCCGTTTCTTCTCACTTGCTGCAAGACCTCGATGCCATCCTTGCCCGGCAGCATTATGTCAAGCACAACTACGTCATATAGATCTGTCATGATGTAATCCACCGCGCTGATGCCGTCATGCACACAGTCTACGTCCCATTGTTCCGCCTGAAAAAGCTCTTCCAGCGACTCACAGAGCTGCACTTCATCATCTACAATCAGTAGCTTCAACCATGTCCACCTCCAGAACAGACTTCCATAACCATGGGGATGTGAATTAATCTACATACATTACTTTCCATTACAATTCGCTAAATCCTGTTTTAATTAATATAAACATAGAGATTACTTAACGGATCTTTTGTGTTGTGACAAGTTCTTCTCTGCGCCCCCCAATGATTGGATTGCAGCAAGCAAAACCCCCGGACTGCACTTGCAGCAATCCGGGGGTTACTTGGAAACAAGAATTCTAACTATCTAGTTTGAAGTGCCCTACAAGTTCTTGCAGTGTTGCACCCATATCCATTAGGTTTTGAGCAGATGTTGCCACTTCCTGCATCGAGGCAGCTTGCTCCTCTGTAGCACTGGCAATGCCATGGCCACCGGCATTAACCTGTCCGAGTCCAGCGGTAAACTTCTGGACTTGTTCCTCGATCTCCTCTATTGCCCTTAGGATGCTATTTAGAATTTCACTGCTTTGATTTACTCTGTCCAGTGCCTGTTCCGCTTCGCTAGAACCTTCGATCATTCCGTTTACTGTGGTAGTGATCCCGCTTTGGATCTGGCCAATCAGCGACTCGATGTCGGTAGTGGCCGCGGAAGACTCCTCTGCCAGTTTACGAACTTCATCGGCCACAACTGCAAATCCCCGACCATGTTCTCCAGCGCGGGCAGCTTCAATGGCAGCATTGAGTGCCAACAGGTTGGTTTGGTCTGCAATTGCACTAATGGTATGCACTATCTTCCCGATCTCGTCAGACAAGGAGCCTAAATCAGTTACATCCTTGGCTAAACTTCGGGTGTTGTTGCGCAGGGACTCCATCTGCTGCAAAATATCTGAGATCGCCTTTGCCCCTTCAACCCCTTGACGAGCCACGCCTTGAACCGTTTCACTCATCACTTTGGCGTTCGTGTTCATTGAATCAAGAGTACTTGAAAATTCGTTTGTGGTGCTGGCCACTTCTTCTACAGAGGCACTTATTTGCTCAGAGGCTGCAGCCAGTCTCTCACTTGTATCTGCAAGCGCTGCCGTTGTTTGTGAAGTTAAACCAAGAACCCCTTTGATACTTTCCATAGTCCTATTGACTGCCTTGGCCACCGCGCCTATTTCATCGTCTCTGTCTAAGTCTACACTCCTTGTCAAATCACCGTCAGCAGCGGCTTCGATCGCCTTCTGAACCATTTGCAGGGGATTAGCTATTTGCTTGGCAAGTACAATGGCTACTGCTATCCCGACACCCAGAAAAGCAAGGGCCACTGCAAAAAAGAAGTTTCGCAAAGAGTTGACATCCCCTAATACGTCCGCCTCCATAGCCCCAACCCCGATCATCCAGCCGGTAGACGGAACCGGTGTGTACGCAATCATCCTTTGTGTACCATCCAGTGTGTAACGGACAACTCCGGTATTCCCTAATCCCAACTCCCGTACAGCCCTGCCTGCATCTTTAAGATTTCCGGTATCCGCAAAAAGGTTCCTTTGCTCAGCAACGTACTCATAAGCAGGATGGGCAAAGATCGTGCCATCCTGGCTCACAATCAGAGACCATCCGGTATCACCAAAACCGAGCCTGTCTGTAATGTCGTTCAGTGCACGCCCATCCCGCCGGCCGACTAAAGCACCCACTATCCTGCCATTGTCCTTGATGGGTACAACATACATTAGGACAAGGCGGTTGTCGAATCTGCTGGTCAAGAGGTCTGAAACCACAGATTGCCCTTGTAACGCCTTGATAATATGCGGCCGATCACCTAGGTTGGCACTGGAACCATCTGTGTATCGGGCAAATCCATTAGGCTCAACCACACCTATTGCCAGGTAAAGGCCTAAGCGCTCATGTTCGGATTGGAGAACGGGCAATTGCCGGTCCCAATCCATACTAGTGATCTCCGGACGAGCCGCTAGGGTCTCAAGTGCAGTCAACTGCACTTCAAATCTGCTTTCCAAATACTCAGCCGCTTCCTGGGCCTGCATAATTAAAGCTTCTTCTACTTGTTTTGTGACAGCTGCTGAACTTCTGGTGTACGCAATGATCCCCAGTCCCCCACTGATCAATAATACCAGAACCCCTACGTACACGCTGATTCTTACAGCAATACTTCGCTTCAAGGCAAACATCTCCCCGTTTATAAACTGTGCTCTCCTAACTTAATTGATTGGCAAACATCGCTTCCACACTTGTGAATAATACCAGATACGGACTATTCATCACCTCCACAGATTATAGCTAGAAACCCGCACCAATTTCATCCCAGTTGAGAATGGCCTTTACGCAGGCATCAACAATGTTCGGATCGAACTGCTTGCCCGCGTTTTTCCTCAACTCTTCTATAGCTTCTTCCTCAGAGACGTGCTTCTTATATGGTCGCTCACTGATCATGGCATCATAGGCGTCCGCAATGGCCACAATCCTCGACTGCAAAGGTATTTCTTCTCCCTGGACTCCCTTGGGATATCCTAAGCCGTCCCAGCGTTCATGATGGAACAGTACATAGTAGGCGATATCTTTCATATCCTGGACCGCATCTAAGAGCCTGTATCCTACTTCGGGATGGCGCATAATCTCTTTCCACTCATCATCTGTTAGGCGTCCGGGCTTATTGAGAACCGACTCCTCGATGGCGATCTTGCCAATATCGTGGAACAAGCCGGTAATTCCTAATTCCTTGACTTCCGCATCGCTCAAGCCCAGTTCCCTGCCTAGATGCTGACTGAGTGCACTCACCCGCTTGGAATGCTGCTCCTCCCGTTTGTTTGTCTCATACAACGCTACCATCAGGGCATGAATTGTCTCACTGC
>JAAYOS010000123.1 GCA_012520195.1 Clostridiales bacterium | reverse complement strand
TGTTGTCATTTCCAAGATATTATAATAGCAGCGAGCAATAAATGTCAAGTAGCAAAATGAAATATTTTACAGCTCGCTTACTGCTCGCTAGAATGGCAGCCAATTACACACGCGTGAATGCGATCTTAGTGCAACCGTGTTAGCGGCTCAGTTTAACCTCGTAGGAGGTCCCAGTCTAACCTCGTAGGAGGTACACAACCCGACCTCGCTAGAGGTACAGTTTAACCTCGCAGTAGTTACACAGCTCGAACACACTAGAGGTACAGTTTAACCTCGCAGCAGGTACACAATTCGAACACACTAGATGATACGGTACGAATGTACGAGTACGGTCACAATTAGCGGCCATTACCCTGACAGCGCTCAGTATGCTCCGGGTCACAGTTCAAGTGCATCAGCAAATAATGAAGATTTTGCGCAGAATCTTCGGTTTTGTGTGGATTTCTCTCTGGAAAAATATCATTCACCGCATATTTATCTCATCGATGTGATATTTCTTCGTTTGAATTCACACAATACTCCGTTTTTTGCGCAAAATCAGCCGAATTAGCTTTTCGTAGCAATGGTACGCCTGTACCAATCAAAAAGCGATACCACCAACTGTTATGGAAATGCGGAAAATCTTAGAGCGAGTAGGATTTACCACATTCCCACAACACTGTTACTACTACCTAAATGTATGCCAGCCAGTCAGAACTTCTTCTATTGTTATCCATCAGCTCAGATACGCGTCTGGAAGACCTTACAGCTAGTCTACGATAATTGCCTACGAATTTGCGAATAATTATTACGAATGGTTATCACAAATGATCGTTACGAGTGATTGTCTACGAGATATTTCATAATCCCTTTTGCCGGACGGACTTCCGATTTTGGAGCCTCGTAAAACGTCATGTAAACAGGGTTGACGTCGGTAAAGGGTTCCCACTTTTCCATAGGTGTTCCGTCGGCGTCATTACCATTCGGATCACCGCTGCGGATGAAATTAGCCCAATAGTTACACATCTGTCGGGCAAGATCATAGTGCTTGCCTACGAATGGACGCCAGCATTTTGCAAGTGTCTCAAACCAGAACCAGAGATCGGAAGAGTGGAAACTTCCCGGATCGTCCCAGCCAGGAATTTCAGGGCCAAAATCATAGACATAGTGAGGACCTTTTATACCAAGGGCGTTCAACTTACGGCATACAACACGGATTGCATATTCAATGCCACTTACTGAAGCATTCTCAAGTGCCTTTTCCAGCCCATCATTAGTATCGATTAGAGCCATGAAACTGTCGGCTTTATCTCCAAATGTCTCCTTTGCCAGCGCTTTCAGATCTTCAATACTTTCTACACGTGGGCGTGCAAAAAACTCGTCTCTTGTATGGCCCATTAGAATCGGAACGTCAAGGAGTTCACCTTTCAGAATGTTATTAATTGCGATATCTGTTTGGAATATTCCATCAGCGACTGTGCCCCAAAAGCGTCTACCTTGCAGATTTTTATCGCGCAGAACCTCGGCAGGAATCGCCCGTGCTTCGGCAAGCGTCTTTACACCAAGCTCCTCGAAGAACTCCTCTCCTTGCTTTGCGGCTTCCTCAAGGGTCAATCTTGGACGGAATGGAGGATATAGATTCAACATCATTCCACTATCTATTATGGCCTTCTGTATGTATGGTTTGTTGGCCGGACAAGTAAGTTGTGTCATAACGCTTCCTGCGCCAGCGGATTGTCCACCGATGGTTATGTTGTCGGGATCTCCACCAAATGCCGCAATGTTGCGCTTTGTCCACATCAATCCGAATTGCTGGTCGAGGTTTCCGAAGTTTGCTGGTGCTTCCGGAGACTCCTTAATGATCTCGGGATGTGTGAGAAAGCCGAATAGATTGACACGATAGTTTATTGTAACTACGACAATGCCGCGGCTGGCAATACGCTCTCCGTCAAATTCCATCTCGGCAGTATTACCTACCTGTAGTCCGCCACCAAAGTACCATACGAACACAGGCAGACGGTCGTTTTCGCTTTCCGCTGGTGTCCAAATGTTAAGGTATAGGCAATCTTCACTCATCGGGATTTCAGGGTCAACGTTCCACTCACGGGAGTAGATATCCTCCTTGTTCTCGCCGGGTTTGTTCTGCATGGAGATCGGTGCAAACTCGATACAATCACGTACACCAGCCCAATTTGTTGCGGGTTGAGGGGCTTTCCAACGAAGGTTTCCGACTGGAGGTGCTGCAAAAGGTACTCCCTTATACGCAATGATACGAGGATCTGCTGCTGGTATACCGCGCACTAAACCATTTTCCGTTCTTGTCATTTTTATCATGCTAACGTCCCCCTTCTATTACATAATCACAATATGACACTGCAGATTATTACATTATGACTTTAACCTAGAGCGCTCGCTGCTTATTACTGCAAACTATATCAATAGCTATATTAAAAGCATTTAAAATTCCCTTGCATCACTCTCGCGTCGCTAATGGGCATGCCTCAAGATAATTATATAAATCTATTGAGACATGCCCAAGAGTTGCATCTCACCTATTAACTTGACAGGGTGCTACTCATTAGCGAAGTGCTACTCATTAGTTGATTGTGAAGATTACTCAACTACATATTTCTAACTGTCTAGATATTTCTATCTGTTTAGATATTTCTATCTG
>JAAYOS010000122.1 GCA_012520195.1 Clostridiales bacterium | reverse complement strand
CTTCATTGCGCAAATACCTCCTCTATACGAGAAACGGCGGCACGGTCGACAACGAACTTAGGTTTGCTCAGTATGTCGTACACGTTTATAACATCCGCAACTGTCGTCTTGACTCCGGGAATATTGCGCGAGCTCATTATGACGTTCTTGCTGGATTTCGGGGTAACAATAAGTGCTCCCTTTTCTGCTCCTACGGCCTTCAGGAAATCGACCATTTTTCTGGTCTTGATCTCATCGAGATGTAGGTTATCGACTACGATTATCTCTCCTGCCAGTGCCTTCGATGAGAGGGCGCTAAGAAGTGCTAGTCTTCTTGTCTTCTTATTGAGAGAGTAGCGATAGTTTCTTGGCTTAGGTGCAAATGCAACTCCTCCGTGTGTCCACTGAGGTGAGCGGATGGAGCCATGTCGTGCCCGACCGGTTCCTTTTTGGCGCCAGGGTTTACGGCCGCCGCCGCGAACTTCTGCGCGGGTCAGCGCGGATTGTGTCCCCTGTCTTCTGTTAGCCAGATGATTTTTTACTGCATCATGCATTACAGATAGGTTTGGCGTTATGCCGAATATTGCATCGGAAAGCTCAATTTCGTCTATCTGCTTTCCGGTCATATCATAAACTGCTGCTTTTGGCATCCTCTATTTCTCCTTTCGCCTCAGACGTTCTTTACCGTGTTCTTCAGGAACACGATGCCGCCCTTTGGACCTGGAACGGCGCCACGAACTGCAATAACATTCTTCTCACTGTCTACCAAGACAACGTCCAGGTTCTGGACAGTTACCTGCTCCGCACCCATGTGTCCGGGCATCTTCTTACCTTTTGGAATACGTCCCGGTGTTGCGGCGGCACTCATTGCGCCTGCATGTCTATGAACCGGTCCCCCACCGTGTGACATTGCACCGCGGCTGGCATTGTGGCGCTTAATGGTTCCGGCGAATCCTTTACCTTTGCTGATTCCGGTGACATCAACACGGTCTCCCTGACTAAATACATCTGCTTTAATGACATCACCGACATTGAGTGATGAGTCGTCATCGAGACGGAACTCCTTGAGATGCTTCTTCATTGGGGCTGAGGCCTTTTTGAGATGTCCGATTTCGGGCTGTGTGAGCTTTCTCTCGGGGACATCTTCAAATCCCAACTGCACTGAGGCATAGCCCTCTTTTTCAATCGTCTTTTTCTGTGTAACGACGCATGGACCCGCCTCTATTACTGTGACGGGAACAATTCTACCGTTTTCGTCAAACAGCTGCGTCATACCGACTTTTCTGCCAATAATTGCTTTCTGCATATATGTTCCTCCTAAAAGGTTATTGGTTGGCAGTCGCAATGAAGCTTTTTACTCTTTTTCGACATGCCAACATGACCGAAGGTTACAGCTTTATCTCAATCTCAACACCCGCTGGAAGGTCCAGTGACATGAGAGCTTCAACTGTCTTCTGGGTGGGCTTAAGAATATCGATAAGTCTCTTGTGAGTGCGGCGCTCGAACTGCTCCCGGCTGTCCTTATACTTATGGACTGCACGAAGGATAGTGATTATCTCACGTTTTGTCGGAAGCGGTACCGGACCTGATACCTGAGCCCCGGTGCGCTTTGCAGTCTCGACGATTCGCTCAGCCGATTGGTCGATCAGCTGGTGATCATAGGCCTTCAGCCTGATTCTGATGATTTCTCTGTTTGCTTGTGCCATTTTGTGCCTCCTTATGCGTTCATACAATAATTTGCCCGCATACGGACGAGAAATTCTATAAACCCAGCCGTGTGTTTCATTTTGTCCAATTAAAAAAAGGAGAAATCTCCGGCAGTAATTTCTTTCGAATAAGTTTACAGCACTTCTCAACCGCCCGATTATCGGACATACTCCACGAAAGTTACCCGCTTACATCGATGTTCAAAGCAAACAATGAATTATCGATCCCACGGCAATCTCCCGCTTCATCGCATTGCGCCACAAATTGCTTCCGCCCTTCAGGCGCTCGACTATCATATATCAAAAGAAAGGATGTGTCAAGCATATATTTAAACTTTTTTTTGGAGGACTAGTAGTTATATTATTGGAGGGTTGATAGTTATATTAAATGAGACACAAGAAGAGAAATAAATAGGCCCATGAAAGGCGAATGATGACCGTCACACTGGGTGCTAGGAGCTAGGACGCAGTGTTTTCGCAAAATCTTGAGCTATGTGTACCTCTGCACGAAAAATCACGGTTTCTGCGCAGAATTTCGAGTTGTGTGTGGATTCTCTCAGGGTGATATATCGTACACTGTATATTCTATAACGTATACCGCATAAAAGAGGGGATTTCCTCTTCACCGT
>JAAYOS010000013.1 GCA_012520195.1 Clostridiales bacterium | reverse complement strand
ATCTAGTACAAGAATCGGTCCTGTTTTACTCCTGATAATGCGCTGCTTGTGTTAGGAAGAGCTCCCTGTACAGATTTTCCGACTTCATCAGGTTTTCATGGCTATCGAAGGCTACGACTTCGCCATTCTGCAGCAGCAAGATTCTATCGCAAAACACTGACGAACTCATCCTATGAGAAATGAATATAGCTGTTTGGTCACTGATAAGGGAGTTAAAGTCTTCATATATTTCTGCCTCAGCCAGAGGGTCAAGGGCAGCAGTCGGCTCATCAAGTATAATCAATGATGATCCCTTATACAATGCCCTTGCAATAGCTATCTTCTGTCTTTCGCCACCAGACATATCTACAGCGTCATCGTAAATGGTTTTATCCAAAAGTGAGTGTACTCCGTTTGGCAGCTTTGCTATGCGCTCAGTCATTTCAATGTCGTCCAGGATCTGTTTGATTTTTTTCGTATCTGCTACCATATCACATGTATTAATATTTTCTTCTATTGTGAAGGGAAACAACTGATAGTCCTGAAACACACTTGATATCTGACCTAAATAGTCACTGAGTTTATACCTTCTGATATCGATCCCGTTTACAAGAATTTCGCCCTCTATAGGTTCAAACAGACGACAGATGAGCTTGACAATAGTGGACTTGCCTGCGTTGTTTAGCCCTACAATAGATATTCTCTCACTTTTGTTTATCCTAAAGGATACATTCTTTAGGATCATAGGCTCAGAAGACGGGTACTTAAAACTAACATTTCGAAACTCTATTGACTCAATTTCATCCAGCGCCTCACCGCCAGCAGAATGATTATCGCTGTCCGGTATCTCTATAAACTCAGCAAACGCTGTCAGGTGGCCAAGTTGCTGCATAACATCAAGAACCGATGTAAAGGCCATTCGAAAAGAGCGTATCCTTGTTCAGTTCCGGTTTCATGGTGTGCCTGAACAGAGAAACCTTTTTAAGTACAAATACGCTAACAACAACCGAGAGCACTAATACCAATACTATCAGCGGATTAAAGAGTGATATGACTACCGCAAGAAACAATATTGAAATTACTTTCCCGCTTGATTCGAACAGCTTATGATAGACTCCTTCATAGCATCACGTGTGTTTGCACTCATCAATAAATCCTCTTTCCTGTTTGGTCTCTTTTATATGGCACTTGTCTTTCTCTGTCTTTCTGTCTTCATCTCTCATGTTCCTTACTCATCTCAGCTATCTTCAACAATAACGATGCCATATTTTCAAATTCTTCAGCATTGATACTATAGAAGACTTTCCTTCCCGAGATCCGGAATTTGAGGAGCCGCGCCTCAAGCATTTGCTTTATGTGATGAGACGTTGTTGCTCCGGACACACCTAACTCATCCGAGATTTCTCGCAGAAACATCGGTCTCTGAGTGAGTAGGCGGATAATTTTCAGTTTGTTGCTATCGGCGAGGGCTTTCATCCAGATAAGTGGCTGCTCACCAATTTTTTCTGCCTCTTGTTTGAGGTCTGATAACAACTCAAAATCAATACCCATAATAGCGTGAACGGTCTCTCTGTCGTAAAACGGGCTAATTAAGTGTAGTGAATTCAGACTAACTACGCTAACTTGGAAAATGACTTCGGACGCTCCAATAGAGCTAAACTGATTGATATGTCTCTCTAGTGCCGCCTGGCATTCCTGGCCATTGCACGCACTATATTTGGATATAGCGCTTTCATATTTACACTTGATTATTCCATAGTTTCGGACAAGAACATCCTCAACTTGACAAAACATTTCGCTTATGCGCTCAAAGGATTGGTCAGCCATCTGAAACAGCGTCATTAACTGCATTTTATCAGAATCGATCCAGCTCGTTTTCGATAGGACTTCAAACATGTTTGCAATGCTTGCCTCAGAGCAGAAATCGATTTTAGTTTCATCCTCGTCAAGCTCTATCATTTCAAGAAGTGCATGATAGTACAAAGCCCTTTTGTAATCCTTGGCTTTTAGCTTTTTGGCACTATCAATTCCAAGTGATACTAATGCGACGCTACCGAAATTCCGTTTATAAAAGTAGGGTTCCAGATCTGTGTATTCTCGCAAAACTTCGCGTGTTTCCTCGTAAATAGTTTTTAAAAAAGTGACTGTTTCATCAAGTTTTTCACCAATTTCCTCCCTTGTCATGTTGTAGGAGACAGGATCGGTTATAAAGTCCATTGGGTAGCCTTCTCTTTCTTGAAAGCCCTGCGAAAGAAGCATAATCGTCTCAAAAAGCCAGTTTGGCTGAGTTCTGACTATATTTTTCATATGAAAACGCCTCCCATAAAAGAGTGAATACGTATCTGCATCATTGGTATTGTTATATCGCTATGTAACAGTTAATTCTTTCTATGTTAGAATTTTATCTAACATAGCATTAGTTGTCAAGTAATTTCTGAGATAAAAAAGATCTGGTAAGTAAACATTGCTACCTACCAGATCATATTTTTACTCGGGAATACTCCACTAATTTTGCACGTTCTCAGCTTAAGCTCCGATTTTGCTCCCGCCGCGCTCTTGCTTTGAGCGTGTCGATTTCTTTTGTGCGCTAACATTAGCTTTAGTCTTATCAGGGTTGCTTACAACCTCAGGTGTAGCACCGCTTATCACACAGTCACTGTTTATCGTTACCTTCTCAATGGTCTCGTCAGAGGGGATTTCATACATGATATCGGTCATGATGCTCTCAAGGACAGCTCGCAGTCCCCTTGCACCAATCTTTCTCTCGAGAGCTTTATCCGCAATTGCATCAAGTGCCCCTGCGTCGACTATCAGCTCAACATCATCCATTTCCATCAGTTTCTTATACTGTTTGATCAACGCATTCTTGGGCTCAACGAGTATTCTCACAAGCTCTTCCTTGCTCAATGCGTTGATCGGTGCGACCACTGGAATTCGTCCGACAAGCTCAGGAATAAGTCCATACTTGATAAGGTCGTGTGGCTGAATCTGCTGTATAAGCTTGTTGCGTTCGACCTCGCTTTTTTTGAGTTCAGCTCCAAAACCGATGCCCGCACGGCCGACACGACTTTCAATGATCTTGTCGATGCCGTCAAATGCACCACCGCAAATGAACAGGATGTTTGAGGTGTTTATCTGAATGAACTCCTGGTGAGGATGCTTGCGTCCACCCTGTGGCGGAACGTTGGCTACAGTGCCTTCGAGAATCTTCAAAAGTGCCTGCTGAACGCCTTCTCCGCTTACATCCCTTGTAATTGATGCGTTTTCGCTCTTACGGGAAATCTTGTCGATCTCGTCGATATAGATAATTCCCTTTTCCGCAAGTTCTACATCGTAATCGGCCGCCTGAACAAGTCTCAGTAGGATGTTTTCGACATCCTCACCGACGTAACCGGCCTCGGTCAGTGTTGTCGCATCAGCGATTGCAAAGGGGACATTCAGAATCTTAGCAAGTGTCTGGGCGATAAATGTCTTCCCCGACCCTGTTGGTCCAATTAGGACAATATTGCTTTTCTGCAGTTCGATATCGTCGTCGCCATCGTTGGCAATCCTTTTATAGTGGTTGTATACAGCCACCGAAAGTACCTTCTTGGCCTCTTCCTGACCAATAATGTACTCATCAAGGAAGGCCTTTATCTCTTTCGGCTTTTTTAGATCTCCAAACTCGGCGTAGGGCTTATCTAATCTGTCGTCAAGTATGTTGAGACATAACTGTACGCACTCATTGCAGATGTATGCGCCTGGTCCGGCGATTAAGCGCTGTACCTGATCTTGGTGTTTGCCGCAAAATGAGCAACGCACCAATCTCTTATCATCGTTTTTGGTCATGCTAAACTCCTATATTGCTAGTTTTCTTAGCGGGTAACGAGTATCTTGTCGATTAGACCGTACTCCACCGCCTGCTCCGCTGACATAAAGTTATCGCGCTCGGTATCAAGAGCAATCTTATCAACAGGCTGCCCGGTCCGCTCGGAAAGGATCCTGTTAATATTTTCTCTGATACGAAGGATCTGCTCAGCGTGAATTTTTATGTCGGTGGCCTGACCTTGCGCTCCACCCATTGGCTGGTGGATCATTATTTCTGCATTGGGAAGAGCAAAACGCTTGCCCTTTGTTCCGGCAGCCAGTAGGAAAGCACCCATGCTGGCAGCCATGCCGATGCATATTGTTGAAACGTCACATTTGATGTATTGCATTGTGTCGTAGATTGCCATTCCGGCAGACACTGATCCGCCAGGACTGTTTATATAGAACTGTATGTCCTTATCTGGGTCCTGTGCTTCTAGATACAGAAGCTGTGCTACTACTAAGCTTGCTGTTACGTCTGTAACTGCTTCTGACAGAAAGATTATCCGATCATTGAGGAGACGAGAAAAAATGTCGTAAGAGCGCTCTCCTCTACTCGTCTGTTCAACAACAATAGGTACTAAACTCATATTGTTCACCTTGCTCACTCCTTAATACATGGTACTCTGTTTAACTACTATACTGAAAACTACTCAGCTTGCTCTTCCTCTGATGTGTCTATAGTTTCATCTTTTTCGGTTGGAGAAACAGCCTCAGCTTTTTGTGTCTCAGCATCATCCAGAACATCTTCTACGGCGGGAGCCACACCTACTGCATGCTCCTTAACGAAATCTGCAGTCTTTCTCATTAGAATGTCGTTCTTTATGCTCTCTTCCGGTAACAGTATCTTAACCTTATCAGCTTCCATATTATACTGTTCCGCTAGTTTATTATATTCCTCGTCAAGCTCCTCAGTACCGACTTCGATATTTTCGAGCTCGGCAATCTTCTCGAGAGCCAGAGTTAGCTTGACTTGGCTTTCAGCCTGTACTCTGTTATATCCTCTGAAGGTTTCCATGTCAGTACCCATCATCTCCAGGTACTGCTCAAGCTGAATACCCTGGGAACTAATGCGGTATGCAAAATCATTTACCAACGAATCGATGCGGGCCTCTATCATTGCTTCGGGAATATCGGCCTCCAGCTTTTCAATGAGTTTCTCAAAGACATTGTTTTCAAAAACTGAATTAGACTGCTCCTCAGCCCTCTTGATCAAATCCTTCTCGATGTCTCCTTTGAGCTCCTCTAGTGTATCGAACTCAGATACATCCTTAGCGAACTCATCGTCCAGATCCGGCAGTAACCTTTCCTTAACTTCATGGACCTTAACCTTGAAGACCACATCAGCGCCAGCAAGATCTTCGGCGTGGTACTCCTCTGGGAACGTCAATTCGAGCTCTAGCTCATCGCCCGCTTTTGCTCCTACAAGTTTCTCCTCGAATCCAGGAATGAAGGAGTTTGAGCCTATTTCGAGAGAGTGGTGTTCTCCCTTGCCACCTTCGAATGCTACTCCGTCCTTAAAGCCTTCAAAATCTATAACAGCGGTGTCTCCGTTCTTTATCTCGCGATCAACTGTTTCTATGCGTGCGTTACGTACGCGCATACGTTCGATTTCTGCATCGACCTCAGCTTGTCCGACGTTAACTTCAGGCTTCTCAGCCTCAATACCCTTATAGTCTTCTATCTTGACCTCGGGTTTCACCGGAACCATAGCCTTAAAAGTATAGCCATCTGCACTCAGTTCAAGAATCTCCATGTCCGCTCTTCCGACAGGTTCGATTTCACTCTCTTCTAGAGCTTTACTATATGCATCGGGGTACGACTCGTTTACGGCGTCCTCCCAGAAAAACGACTCCCCGTACATCCTTTCGATTATCTTGCGCGGTGCCTTTCCCTTACGAAATCCGGGAATGGCTATGTTTTTAACTTGCTTTTTGTATACATCCTGTAGGGCCTTGTTGAATTCTTCTTTAGTGACCTCTACTGTTAGTTCGATGATACTGTTTTCTTTTTTTTCTTTGCTTTTTACATTCATTGAGAGAGTTCCTCCTGACAATAACAGCAGTCGAGTAAAAATATCCTGCGACTGCAGAGCAATCTATATTATATTATCAGATAACTGATAATATTTCCACACTTTTTAAAGAATTTTTAACGGTTTAAATCCTAAATAATCACTCGAAACGAGTCTAAAATCTGTTCCGTTGTATTCACCTATTACTGCCCTTCTATGGCTGTTCCCATGAAGGTGCCCGTAACAGCAAATTGCGACATTGTATTCTTGCAGCAAGGATAGTATTTCCTTACACTCATAGTCGAGTGTGAGAGGAGGATAGTGGAGGAAGACTGCAATGCTGTCAGCGCCCGACTCCCTACCTAAATCCAACGATGTCTTCAGCCGTGTAATCTCACGCCTGTATATTTTCTCATCATGTTCTTTCGAGAAGTCGCTTTCGTAATACCAGCCTCTGGTGCCGCAAAGGGCAATACCTTCCCACAAAATGCAGTTGTTATGGATTATTTCAAAGTCTCCAATGCCTTCGTTTTGAAAAAAGCTAGTCATCTTTGATACAGTCGACCACCAATAGTCATGATTGCCCTTCAGCAGGACTTTCCTACCGGGAAGCTGTGAGACTAAGCGGAAATCGCCGCGAGCCTCTTCAAGACTTGACGCCCATGAGAGATCACCACAGAGCACCACCGTATCATCCTCTCCGACGATACTAAATCCCTCTATGATTTTCTCGGTGTAGTTTTCCCATGCACCACCAAAAACGTCCATTGGTTTGTCTGTTCCTGTAGAAAGGTGTAGATCTCCGATTGCATATAGAGACATCTGGTCCTCCGTATAGTCAACTATTTATCAGCAAAATCTTTCACACATGCTGCCATTTCACTTTTCTCTATTACGCCTGTAAATCTTGTCTTGGCAAATTCAAGATCAGCAATTGGTTTCGGTACAGGCACACCGGTTTTGCTATAGAGCAGATGAATTAGCTCCAATCCGCTTCCCGACACAACCTTATCGTGAAAATCATCGGCTATAGATTCGAGTACTGTTTCACAGAATTTATATGGATTAGCAGTTGCGACGGTTACAGTTGGTGTCGTATCGCCTGTGACTTTTTTATACTTCTGACAAACATCGTAAGCAACGGCAGTATGCGGATCGAGTAGATAGTCGTACTTGTCCCAAACCTGCCTAATCACCTTTTTTGCACCTTCTTCTGTGCAGAAATCCGCCCACATAATATGCTGTATTCTATCTAGTATTCCAGCACTTACTTCATATTCTCCTTTACTAGCGAGACTTCTCATGTATGACGGGATCAATTCATTATCCTCCGCCACATCATAGAGCAGACGTTCCAGATTACTTGATACAAGGATGTCCATAGAGGGTGAAATTGTGCAGAAGAACTCTCGTTTTACATCGTATTTACCCGTCCTAATGAAGTCTGTCAAAATGTTATTCTCATTTGAGGCACAGATCAATTTGTTGATTGGAAGCCCCATCTTTTGTGCGTAATATGCGGCAAGTATATTTCCGAAATTGCCGGTGGGAACACAGAAATTAACGGGCGAACCAAGCTCCACTTCTCCAGTCGAAACTAAATCGCAGTACGCAGATACATAATACACAATCTGCGGAAGTAGTCTGCCCCAGTTTATCGAGTTCGCGGAAGAGAGTCTCCACCCAGAGGCCTCGAGTTCCTCGCTTATGCGACTGTCGGAGAATATCGCCTTAACGGCTGTCTGGGTATCGTCGAAATTACCCTTCACAGCCTGGACATGAACGTTACGGCCTACCTGGGTGTTCATCTGTAATGCCTGTATTTCAGAGACACCCTCTGCCGGATAGAATACCATGATTTTTGTGCGGTCGATGTCACGGAATCCCTCAAGAGCAGCTTTTCCTGTATCACCCGAGGTGGCAGTAAGTATGAGGACGTTCTTACTCTCCCCTGCCTTCTCAATCGATGCCTTTAAGAGGTGAGGCAATAATTGGAGCGCCATATCCTTAAATGCGGATGTTGGTCCATGCCAGAGTTCAAGAATATGGTCATTACCAACCTTCACTACAGGAGCTTGACGGGTAGCTCCCTGGCTCTTTGTTGTGTCGTCGCGGGGGAAGCTTTTTTCTCCGTACGCGGCTAGGGTAAAGCTTTTGATCTCTTCACTGGTATACTCATCAAAGTAGAGCGACAAAATATGTGTCGCACGCTCTTCATAAGTAGCATCGCAAAGCGAGCCAATAGTATCCAATCCTAGAGTTGGAAAGGAATCGGGCACATAGAGTCCCCCATCGGGTGCAAGTCCCTGAAGGATTGCTTCATGAGCCCTTACCTGCGATGATTTACTTCTTGTACTGACATACCTCATAAAAACCTCCGTGTCAGAATGCGTTGATAATATGGTTTATTTCGCAGCCCGATGAGTCCTCGGTTGCCTCATTCAAGCCACCGCCGTCATATATCTCGACAACATCGAATCTGGGTTGAAGAGCTGTCTTGTGGGTCATTAGCCAGTATTCTGCGGTCCTTCGAATTTTATGTATTTTCCTAGAGTCAACGCTTTCCGCAGCCTCTGCAAAAGAGCGATCCTTTCGGAGCTTTACTTCGGTGAAAACTACATACTCGTCCTTCTGCAGAATAAGGTCTATCTCACCAACATGTGAACAGAAGTTTCGCTCAACCAGCTTATACCCTCTATCCTCAAGATGTCTGACTGCAACACCTTCTCCGAGTTTGCCTCGAGCTCTTGATGAGCTAAGATACAACTTTTTGTTACCCTCTATTTC
The DNA here is from genome assembly GCA_012520195.1 of Clostridiales bacterium. Classification (GTDB taxonomy): domain Bacteria; phylum Bacillota; class Clostridia; order Oscillospirales; family JAAYOS01; genus JAAYOS01. The sequence goes on along the minus strand of JAAYOS010000013.1, from coordinate 98,704 downwards.
TTGCATTGAACTCAGAGTATGCTGCGACCCCTGCTTGCCCTGCCTCTCGTAGAATTTCCTAAGAAAAGAAACTCTGTGAACCGGCGAAGGCCCCAACTTCCCTAAAGCCTCGTAGTGTTGCTTCGTCGGATAACCTTTGTGCTTTGCAAAGCCATAACCCGGATAAATTTCGTCTAGTCTGACCATCTCACGGTCCCGGGTCACCTTAGCGATTATTGAGGCTGCTGCAATCGAGGCGCACAGTGCATCTCCATTAACGACACATACAGCAGGTATTGTAAACCCCCTGGCGATGTTTCCGTCAACAAACACTGCATCTATATGAGACTTGGAACTAAGTGCATCCACAGCACGACGCATAGCTAATTGGGAAGCTTCAAGGACATTGTATTTATCGATTTCGCCTACGCTCGCAGATGCAACAGTATACTCGACCTTCGATAGTATCTCTGAGTAGAGTTTTTCCCTCCTCAACGGAGTGAGCTTTTTTGAATCGTTCAGACCCTCGATTTTCACATCTCCCAATGACACAGCTGCAGCGTAAACGGGACCTGCCAACGGACCTCTTCCTGCCTCGTCTGCCCCGCAGACGCATAAAAAACCGTTGTTCTCGGCCAATCGCTTCTCATATTCGTACAAATCCATCTTTATCTGTATCCTATTATGTATTTGAATATTCCGCTACTGAAGCACGCACTGCTACTGACACTTTTCCAGTGTAAATCTGCCCAGCTTTCCACTTCGGTATTCGTCGAGAATAATAGCGGAGATCCTATCTAAATCGGGTTCTCCTCCCGAAATTATACACCCTCTCTTAATTGCTGCTGCAGAGATGAGCTCATATTTCGAACCAACAGGCTCAATCTTATACCTTGCAGTAATAGCATCGGGATACTCCTCCGCCAAGAACTTTATTAGGTTGGCGGCGAGTTCTTCGGTGTCTAGTATGACATCACGAATTGCGCCTGTGTATGCGAGCATCATACCAGTGTTTGGGTCATCTATTTTAGGCCAAAGAATTCCCGGGGTATCAAGAAGTTCAAGATCTCTACCTACCGAAAACCACTGCTTTCCCCTAGTTACTCCTGGTCTATCCTCTGTTTTCGCTCTGTTTCTTCCCACTATGCGGTTAATTAACGAAGATTTTCCGACATTTGGTACACCAAGGATCATCGCACGAACAGTAACCTTCCTACCGCTTTTGGCCGCGCGCTGGATCTTCTCTTTGGCAGCCTGCCGAACAGCTCCTGCAAATCGTTGTACGCCCTTGCCCGATTTGCTGTCGGTCTCGATTACACAACAGCACTCTTCAGCAAGCTTTTTTGACCAGAGCGCATTCTGGTCAGGATCGGCCTGGTCTGCTCGGTTTAGGATAATAACTCGCGGCTTTCCACTAGTTAGTTCTGATATGTCCGGGTTTCGGCTTGAGACTGGTATTCTAGCATCGATAACCTCACAAACAACATCGCAGAGCCTTTGCGACTCAGCAATCATTCTTTTGGTCTTAGCCATATGACCGGGATACCACTGAATATTCACAGATCATTCCCTTTCAAAAACAAGTTCTATCTTATTGACATAATTCTTTACTTTCTTATTGATATAACTCTTTACTTTGTACTCTCTACCAGTACAAACATATCACTATGTTGTTGGTAAAATCTAGTTGATGATAGCTTCTCACTCAACTTTTCCAATCTTATTCATCGGATAGACCCGGAAGACAACACGGCCGAGAATATAGCGTTCATCAACCATACCCAACCTTGATATCCGACTGTCGGCACTGTTGTTTCTGTTGTCGCCAAGAACAAAAACAAAGCCTTCAGGGACGGTAACCGGAAAGCTGACATCCCCCTCCCTGGTGGTTGGAGCATTTATATAGGGTTCGTCAAGTCTAATGCCGTCCACGTATACATTGTGCGAGATGAAGTCAATGTCTACTGTCTGACCTTCGGTCGCAATAACTCTCTTTACAATGGGTTCCTCAAGGAAACTCTCCTTGCGGAGCACTATTATGTCGCCCTGACTTGGCTCGTAGAACATGTTAGTAACAACTATTTTGTCGTTATGTTGGAGTGTGGGGATCATTGATGTTCCGTCAACACCTATTATCCGCACAAAGAAAGTAAATAATACCACCACGAAAACAACGGAGTATACTAGCGCTTGTGCCCATTCATAAAGCTCTACAGCAATTCCACGTTTCGTCTCTTTCTCAGCTCCATCTGATTGTTGGATGATACCGTTTGAATTCTCACTCATGCCGATATGTTCCTTCCTGGTAGTTTGACACAGTTTTTCTGCTTACCAATTATACCATTAAACAACATCAGAGTCTATACTATGACAGGTAGTGACAGTGGGCGGCGTGTGTCTCAACCCCTTCTCATAAGGAAAAAGGGAGGGACAAGCCCCCCTTTTTTGAACTCAGATTCTTTCTTTGACTTTTGCTTTCTTTCCGACTCTGTCTCTCAGGTAGTAAAGCTTTGCTCTTCTTACCTTACCCCGTCTTACGACTTTTATGTCGGCAATTGTCGGGGAGTGCAGAGGAAACACTTTCTCTACTCCGATGCCATAGGAAATACGGCGCACGGTTATAGTTTCCTGAATTCCACCATGCTTTCTAGCAATCACGGTGCCTTCAAAAATCTGTATTCTTTCCCTGCTGCCTTCCTTTACTCTTACATGAACTTGCACGGTATCCCCGATACTGAAGGACGGAAGCTCTTTTTTTATATATGGCTGCGTTACAGCTTGGATGAGGTCCATATCAACATCCTCCCTTCTTTACAGACATTCATGCCGCAAGAAACAAAGCGACAGAGGACTGCCTTAATGTCACTAGGGTAGTCTACCATAAGTCTGCCATGTTTTCAAGCACTTTTTAAAGAAAATGGCTTTTTAGCAAATTCACCCCTACACTAACACATAATGATTTGCGGGACAGGCTGCATTCGTATATAATCATCTGTATAGGGTTAATAATCCTTTGAACGATTACGGCATCAACTTGTCTGCTCGCCCCAAAGAGCTTACGGATGTGCATGTACATTGGAGGTCCAAAATTATGAGCCGACGCGGTTATAGGGGAAAAGGCAATCGTGTTACCCACAACAGAACATCAGGTGGAAACAGCCCGCTAAAGCAGCCACAGGTTATGTTCCTAGCATCGTTAGGAATAGTGGCCGCACTCCTTATCAGATACCAGTTTATTGACTTCAAATCTAACGACTATAACGCTTTTTTGTCTCACTGGCTGCAGTATTTTCGCGATAACGGTGGCTTTTCTGCATTAGGTAAAAGAATCGGAGACTACAATGTTCCCTATCTCTATTTTATGGCTCTTTTCTCATACATCCCTGTTAGTGGTCTATACCTGATTAAGTTACTCTCAGTTATATTCGACATCCTATTAGCGTACACGGCTATGAAGCTGGTAACGCTACTTACTAACCGAAACGACTTCGGTGTTGCAGCATTTATTTTGGTTCTGCTTCTTCCAACTGTAACCGTTAACTCCTCTATGTGGGGACAATGTGACTCAATATACACATCTCTTGGCCTGCTTGCACTGTATTACGGCCTTAAGAAAAAACCTATCCTATCAGTCTCATTGGCGGCATTAGCCTTCTCATTTAAGCTTCAGGTCATATTTCTACTACCTATATTTGCAGTACTTCTTTTTACCGACCGAATTAAGATCAGGCACTTATTTGCTTTCCCAGTCGTGTATTTTCTAGTATTTCTACCTGCTGCCATCATGGGAAGACCAGTCATTGATGCCATACTGATCTACACAAATCAGGTAGGCTCTTATAGTAGCTTCCTTACCCTCAACGCCCCCTCAATATATGCGCTTCTGGGTTCTGTCTCCGACAGATCATTATTCACTGCAATTGGTATTATTATAGCGTTTTTAACACTTCTTTCGCTGCTTCTTTACTTGCTGTTAAGACGAAAAAGGCTAGATATTAGAACAATCACAATATCTGCAGCATTAATGGTTCAGTTGATCCCTTTTCTTCTGCCCTCTATGCACGAACGCTACTTCTATCTCTCAGATATCCTTTCAGTCATATCTTCATTTGCAAGTCCTTGGCTTATACCCGTACCGATATTAGTACAGCTTGGATCTTGGAGCGGCTACCACGCCTATCTGTTCGGAGGAGGTATAGGAATCGAACTGGGTGCGAAATTTATGCTTGCCGCAGCCGTCATTCTTCTTATATACCTCATTTTTTCCATCGAAAAGGGACGGCGCCGCTCGCACAATTGACTATTTCTTGACCGGGATAATTAAGGTGTGTTAATATTTCAATAAGAGACAAAGAGAACACTTAAGGAGGATAACTTTTGATAAAGATATTTCAACAGAGAATGAAGCTCGTTGGCGATAGGCTGGTCCCCTATTCAGAAGGATCGGATAGAATCGCAGGTGAAGTAGGGAAGTCCAGAACCATCACATACTCAATATTGTCCTCGCATAATACATCTGACGATATCGAAAACCTGCGGCTACGGGTCGATGCTATGGCATCACATGACATAACATATGTGGGAATCATTCAGACTGCGCGTGCAAGCGGTCTTGAGGCTTTCCCGTTACCTTATGTGCTAACAAACTGCCATAATAGTCTCTGCGCTGTTGGAGGCACTATTAATGAGGATGACCATCTCTTTGGTCTGTCGGCAGCTAAGAGATTTGGCGGAGAGTTCGTGCCTGCACATCTGGCAGTAATACATCAGTATATGCGCGAACGTTACGCAGGCTGCGGAAAGATGATACTGGCCTCGGATAGCCACACCCGCTATGGCCCTGCAGGCACTCTATCTGTTGGCGAAGGAGGACCAGAGCTTGTAAAGCAGCTCCTTGGCCGCACCTACGACATTAAATACCCAGATGTAATTGCAGTATGGCTTGAAGGAAGACCTCGGCCTGGAGTAGGACCACAGGACGTCGCACTTGCAATTATAAAAGCGACCTTTGATGATGAGATCGTTAAGAATAAGGTACTTGAGTTTATTGGTCCCGGGGTCTCTAACCTTTCGATGGACTATCGATTCGGTATTGATGTAATGACTACAGAATCCACCTGTCTCAGTTCAGTCTGGAGAACAGACAAGGTTGTTAGTGATTTTCTGAGTATTCATGGCCGCCCGGATGATTATACTGAGTTGAATCCTATAGATGGCGCGTGTTATGACGGTGCGATTGTAGTAAACCTCGATGAGATTGAGCCGATGATAGCTCTTCCCTTCCATCCGTCAAACTGCTATACGATTCGTGAGTTCAATGAAAATCCCGAGGACATTCTTTTTGAGGTTGAGAAGAACGCAGTAGAACTTCTAAACCTTGATTTTCCTGCACCATCCCTCCGCTCCAAGGTGCGTGACGGCAGGTTCTACGTCGATCAAGCCTTTGTTGGAGGGTGTTCGGGTGGACTCTACCAGAGTATCAGACAGATGGCCGCGATACTTAAAGGCTCATCACTGGGCAATACAGGAATCTCGCTATCTGTGTATCCCGCAAGCCAGCCAATGATGATACAGCTCACAGATAACGGCACATTAACAGATCTAATGAACTCTGGAGCCATTGTCCGCTCTGCTTTCTGCGGTCCGTGCTTTGGCGCAGGGGATGTGCCTGGAAATGGCGGATTCTCCATTCGTCATGCAACGCGGAATTTCCCGAATAGAGAGGGTTCAAAGCCTTCCGAGGGGCAAGTCTCTTATGTTGCTCTTATGGACGCGCGCTCAATAGCTGCCACAGCGCTCAACGGTGGAGCTCTAACTTCGGCAACCGATCTTGAAAACCCGCCTATAGATACAGTGGAAACAGACTATATCTTTAACGACGCACCGTACAAAAACCGTGTATACAACGGTTACGGAAATCCTGATAAAAACGCAAAGCTTGTTTTTGGGCCTAACATAGCTGATTGGCCGGAGCAAATACCTCTGCCAGAAAACCTGCTTATTGGTATTGCTTCCGCCATATATGACCCTGTTACAACCACTGATGAGTTGATACCATCCGGTGAGACCTCTTCATACCGTTCCAATCCGAAAAAACTGGCATCCTTTACACTCTCTCGTAAGGATCCTCAATATGTTAGGAGAGCTGAAAGCATCCAGGCACTGGAAACCGAGCGACGCAACCTCCTTGATACCGAATCAGGGCTCTCGGAGCCGTTGGGGGCGCTAGAAAAGTTCCTTGGAGGGCGTGATTATAGATTATGGGGCATTGGCTCTGCTGTGTTCGCTCTAAAGCCCGGAGACGGCTCTGCACGCGAGCAGGCGGCATCCTGTCAACGCGTTCTCGGAGGCGTTGCCAACATCACAAGTGACTATGCAACAAAGCGGTATCGCTCAAATGTGATCAACTGGGGCATGCTCCCCTTCACACTCGAAAAAGCGGAAAGCTTTGGTATAGCTCCAGGTGACCGCATCGCTGTTCCAAATATCCGTAGAGCACTGGAGAACGGTGATGCTAAAATTGCGGCTGCCCTTATTCAGGGGGAAAATACAACAGATATAACCTTAAATCTTCCTGGCATAACTAAGGACGAGCGCGACATTATCCTGGCCGGAAACCTAATAAACTACTATAAGGCCGGCCAATAATGTACTAACATATTGAAATTTGACTCCTTTAGTGAAAGTACTATAACGGATTACTCCTTTAATGATTTGGAATGGTCCTGTAGATGTCTAATAGAAGGTGTTGCGGCAAAAGGATAATTATCCTCTTGCCGCAACACCTTTTTATGCAATACTAGAGAAGTGTCCAACTGTTACAAATCAGAATAGGATACGCCCACTAAATACTCAGCACACTATTCATCCTCATCTTCAAAATCGAAAGGTGTCTCCTCACCTAAATCGATCTCGAGCGCTTCACCGCAATGTGGACATGCAAAATGTCCGTCTGAAAACATGTCCTCGCTTATGGCGACTGGCTCGCAACAAGCTGGGCAATCCAGTTCAAGATGTTCGTATTCATCATCTCCGCAACAGCAGTCATGTCCACAGCCCTTATCTTCGGACTCATCGCTTAATAGGTCCTCTGTCTCATCCCAAATGAGCTCCATCTCTTGGTCGAGCATCTCGATATCTTCACTCAGGTCTACAAGATAACTGCGGATTTGCTGTAACTCCTCAGAAATTTCGCCTACGGCATCGATCAATGCACTGATAATCTTATGCTCCGGCTTTGTGTTGTCAAGTTCAAGCCCTTCTGCAAGGCCTTTCAAATAGGATGCTCTTTCATTTACTTCCATAGTTAACTCCATTTTGCAATTATTTTGCACGTTCGAGGTATTCTCCCGACCTGGTGTCGATTCGAATTACCTCACCTGCATTAATAAAGATTGGAACCTTGATCTGTGCACCGGTCTCAAGGGTTGCAGGTTTTGTAACGTTTGTCGCAGTGTCTCCCCTGACTCCGGGCTCGGTATCTACTACTTCAAGCTCAACAAAATTTGGCGGTTCTACGCCGAATACGTTTCCTTTGTAGGAAAGCACTTTAACAATCTCGTTTTCTTTAACAAATTTGAAATTGTCATCAAGCTTGTCCTCGTTAAGAGGAATCTGCTCATAAGTCTCATTGTCCATAAAATAGTAGAGTGAGTCGTCCTTATACAGATACTGCATTTCTTTTCTTTCGACAAATGCAGTGGGCACTTTTTCGGTGGGGCTGAATGTCTTTTCTACCATACCCCCGCTTATTACATTCCTCAGTTTTGTGCGAACAAAGGCAGCTCCCTTTCCAGGCTTAACGTGCTGAAACTCGACCACCTGCATGACCTGTCCATCTAACTCAAATGTAATACCGTTTCTGAATTCACCGGCTGAAATCATATTAACCTCCCAATGTTAGCTCTATATACTCGTTTTAACTATCATATTCTATAACATCGCACGTATTAGTGCAACGTGTTTTAGAGAATTATGAGCTCTTTTTTTGCTTTTGTTATGTTTTCACATCCATCCTCGCCGAGAATGAGGACGTCCTCAATACGTACACCGAACTGACCGGGTATATAAATGCCCGGTTCCGCTGATATAACCGCGCCCTTGGGTAGTACTGAAGTCTCGGTAGCCGATGCGTTAGGGGGCTCGTGAATCTCAATACCCAGACTGTGTCCAAAGCCGTGACCGAAGTACTCACCGTAACCAGCATCATCAATGACTTTACGACCGGCTGCATCAACTTCGCTGCCAACGATACCTGCTTTAGCTACTGCAATGCCTGCAAGCTGGGCATCAAGCACTACTTCGTAAATCTCTCGCATGGTATCTGTTGCGTAGCCCACGGCGACTGTCCTTGTCATGTCAGAGCAATAGCCCTTATAGATGCACCCGAAATCCATTGTGATAAAGTCGCCTTTCTCAATCTTCTTGTCAGTCGGTACACCGTGCGGCTTTGATGAGTTCTTACCTGATACAACAATCGGATTGAACGATATGTCGTCTGCACCATTTCTGAGCATACGATAAATGATTTCAGCCGCGATCGCCTTTTCGGTCAGACCGGGCTCAATGAGTTGCAGAACCTCGTCCAAGGCCTTCTCGGCGATTGACTGCGCTGTGCGCATCCGCTCGAGCTCCCACGGCTCTTTTGATGAGCGCGCGTCAAATAATGCATTACCGAGAGGAACGAGTTCCGCTCCAACCTTTTCCTTCAAGGATTTATGTTCGGATACGCTCATCCTCAAATCCTCAAACCCTAATCGACTAATATTATGTGCCTCAACAGTTCTGTTTATCAGCGTGTGGTATTTGTTGTTGCTGTCAGTCATCACCACTTCGAAATTGTCTATATCATTAGCGGCCTCAATATACCTGAAGTCAGTGAAGAAGTAGTTTTTCTCCGATGTAACTATAGCCACACCAGCTGATGAGTTAAAACCGGTTGCATAGAACCGGTTTTCTGGGGTAGTGAGAAGCAGGGCGTCAACCTCGTGCTTTTCAAGAAGTGCCTTAAGCTTTCCAGCATTGTTCATGATTATACTCTCCCTTTTCACATCTTAAAATATCTGCATGCGTTTTGTGCAGCAGTAAGCACATTACTGTATTTCAATGCATCTGTTAAGATACAGTCTCTTCATTTCAAGCGCATCTATGGACTGTGTTCCCGCTGATTCACAGATGAAAACTGGTGTGTAATTGCGCTCGCACACGAGCCATGCAATCGGTTCAAAGTCCGGACCGAACTCAGATTGGTCGAATGTGAGATGTCTTCTTTCTCCACCCTTGGAGTATTCAATCTTTGAAAAATGTGAGTGAAACGTAGATGCACGCTCGTATCCTAAAACGGTCTCCATCCTATCAAAGAGCCCGGCGAACATTTTGTATCCATCCATCTCTCCAATGCTTCTTGCGTAGAGATGTCCAAAATCAATACAGGGAATCAGACGCTCATCTATTGAGCACAGTGAAAGAACTTCCTCAAGGGTACCCAACTGGTTTATCTTCCCCATTGTTTCGGGACAGAGTACCAGATCGCCGTACCCGGCATTATCCATTTCCGAAAGTATTGCTTTCAAGGTTTTTCGTGCCTCGTTCATGGCTTCCTCTCTGGAAACCTTACCGACAGATCCCGAGTGGAGGATTATTCTTTTGCCTCCCATGTATCTTATTACCCGGCAACAGTCAAGTACATATTTTATATTTTTTTCTAAGTACAGAGGATTTGAAAGGCTTATGTAGTAGGGTGCGTGGACCGACATCGTTATTTTGTGACGCGCCGCTTCATCCCCGATCTTTTTGGCTGTAACTTCGCCTATACGCACACCGTTTCCGCATTGGTACTCGTATGCATCCAACCCAATTTCACTCAGCCATCTGGGCATGTCCACCGAAGCTTTACTTACCGTCTCCAGGAAAATATCCGGGTTTCCGGCTGTACCGAAAAGAACAGCCATTAGACCCCTCCTTTCAACGATTTCTTTGCAATTCGGATAAACGGGGTCTCGATTAAGCGTCTTAGTCTAAAAAGGGGGTTTTCGGATATCCCTCTCGGATAAACGATGATAGCCTTGCAGCCGGCTCTCTTAGCCCCCAAAACATCAGTAAATATCTGGTCGCCTACGACCGCAACGTCTTTCGGCTCCATATCTAGGATCCTTGTCGCCTCGATAAATCCCCTTCTGCTAGGCTTTCCAGCCCTTACGATATATTGTAAATCGAGCGCACGACTAATTTTGGGGACACGTTCCTGCTTACGGCTATTTGATACTATGACCAATGAAAAACCCTCTTCACGCAACTTCTTTATCCAACTGATTATCTCAGGTGCAGGCAGGTCCTCTGAATATTTTGCAATTGTATTGTCAACATCGAGCGCGAGACCCCTGATTCCCATTTCAACAAGTGTCTTCGCTTCAATGTCAGTTACCTTATCATATACCGCATCTGGGAGAAAAAAAGACTTTATAGATGGTTTCGCCAAGTTAGACAATAAAACATCCTCACTTTCAACGCTTGCACTATATGCTTCTGCTTTTTTACTATCGCTATTATTATATGTCATTATATGCCCGGAGCTCTCATATCTTTTATTGTCAGAGTTGATTATTTTAGAAGTGTGTGCTGCTCCATAGAGTAAAGTATAACATTTTTTCAAAAGGCGTACAAGTACCGCTTGCTCTGTATATGAAGCTATGGGTTATCGATCACACTGGAAAAATGGGGGTAAAAATGGAGGATTTTAAGGTTTATCTCTGTGTTTCTCCTGCCGAAACGACGCAGGCATCACAGGAAGGCTTCCCGCTTTGCCACATGGCGTATAGAATCGGAAAAGACTTTCGGTTATACCGCAGCGGAGTCGGCGTTAATGTCAGAAAAGGAATAATGCTCCTATCCAATTTCGGTCTTGAGTACACTGAAATATATTCATCTATACTTCTACATGACATAAAGCGCGAGTGCGATTTGAGGGGCTACTCCGGGATACTGTGTGATTTCGAGAAGAGTGCCGACGAAAGGCTAATTCGTTTTCTGTATGAAGCCGAAAATATGTTCCCAGACTTGGGTATAGACCTGTATGTCCCGGCTACCTACGCAGATCATGCGCCGAAATCTCATGTGCTCATATCGTCAGCGGTTACCGCAGGCTCATTTGTTGAATCAATGAGTAATGCAATCGAGAGATACCCATCCCAACGGATTGCACTATACTATGACCCTATATGTGTTGATATCGTTATACCTTCTCCCTCAGGAGAGCGAACTACAATAACGAGATCAAAACTTGTTGAGCTTATACGGGAGTACAGGCCCCTGTCGTATTATTCCCACGAGCTCTGTTCGTATTATTTTACATATCGTGATAATGCAAACAGTAGCCATTTTGTCCTGTATGACGATGAGAGAAGTATGGTAAGAAAGCTTGAGACCGCAAGGAGAGTTGGAATAAAGCAAGCCTTTATCCTTTATGAGGATGTTAGGCAATACATAGAAAAGCTGAAGTCCTTTCAAAGCAACTAGATGCGACAAAGTCAAAAGAGGCTGTGCCTGCGGCACAGCCTCAATGAAAACTACCTATATTTCCTTTTTTTTGCTCTAGCAGCCTCAGATTTCTTGCGTCTTTTGACGCTGGGGCTCTCATAGTGCTCTCTCCTTCGAATCTCGGAAAGAACGCCAGCCTTTGAGCAACTACGCTTAAAGCGCTTAAGGGCACTGTCTAGGGACTCGTTATCCTTTACATGGATTTCAGACATTAAATTTTCCCTCCCTCCGAGTACGAAGTAACATCCTTATTATACTATCGGTGTATTTGAATGTCAAGAATTTTTACTTCGCAATCAGATTGACAAGCTTGCCCGGAACGACGATCGTCTTCACAATACTCTTATCTGCGATAAACCGCTGTACCTTCTCGTCCCTCTTTGCCGCCTCCACAATTTCATCGTTGGTGCTATCTGCATCCAACTCAACTGTAGAACGGAGCTTCCCGTTGACCTGAATTGCGAATGTGATTCGCTCGTCTTTTGTCTTTTCCTCATCATATGCAGGCCATGGAGTTGCAGAAAGCAACCCGTCATGCCCAAGCATCTGCCACAGCTCTTCCGTAATGTGGGGTGCAAAGGGATTTAGCAACTGTAGTAGAATCGAATAGTCGCCCTTTGTTGCGCCATTATCCTGGAATTTGTTTAGTAGTGACATCATAGAGGCAATCGCAGTGTTAAACTTCAGTTCCTCAATATCGCCTGTAACCTTTTTTATTGTCTTATGGATTTCTGTCTCGTTAGCTTTAGAAATCTTCTCAGAATTCTCTAGCTGACCATATAGGTTCCAGATTCTATCTAGGAATCGCTTGCAGCCCTTAACAGCTGTCGATGACCATGCTGCAGCCTTCTCAAAATCGCCAATGAACATGATGTAGAGACGCATGGTGTCAGCGCCGTATTCTCTCACAATGTCGTTCGGGTTAATAACATTGCCTCGGGATTTTGACATCTTTTCTCCACCATCACCGAGTATCATGCCGTGGCTAGTACGTTTCTTGTATGGCTCTTTTGTCGAGACGACGCCAATATCGTATAGGAAATGGTGCCAGAATCGGGAATATAGTAAGTGGAGTGTGGTGTGTTCCATTCCCCCGTTATACCAGTCTACCGGCATCCAGTAATCCATGGCTTTCTGCGATGCGAGCTCTTCTGTGTTGTGGGGGTCTGTATATCTGAGGAAATACCAGCTTGAACCTGCCCACTGAGGCATAGTATCTGTCTCTCGTTCAGCAGGACCGCCACATTTCGGACACTCTACTTCAACCCATTCACGTATCTGCGATAATGGACTCTCTCCAGAGTCGGTAAGCTCATAGCTGTCAACATCCGGAAGAACGAGCGGAAGGTCCTCTTCTCTGAGCGGAACGTGTCCGCATTTGGGGCAGTTGATTATGGGTATCGGCTCTCCCCAATAGCGTTGGCGCGAAAACACCCAGTCTCTGAGTTTATAGTTTACCATTGGAGTGCCAAGTCCGAGTTCAGATAGTCTCTCAATAATTGCTTTCTTAGCTTCGGGCACTTCCATGCCGTTAAGGAATCCCGAGTTTACCATAGTCCCGGTTTCGGTATCCAAATAGGGTTCTATTGAGACATCTCCTCCGGCAACGACTTCGACGATAGGGAGATCAAACTTTTTTGCAAACTCCCAGTCACGTGTATCGTGCCCGGGCACAGCCATTATGGCACCGGTTCCATAGGTCATCAGGACATAATCCGATACATAAATAGGTATTAACTCATTGTTGACAGGATTGATAGCACTGACTCCATCAAGACGTACTCCGGTCTTATCCTTGTTGAGCTCAGAGCGTTCAAAATCCGATTTGTGCGCAGCCTGACGAGCATACTCACAGATCTCTTCATAGTTATTGAGCCTGTCCGACCACTTTTTCAGATAGGGGTGCTCAGGAGAAAGGACCATGTATGTTGCACCGAAAAGTGTATCAGGCCGTGTAGTGAAAACCTTAAGGACATCTCCAGCATCTGTGTTAAAGTCCACTTCTGCTCCTTCTGAACGTCCGATCCAGTTTTCCTGCTGGAGCTTAACACGCTCTGGGTAGTCGACATCCTTCAAACCGTCAAGCAGTTTCTGCGCATAAGCAGTGATTTTTAACATCCACTGGCTTTTTTCCCTGCGCTCTACGTCGGCGCCACAGCGCTCACAGACACCGTCTACAACTTCTTCGTTTGCCAAAACACATTTACACGAAGTGCACCAGTTGACCGGCATCTTTGCCTTATATGCCAGACCATGCTCAAAAAGCTTTAGGAATATCCACTGGGTCCATTTGTAGTACTCAGGTTCGGTCGTGTTGATTTCACGGTCCCAATCAAAGGAATACCCCAACAGCTTGCATTGACTCTTGAATTTTGCAACATTTTCTCTGGTTACATCAGCAGGATGTACCTTATTTGCTATTGCATAGTTTTCTGTAGGCAGACCGAAGGCATCCCATCCCATCGGAAACAAAACATTGTAACCCTCTCTCTTGCGCTTACGCGAAAGAATATCGAGGGCGGTATAAGGTCTCGCGTGTCCGACATGCAGACCGTTTCCTGAAGGGTATGGGAACTCAATAAGGGCATAAAACTTCGGCTTATCAGGTTCTACCTCAGCTCGAAATATACACTCATCATCCCAAATATCCTGCCACTTCTTCTCAATACGCAGATAATCATACTTCATTAATAATAACCTCTTATCGCTACTATACGTTCTTAATCAGCTGAGTCCGTTTTATCCGTCATGCCAGCTGGTAGTATACTTTCGGGGACCTCTACTCTCGGAGCATCAGCCCATAGCCTTTCAAGTGAATAGTGATTGCGCATCTCTCTCGTAAAGATATGCACAACAACAGAACCGTAATCCATGAGTATCCATCCGCCTGTGTCGTACCCCTCAATACTTCGCGGCAGCAGTGAGTATTCTTCCTTGAGCTTTAGCTCAATTTCATCAGAGAGTGCGCGCAGATGTGTTATTGTTGTGCCTGAGCAAATCACAAAGTAATCGGAGAGAATTGTAAGCTCTTCAATCTTCATAATTTCAATATCAAAGCCGTTTTTATTGTCGAGCAACACTGCGATTTTTTCCGCAAGTTCTCCGGAACTGATCATTAAATTATTACCTCCATATTAAATAGAATCAGGGTTTGATTAAGTCTAAGTTTGTTATATCAGTAGTATATGGGTTGATTGTGGAGTTTATCAACTTAAGCGCCTCATCCTCTGTCGCATAAACGTAAGATAAACCTTTATACATGCAGGTTTCCTCTGAATATGTGTAGAAATGCAGTCCAGACCCGACATCAACTTTTAGGGCCTCCTTGGCAAGCCATAACATCTCGCCTGCTTTCAAGTCAGTGTCCAGGTTCTCCTTGGCTATATCCACAAGCTCGTTTATCTTTAACAGAGTCTTTAGATTTATCATCTTTTTCGCAACTGCCGTCATAAGATTCTGAGTCGTCTGTATTCTATCAAGGTCCTGACGAGGATACCCCGATCCGTCATTGTTGTGGCGGAAACGGACCACTTCAAGTGCGGCCTGGCCATCTAAATGCTTAAGACCCTTTTTATGGTGGATACTTAGATCCTGACCCGGATCGTCGTAGTCCATATCGATTGGGACATAGAAATCAACACCGTCAATTGCATCAATCAGAGTAACGAACCCGTCGAGCTCAACCAGTATGTAGAAATCCGGCTTAAATCCAATCAGTAAAGAGATTTCTTCCTTGAGATTCTCAATACCCCCATATGCATATGCCGCATTGATCTTTTTCACCTTTCGTGAGACATTGACCATTGTGTCCCTGGGAATGTTCACAATGTTTGCCTGAACATTTTTCGCATCGTAGGACCCTACCATCAATACATCTGTATTCTTCCCAACCTTATCCTTTCCAATAACAAGAAAAGTATAGAAGTTGTCCTTGCGTACTATCGCAGGAGTATCATCTTCCGGAGGTATAGAATTCTGCGGATTTTGAGTCGTATTATCGTCTTCCGGTTTTTGGGGGTCATCTATATTATGGCTCGTTGTAGGCGTTGGAACCGGCGTGATTATCGGCGGCTTTACAGTGAGCTTATATGCTAAATACAAAAGAGCAGCCAGTATGATTACTGTCCATAAAACAGCGGCGACAGCAACCCTTGATCTCTTGCCCTTAACTCTCTTTGAGTTGTTGCCACCTTTCCTTTTCAGGTTCTTGTCCGCAGTCTTTCTTGCTGGTTTATTTGGTTTTTTTGATGCAGTGACACTGTTTTTGACATCTCCGAGCTTTACGGTACCGTTAGCTCGCCTCCCACTTGTGCTTGAACGCTTTGGTCTTCCAGAAGCCATATGTTAATCCATTCCTGTCATAATTAAAGTAAGGGTAGTATACCCTTCTTATTAAGACTTTGCCTTTATATATTTGTTCCGGCTGCAGAATTAATAGGGCTTCCTTATACACTGCGATAGGTAGAAGTTGTACGCTTCAACAGTGTCCGGAGAAAGATGACGGCAGCTTCGACACACCTCTTCAATAGTGTTCTTCAACGCAATCATCATTGCAAAGTCCAAATCTTTGTATGCGAAATACCTGACCTCTGCAGCACCTCTGAAGTTGCGGGTCGGCTCAATATAATCGGCCAGATAGAGAATTATTTCCAGTCTGTCCATATTGGCCTTGCCGGTGGTGTGGTAACGAATTGCTGACTCTACACCCTTGTCCACACCATATAGCTCACGTGCTGCTGCAGCGCCAGTGATTGCATGCAGAGTAGGGAAAGATACCTTGTCTACTGTTCGTGGTATTATACCATATTTCCTACACAGATTCAATTGTTCTTCAAGATTATGGGATTTTGTAATGTCGTGGAAAAGAGCCGCTGTGGCAGCCCGTTGTGGGTCATATCCCCAATGGTTTGCAAGTCGTATTGCCTCACTTACACACCCCTCAACATGGGCTTTCCTTGAGGGTGGAATATGTGACAGTGCCTTTTGATAGGTAACTTCTCCGACAACATTTTGAAAATCGTCGATATTCTTTACCTCAGCAAGTTTTGGATAAGTGTCATCTCTCTTGATATACAGATTATTTTCAAGTATATATTCCAAAACCTTCGGTGGCACCAAATCTGAATCAACACATATTCTGACTTTATTTCTTATCTCGGTCGAGGAGAGTTCGATTGCCTCATTCTCGAGGATTATACTTTTGGCGTTAAATTTCTCCATAAGATAATCTTTGTGGTCGATTAAATCATCAAGCTGACCACTCTCCCTGCAGAGAGCACACAGTGTTGAGAGCCTAAAGATTACTTCAGGACAGTGCCAGTCCTGAACAGTCAGAAACATATCTGCTCCGACGACCAAAAAGAGTTCAGCCAAGGGATACATCCTGGTGATCTCTTTTAGTGTGTCCGATGTGTAGCTTGGACCACTGCGATTTAGCTCAATGTCCAGCACCTCGACTTTTTCCATGTTGCTAAAGGCAAGCTGAGTCATTTTATATCTGTGGAACCCATTAGGAGATCCATCTGCGAGAGTTTTGTGTGGAGACGAGCCAGTAGGGATTACAAGGAGCTTATCCAGACTGAGGCTTCGTATTGCAGTATCAGCAGCGGCAACATGCCCATTATGGGGAGGGTTAAACGCTCCGCCAAAAACTCCAACCCTTTTGTAATTGTTATCCATAGACAGATCAGACCTTTCACACATGCAGCCTACCACTGCCTGTTTACCCTACATATAGTCCTATGGAAAGATAATAGGCAAAAAGCAAAGACCTTAACTTAGACTTTACTGGATAAGAGGATTTTCCGGATTTGGCCTATACAGCACAAACCTGTTTCCAATAGTCTGAACCGGCTCACTACCGGTCAATTCCGACAGTTCATCGGAGGCCTCCCTCGCAGTCATCAATGCCGATTCAAGCACTTTACACTTAATGAGCTGACGCTTCTTCAGTGCGCCGTCTGCCTGCTTTATGACATTCTCCGTTATGCCATCCTTTCCGATCAGGAGAATTGTCTCAATCCCGTTTGCCATTGCACGAAGCTTTGCTCGCTCTTTTGATGACAACATATTACAGTCTTCCTTTCAATTTTTCCACCATAAGTTCAATTCCTTTTGCCCGGTGTGAAATACGATTTTTTAGTGATGAGGGCATCTCAGCAAACGTCATATCATATTCGGGGACGTAAAATATAGGATCATACCCAAATCCTTTATCTCCTCGACATTCGGTCAGTATTCTTCCTTCACATTTGCCAATAGCAGTAATAGTTTCTCCGTCGGGGAAGACACACGCTATCGCCGCAACAAAACGTGCGGTGCGTTTCTCCTCAGGAACCGAACGCAACTTCTCTAGAACTTTTTGCTTCCGTTTTCCCGGCTCTGCATAACGTGCAGAATATATTCCAGGCTCACCTCCAAGTGCATCCACTACAAGTCCCGAGTCATCGCCGATAGCACAAAGACCCGTTTCTCTCATCACAGTCTCGCACTTGATTATTGCATTTTCTTCGAAGGTTGTACCTGTCTCGATTATCTCTCCAGTAAACCCCGCTTCATCAAGGCTTAGAACATCGATGCCCAACTGCGATAGTATTGAGCGGAGCTCTCTGAGCTTATCTCTATTGTTAGTAGCGGCAACCAGTTTCATAAGTTGCAAACCTCCAGATATTCGGAGCAAGTTTAGCTAAGCAGTGCGTGCGCAAAGTCCCGTGCATCAAACTGTAACAGGTCATCAACCTGTTCACCAACACCGATGTAGCGGACGGGTATTGCCAACTCACTTGATATCGCAATTACAATGCCACCCTTTGCTGTGCCGTCTAGCTTTGTGAGCGCAATCCCGGTAATGTTCACGATATCTCTAAACTGCTTTGCCTGTATCAGGCCGTTCTGACCTGTGGTGGCGTCGATCACAAGGAGAGTCTCCTTCTCAGATTCAGGCATCTCCTTATCGATCACCCTGCTTATCTTTGCCAGCTCATTCATCAGATTTTGCTTGTTGTGTAGCCTTCCTGCGGTATCACAGATGAGGTAATCATACCCCCGGGCTTTAGCTGCTGCACATGCGTCAAATACGACTGCAGCGGGATTTGCGCCCTCTTTCTGACGGATTATTCCGGCTCCTGAGCGCTCAGCCCATATTTCCAGTTGATCGGCTGCAGCGGCTCTGAATGTATCTGCCGCACAAAGAAGTACCTTCTTGCCCTGTTCTGCAAGATTTGCTGCGATCTTTCCAATGGTGGTAGTCTTTCCGACTCCATTTACACCTACAACCAGAATCACTTTAGGGTGCTTTTCAGCTTTAGTTGTGTCCCCAAACTGCTCGTTTCCTTCATCACTTCCACAGCCTATAAGAATGTCCGCTATAATGTCCTCAAGTGCTTTTTTTATGCTGTCAGAATCATTTAGCTTTCTTTCCTTGGTCTGCTTGCGCAGATTTTCAACTATATCTAGGGAAGTGGAGACTCCGACATCGGCCAGTATTAGAGTTTCCTCCAGTTCCTCGAAAAACGATTCATCCGCTCTCCTGAAGTCACTGAATATCTGTTCTAACTGTCCAGTGACAGCCGCTCTCGTTTTTGAAAGTCCGCTCTTAATCTTATCAAAAAAGGACATCTTGTCTTCTCCTTGCTTCATAGTCATGGAATGTTTTTTGCTCTACAGACTAAATAGCCTGTATACCCAGCTCACGCTCCGCCTCATTGATGTTAAGTGCCAAAATCTTTGATTGGCCTGACTTCTCCATTGTTACACCGTAAAGA
The DNA here is from genome assembly GCA_012520195.1 of Clostridiales bacterium. Taxonomy (GTDB): domain Bacteria; phylum Bacillota; class Clostridia; order Oscillospirales; family JAAYOS01; genus JAAYOS01. The sequence continues at coordinate 79,427 of JAAYOS010000013.1, read as the reverse complement.
AGGTCACACTCATCCATTGTCCCACGCCTGTGTGTAATCAGTATAAACTGTGTCTTATCGACCAATCTGTGCAAGTACTGAGCAAAACGCGTAACATTTACATCATCGAGTGCGGCGTCTATCTCGTCAAGTACACAGAAAGATGTGGGGCTTACTTTAAGGATTGCAAAGTACAGAGCTATAGCTACGAACGCTTTTTCTCCGCCGGACAGGAGGGATATGGTCTTTAACGACTTGCCAGGTAGACGTACATGTATCTCAATACCACAGTTGAGGATATCGTCCTCGTCCTCAAGCTCCAGCCTTGCACTCCCGCCACCGAATATTTCAGCAAATGTCTCCGAAAAACTCTCATTTATCTCTGCAAAACGAACGCGGAAAATATCCTTCATCTGCTTTGTTATGTCCTCTATGATCTCAACAAGATCATTTTTCGCTTTTTCCACATCGTTGCGCTGGGATATTAGGTAGTTGTATCTCTCGGAAATGCGCTTGTACTCCTCAATTGCTCCAATATTCACATCACCTAAAGCTGACATTTCGCGCTTGATTCGGGAGATATTTTTGTTGGCCGCAGATATTGAAGTAAGTTCGGTTACATAGGGTTCTGCAGTTGATTTCGTCAATCCGTATGTGTCCCAGAGTTTATCCGTAATCTGCTGTTCAAATATCTCCGACTCATTCCTTTTCTGCTCAAGCCTGCCATGCTCCCGCTGTAGACGCAGGATAACTTCATTTTTCTCCTTGCTTTTCCTGTCGGTCCTTGTCCGATCAGACTCAAGCTCAAGCTTAGACTTGATGAGCTCCTCGGTCTTATTGCGGAGCTCCTGACGCTTTTGGACCAGAATTTCGGTCTGCTCCCGCTTCTGAAGAAGTTCGTCGTCTATCGAAGTCATCCGCTCCCTGTAACCTTCAATGAAGGTTTCACGCTTTAGGCTGTCCTCCGAATAGGTCTCCTCGAGCTTCTTCAGCTCACGGATGTTTCTTATTAGTGTCTCCCTCTCTCCGACACATCCACTTCTCTGCTCTCTAAGAGCAGCAGCCCTCTCACTAAGCTCGCCTCTGGTTGTCTCCAGATCAGCGTGCTCTCGTCTAATCTTCTCTATTTCTGAGTTTATCTCTTCTCTTTTGCTCTCATGAATCAATACAAGGCTAGCGAGCTGCTCTGTTGATTGTCTGACGCCGGTAATCCTCTTGTCGATATTCTCGATCTCACGACTGATACTTGCCTCTATCTGACTGTTACTCTCAAGCCTACTTGTCAGAACTGACAGCTCACCTTCCGTTTTGAGAACATTCTCTTCGGCGAGGCGGTGCTCATTTTTCGCGACATCTAACTCATATTCAGCTGCGGTTACTTCACGCTTTATCTCTTTAAGTCCCGCCTCCGCTTTCTCAAGAAGAGCCCGTGTCTCCCCAATACCTCTTCTAAGCCTGTCCAGCTCGTTTGAGCGTACAAGTATACCGGTGTTTTTTGAACTGCTGCCGCCTGTCATTGATCCGCCTGCATTTACTACTTGTCCATCCAGTGTGACTATTCGGAAACCATAGCTGTACTTCTTGGCGATCGCTATGGCATAATCCAGATCCTCAACAATGACCGTACGTCCGAGTGCATTTTCGATTATCTCTCTGAATTGATTATCGGCTTTGACAAGGTCGCATGCAATACCGATAAAGCCCCGTTCAGAATCTAGTCTAGTGTTCAATCTCCGTCCGCGAATTGCTGATATGGGAAGGAAAGTAGCTCTTCCCCCGTTACGCTGCTTGAGTAGCTCGATTGCTGCCTTTGCATCCTGATCGTTGTTTACTACAATGTTCTGTAGACCTGAACCTAGTGCGGTTTCAATCGCAAGGGCGTGATCGTCACTTGTTTTTATGAGCATTGAAAGAGGACCATGTACTCCCCTTAAGTTTCCCCTGTTGCTCTCGTTCATTATAAGTTTAACAGCCCTAGAGAAGCCCTCATAATCACGCTCCATATCTGAAAGCATCTTTATGCGGTCTTCTTCGGCATGCAGTCTAAGATTTAGCCTGCTATGATCCTCTGTTGCAGCCTGAAGCTTTCTCTGTCTGCTCTGCAGTCTAATTTCGTAACCTGATATAACATTGCTAAGCGATTCAGCTTCCTGTCTGCGTTCTCTCAGGCTTTTTTCTACCTCTATACACTGATTTTCGAGGCTCTTGATAAGCTCGCGCCTGCTATCGAGGTCAGTGCCGAGTTCCTCTCTGCGCTGCTCCAGTTCGGTACATGTGGACTCAAGTGCTTTCATCTCCATGCGCAGGCGGTTTATCTCGTTTTCCTCGCTTATCCCCTTTGCACCCAATGCGTCAACCTTACGAGCCAGATCTGCTGAGGAACCAGAGATTGCTGTAACATCATCATTAAGCTTTAGGAGCTCAGTATCTATATCTGCAAGCTGCCCATCTATACGTTGAATTCGGGCTTCACTTTCCTCGATCTGTGTTTCAAGATCAGATGCACGCTCTGACTGTTCAGCTATCTCATCCTTGAGACGATTTATGTTCTCAAGAATATTCTTCTTTGTTGAGGAAAGGACCGCTATTTCACTTTCAATAGCAGAGAGCTCCTCTTCTAAACGACTTTGCTTTTCACGGCATAACTCTATCTCTTTCTCCTTTTCACGCATCTCTTCAGTCAGTTCTTCAGAGTGGTTATATAGCGCTTCAAGCTCTGCCTGTTCATTCTCGAGTTGAGAAGTTATATTCTTGTAGTCGTTTAGTACCTCTTCCGCCTTAGACTTAACGTTCAGCAAATTCGCATGCCAGACAGATACCTCTAGCACACGCAGCTCATCTCTTAGTTTGAGATATTTCTCTGCCTGCTCGGCCTGCTCTTTGAGAGGTCCGACAGTAAACTCAAGCTCGCTGATCTTATCGTTGATCCTTACGAGGTTTGATTCTGTCGCATCAAGTTTCCGCTCCGATTCATCCTTTCGGTAACGGTATTTGGAGATTCCAGCAGCCTCTTCAAATATCTCACGGCGATCTGTGCTCTTAACAGAAAGTATCTCATCTATTCTGCCCTGGCCAATCACAGAATACCCATCGCGGCCCAGTCCGGTATCCATGAATAATTCATGGATATCTCTCAGCCTTACAGATGATTTGTTTATGTAAAACTCACTCTCACTTGAGCGGTAGTACCTGCGCGTCACCATGACCTCTGTATCTTCAATGGGCAGCGCGTGGTCGCTGTTATCGAGGATTAGCGAAACCTCGGCATAGGCCATAGGTCCGCGGTCCTCTGTGCCCCCAAAGATGACATCCTCCATTTTCGCACCACGCAGGGCTTTTGTGGACTGTTCGCCCAAAACCCAGCGGATTGCGTCGGAAATATTTGATTTTCCGCTTCCGTTTGGACCCACGATAGCGGTTATTCCACTGTCGAAATTCAAAACAGTCTTATCTGGAAATGATTTGAATCCTCTCATCTCCAATGATTTCAAATACAAAGCATACACCCCACGTATAAATTCAGACACATTATTCTATCAAAATATTCCAAGAAGTTCAACACACACTTGTTCATCTGCAGGGTTCTCTGTATTGGTTGCTAATGACTGTTCCCTGTTGATAATATCTCTTATATTTACTTTTGATTTAGTAGTTATTACCTTGTTAGTATTGTGTTTGTGAACACTGTAGTTTGTTGCTGATATCCGGTGCTTATTACAGATGCATATGCCTTCAAGCTGAAACACCTCAATCAGCCGCCTAATGTTGGACCTGTGCTGTCCCACAAACAGTGAGCGCTGGCTGTCGGCAACACAAAAAACAGCAGTTCTTCCATGGGCACCATGCTCATTGTCCAATGCATCTGACAACATGCGCCGAGTAGTTCGGAAAACCAGCTCAGAGCGGCATAAATCTCCGAACGCAGGATGATATACCCCCGCAAGCACCTCTGAATCCAGGTCTTCCGAGGGGTTGAGCCCAACCCTTAGAACCGCAATGTCTCGCTCTTCAAAGAATACGATAAGGTCAGTACATATATTTACTGCCTCAGATAGCTCCAAGGGGGAGTACTCTCCCCTTCTCCACATCTCTTCCAACTCTGTCTCTTTTAAAATTGCAGTCGGATATATTCGCACACCTTCAGGCTGTAAGTCTGCAATCTGCCCGGCAGTATACATGGGAGAATCGGGTGTCTCACCGGGGAGACCGACCATCATCTGAAGGATAAGCGAGAAGTTCATATCTCGTATAAGACGGGATGCTCTTACGGTATCGGCTGCAGTATGCCCGCGTCTGGACAACAACAGCACCTTGTCCTCCATGGACTGGGCGCCTAATTCTATTGTGCTGACGCCGAAACGCCGCAGTTCCGATAAGATGTCTCCGTCAATGGCATCCGGTCGGGTGGATACCCTTATTCCCGATAAAAGGTTGTCTGATACATACTTATGAGCAACTTCAAGATATGCTCTTTGTAATGACATTGAGATTGCGGTAAAGCTACCGCCGTAGAACGCAACCTCTGCCCCCTTCCCCGACACCTCAACACCTCTCTCAATTATACCTGCCACTTCATCTGGTGTAGGCATGCTTTTTCCGTTTTCAGAGCATTTAACTGAGGTTATGGAGTCTTGATTGCAGAACACACATCTACAGGGACATCCTAAATGGGGAATAAATACCGGGATAATGGATTTTTTTGGTTTCATTAGGTTTTGGCGTCCTTCCTCAGATGTTTCAGTGCGTTGCCAGCAGCTTCCTGCTCTGCTTCCTTTTTGGAGCGCCCCCAACCGTCACCGACTGGTTCATCGTTTATCAATGCCTGAACCTTAAAGCTCTTTCTATGGTCCGGTCCCCTTTCCTCAACTAGTCTGTAAGAGAGGGTATTTGATCTGTTTCGCTGGACCAACTCCTGGAGTTCTGTTTTGAAATCTCCGCTCATATTTACATTTAAGTCCTCAGCATCACTGAGAATATATCTATTGATAAATGAGCTCGCATTTTCGATTCCACCGTCTATATATATCGCACCAATTATAGCTTCAAGAACATCTGCAAGTATTGACTGTCTCTCTCTACCCCTCGACTGCTCCTCACCCTTGCCAAGTAGGATAAAACGGCCCAAACCTAGCTTCTCTGCGATACGGGCAAGATTTGGTTCGCAGACCAGAGCGGCTCTCATCCTAGTAAGATCCCCCTCTGCGTTCTGGCGGTTTCTAAAAAGAAATTCGCCTGTAATAAAGCCGAGAATTGCATCACCTAAAAACTCTAATCTCTCGTAGCTCTTTACTCCCGAACTCTTATTCTCATTTGCATAGGAACTGTGGGTCATAGCTGTTCTTATAAGGCTCTTGTTCTTGAATTTATAGCCTATAATGCCCTGGATTTCCCTCATAATGCCTCCTCAAGTGGACCTTATTGACCAATCTGAAAATAACGGTCACCTTTGAAAATGCGTCTCCGGTTAAGAACCGGAGACGCTTTTATCTTAATCTTCTGATTCTCTTGATGTAATCAACTCTACGACATCACCGACAGTCTTTAGGCTCTCAAGATCTCCGTCTTCAATCTCACCAAAATCGAACTCTTCTTCAAGCGTCATTGATAGCTCAACTATATCGAGTGAGTCGGCACCTAGATCCTCTTCAAAGCTCGTCTTCATAGTAATGGTGCTCTCCTCAACACCAAACTGCTCTGAAAGCAACCTTGCTACTCTTTCAAAAACCACACATGTCACCCCCCTAATTACGTTTTCTCTCCGGGTTTTGGGTCAGGCACATTGCTTTTTATCCAGATGTTTTTCAGGATGAAAAAGCCTTCCTGATCCCTACAAAGAATGATATTCAGATTTATATGCCTTGTCAAGTGTATTTGTGAAATCGTCCGGTTTTGAGCTTTGGAAGTATTAGCCTAATTATCGATGCGCATGAACTCAATGTTTGATTCAATATCCTTAATCGTACCCGACTCCACATACATCATGGCCTGATGTATTGCTGAACGCAACGTAAATGCCTTTGAGGAGCCGTGGGCCTTTATTACGGGCTTTGCGATTCCAACTAGTGGCGCACCACCTGTCTCATTGTAGTCCATTAGCTTTCTGAAGTCACTTATTCCGTCCTTGACCATAAGTGCGGCGATCTTCGTCTTTATGTTCTTACCAAATAGGTTCCTCATAATATCAATAATCATAACGCCCATACCCTCCATGGTTTTGAGGAATATGTTTCCTGAGTACCCATCGGTTACAATAACATCACAGATGCCCTGCATAATATCGCGGCTCTCGACGTTGCCTACAAAATTTAGTCTCCCTTTCTCGGAGGATTCTGTCAGCAGTTGATAGGTCTCCCTTTGAAGTGAAGTTCCCTTGTTCCTTTCAACTCCAATATTCAGTAGTCCTACTCGCGGCCTAGACAAGCCCAATATGTGCTCTGCATATGCGCTTCCCATATATGCAAACTGTAGCAGATATTCGGGTGTACATTCGATGTTTGCACCGCAATCAATGAGAATGGCTTTACCTTTGAGTGTCGGGATTATAGGAGCAAGAGCAGCTCTTCGAATACCACGGATTCTCTTTACAGTAAGGGTCGATCCAGATAGAATCGCTCCCGTATTCCCTGCAGAAACAAACGCGTCGCCATAACCGTCAGCGAGCAGTTTCAGGCCGACGATTATAGAAGAGTCCTTTTTGGTTCTTGCGGCGGCTGCAGCCTCCTCTTCCATTCCAATGGTCTCGGAAGCATGGGAGATCTCGATTCCATTGGGAATCTCATTATACCCCTCATCACGAAGTACCTGAAGAATTTCATCAGCCTTGCCTACGAGGCAGATTTCTACCCCAAATTCTTCTGCTGCCATCAGGGCTCCTTTTACGACCGTGCTTGTTCCATTGTCCCCTCCCATTGCGTCAACTATTATTTTCATCACAAACACTCCTTAGCCTTTCAATTGTTTCAAGTGATCGCTGACTTTTCTCCAAATTTCGTTCTCTCTTTTTCTTTTTCTTACACTCCAAACTGTCGATGATTCCGAAATTTATATTCATTGGCTGAAAGTCTGAGGCTGCACCTCCGCTTATATAGAGCGAAAGAGCACCAATTGCTGTCCTGCTGTCCAGGTCAATTCTCGGTTTTCCATTAAGTCGAGCGGCGAGATTGATAGCAGCGTAAAGTCCCGAAGCAGTTGACTCGATATAACCCTCGACCCCGGTTATCTGTCCAGCAAACAAAACATCAGTGTCCTTTCGCGACTCATAGAACCTGTTGAGAAGCTTAGGGGAGTTTATATATGTGTTTCTGTGCATTACACCGTAACGCACAAATTCCGCATCGTGTAGTGCGGGGATCATTGAAAATATACGCTTCTGCTCTCCAAAAGTGAGGTGTGTCTGAAACCCGACAATATTATACAGGGTACCCTCTTGATTGTCGCGTCGAAGCTGCACAACTGCGTATGGACGCTCACCGGTTTTGGGGTCAACAATACCAACGGGCTTTAGGGGCCCATATCGTAAGGTATCAACACCACGTCTGGCAAGCACCTCAACAGGTACACATCCTTCAAAAACCTTTTCATCCTCAAAGTCACGTAACTGTGCCATCTTACCGTTTGCAAGTTCTTTTTGGAATACAGAATACTCCTCATAATCCATCGGACAGTTTATATAGTCAGCTGTTCCCTTACCGTATCTGGAAGCAAAGAAAGCCTTTGACATGTCTATTGAATCGAACTGCACTATAGGTGCGGCTGCATCGAAAAAGCTCAGAGAGTCCTCACCGTCAAAAAACTGAATTATGGAATTAGCAAGTGAATCTGAGGTCAGCGGTCCTGTTGCAATAATTACAGGCCTTGAAGGAGGGATCTCCATGACCTCACTGGTTATAACCTGGATCCTCGGGTGGTTTCTGATGCTCTCAGTGATTGCATCGGAAAAGCGTATACGGTCAACTGCCAAAGCACCTCCGGCCGATACTTGGGTTGCATCTGCACATCTCATTATCAATGAGCCGAATCTACGTAACTCTTCTTTTAGAAGTCCCGGGGCAGTTTCCAATCCGGCACCACGAAGTGAGTTTGAGCAGACAAGCTCTCCAAATCCATCGTAAACGTGAGCAGGGCTCATCTTATCCGGCTTCATCTCATAAAGCACGACATTCAAGCCTGCTTCCGCAAGCTGCCACGCAGCTTCACTACCCGCAAGACCTGCGCCCACAACTGTTACTGTTCGATTCTGTTCTGCCATTCTGAAATCTTCACCTACACTTTGTTCGTTATACGTCCTATTCTTCTTTGGTAGCTTCCTTAGCCTTGGCAGATGATTTTGCTTTGGTGGCTTTTTTTGATTTGGCTGTCGACTTTGCTTTAGTTGACTTTGCTTTACCGGATACTTCAGTTTTTTCCTTCCCATCGGAGCTTTCTGTATCCTTCCCGTCATCTGAAGCGTCTTTCTTCTTATATCCACGTGCTTCTTCCGGTAGGAAATTCGGACATTCCGGGTTAATGCAAAACGGCTTCTTCATACCACGTCCGGACTTCTTGAACATTGAATTTCCACATTCTGGGCAGTTATCCTCAAGCGGAACATCCCAGGTCATGAAATCACAATCTGGATACTTCTCGCAGCCGTAATATGTGTAGTTCTTCTTGGATTTCTTCTTCAGTATCGTGCCTCCACATTTTGGGCAGATGCCAGGAGTGGGTTCAGTAATCGACTTAGTATTCTTACATTCCGGATAGTTCGGACATGCTAGGAATCTACCGAATCTGCCGGTTTTAATGACCATATTGCTACCACAGAGTTCACATATGACATCTGTCTCCTCAACGGGGATCTTGATCCGCTCAACGTCTTTCTCTGCACGTTCAAGGTTTTCCGCAAATGGTTTGTAGAAGTGTTCAAGAAGCTCTTTCCAGTCCTGTTCGCCCATACCAACACTGTCAAGGCTCTCCTCCATCCTAGCGGTAAAACTTACATCGACAATATCGCTGAATTGATCCTTCATCAGCTCGGTTACGACCTCACCTAATGGTGTGGGTTCAATATTTTTCTTTACCTTGCGAACGTATTGTCGCTCTTGGATTGTGGAAATGATAGGGGCGTAGGTGGACGGTCTGCCTATGCCGTTTTCCTCCAACGCCTTTATCAGAGATGCGTCTGTGTAGCGTGGAGGTGGCTGAGTAAAGTGTTGCCTTGGATTCAACTCAAGCAATTCGAGTCTTGTGCCCACGTCTAGTGCCGGTAGGATCGCAGTTTTTTCCTCCTCAGTGTCCTCGTCCTTGCCCTCTTCATATACAGAAATAAAGCCAGCAAATCTAAGTCTCTGACTGTTTGCACGGAAGATATAGCCGGCAGCTTCGATGTCTATCGACTGTGTGTCAAAAACAGCGTTCTCCATCTGACAGGCCACAAAGCGGCTCCAGATGATCCTGTAGAGCTTATACTGATCAGGAGTTAGGTCGTCTCGGATACTCTCGGGAGTAATGGTGACGTCGACCGGTCTTATAGCCTCATGGGCATCCTGAGAGTTTTTCCTGCCCTTGTACTTCCTAGGTGACTTAGGGAGATATTCCTTCCCATACCGATCTGTGATGAAATCTCTGGCAGCAGATACCGCTTCATCGGAGAGGCGCAATGAGTCTGTTCTCATATATGTTATAAGTCCGACGGCTTCCCTTCCCTTTAGCGATATTCCTTCATAGAGCTGTTGTGCAACAGACATGGTACGCCGTGACTGCATATTGAGCTTTCGGGATGCTTCCTGCTGTAATGTAGATGTAATAAAGGGCGGAGACGGTTTTCTTCTTTTTTGTCCATCCTTAACAGAGTGAACCAAAAACTCAGCATCCGAAACAGCATCAATGATTTCCTGAGTCTGGGCTTCACTCTCCAGATCGATTTTCCCGTTCTTGTCGCCAACGAACTTTGTCGTAAAGCTGTGTTCCTTATCATAGCAAAGGTCAGCTTCAATACTCCAATACTCCTTAGGAACAAAGGAGCGGATCTCATTTTCACGATCTACTACCAAGCGCATTGCGACCGACTGCACCCGGCCTGCAGATAGTCCTCTTCTTATTTTCCTCCAGAGAAGAGGGCTAAGCTTATAGCCCACAATTCTGTCAAGTATCCTGCGCGCCTGTTGGGCATCGACCAGATCAAGGTCCAGTGGTCGGGGGTTCTTAATTGCCTCAACAACGGCATTTTTAGTGATCTCATTGAAAGTGACGCGGTATGCCTTGTCATCGTTTATATCGAGCAGTTCCTTTAGATGCCACGAAATAGCTTCACCCTCTCGGTCGGGGTCGGTTGCAAGGTAGACCTTATCACTTTTATCAACAGCCGCTTTGAGCTTTCGGATCGTTTCCTCCTTGCCCCTGATAGGTTGATAGACGGGTTCAAAACCCGCATCAATGTCCACACCGAGCTTTGACTTGGGCAAGTCCCTTAGATGTCCCATGGAGGCCACTACCTTATAGCCGCTACCTAGATATCTTTCAATTGTTTTCGCTTTGGCCGGAGATTCCACTATTACCAAATCTGCCATCTATTCTAAAATCCTCCCTGTAATATCATATCAGTGATCGAAAACCGCTTTCCGGACATCTGTTTAACCGCACCTTCCAGTTCAAGTACAGTCAATTCAGCAAGAACTCTTGCGGCAGACAGACCGCAGACCTCAATAATACTATCCAAATGCAGCGGTTCATTAACAAGTGACAGTATTATTTTAAGCTGATTTTCTGTGAATGTGCTCTTCAATTTATCATAGATTTTTGTCGTGTCAACCTTTTTTTCAAACAACGGTGGATCTGAGTAAACAGGTGCTTGTCGGCCGGAATCGTCTGTTGTTGCCTTATATGCGGATTTCGTATCTATTATGCGTTGTTCCACGTCCGGGAACAATCCCAATCCTGTGTATTCATCAAGTATATCACTACCGCAGGTAACTAACTTTGCCCCACTTTGGATAAGACTGTTTGTTCCTACAGAAGTCGGAACATCAATATTGCCGGGAACCGCAAAGACATCCTTACCCTGCTCCAGGGCGTGTTTTGCTGTAATCAATGATCCACTTTTTTTATCCGCCTCTATAACTAGTACTCCGACGCTTAGCCCGCTAACAATACGGTTGCGCGCAGGAAAATGGAACCTTTCGGGCGGTGTACCAGGTGGATACTCGGAGATAATGCAACCCCTCACGCATATTTCCTCATAGAGATTCGTATTGGTTTTTGGATATATTATGTCGGGTCCGCACCCCAGAACTGCAGTAGTTGTTCCCCCTGCAAGCAGAGCGCCTGTGTGGGCAAGTGCATCGACCCCCAGAGCAAGGCCGGACACTATGTGTGCACCACACGAGGACAACTCATAAGCTAGTCGTTCAGCAGCCATTTTGCCGTACGCCGTGTTTCTTCGCGGGCCGACCATTGCAATAGCTAACTCTGTATCAAACGAGGGCAGGTTCCCTTTATAATACAACACAATAGGCGCATCGTCAATATTGGCAAGTCTTTCCGGGTACTCGTCATCTTCAATACTTATTGTGCGAATACCCTCTATATAGCATTTTTCAAGTATTTTTTCGGCATCTTTAAGGCTTTTGCGTTTCAGCTTCTCAATATCGGTATGGCTAAAGAGTCCCGATTGTCTGTAATCGGATTCGGTTGCAGAATACAGGTCTTCAATTGACGAAAAGTGTTCTAAGAACCTTTTCTTCTTTGCAGCACCCATCTTAAGTTCCGAAAGCCATATCGCCTGTAGAGTCATATTGCCCCTCTCTTTCCGGCAATCTCCCACATCAGAATTGACGCGGCAACGGCAGCATTAAGCGACTCTGTTCCACCGGCCATAGGTATCGTTACAGTACCGATACTGCGCTCACTAATCTCTCTACTGACACCTTGTCCCTCACTTCCAATTACTACTGCAACAGGCCTTGTATTGAGGTTTCGAATATCTGTAGCGTCTTTGGATGTGCAAGTGGAATATAGCGGTATTTCGATATCATTACACAACTGGCAAAGCTCATCAACATCAAGAAAGAAAATAGGAATGCGAAATACAGCACCCATTGATGCTCTCACAGCTTTGGGGCCGTATGGGTCTGCGCATGGGCCACATAGAATAACTCCCTTAATATCAAAAGCTGCTGCAGACCTGATAATCGTACCAACATTCCCCGGGTCTTGTACTCCATCCAAAACGATATAGTTTCCGCGCTCGACCCCGGCAGTAGTATCTGGGCGATTGCAGAAGAACAACAGACCTTGGGGAGATTTTTGAGTTGAAATAGATGAAAAGAGGTTGTCGGGAACTATTATTAATCTATTTACATCAACACCGCTCAGCTCTGTTTCCAGATGCTCAGTAGCAATAATGGTGTCAATATCTGCACCACTAGTCAGCGCATCATAAAACAGCTTTGTCCCCTCAGCGGCTATTTTTCCTAATTGTTTTCGGTATGCTGTATCATTAAGGAGCTTTACAGCTTCAACTATTGAAGTGTTCCGCCTGCTTGAAATACGCATGATATTCATCTCATCAACCTCGTTCCATATATTGGTATAATCATCAGCTTCAAATGTAGCAGGCCCTCCCCACTATTCCGGGATAAAGGCCTGCTTATAGCCAGGCATATTCACTACTTTTCATTAATAAGTCTTTTTATTACCCTTACGGCTAAATCGTAAGTTTGGATGTACTTGGGGTTATCCTTTTCGTCGATCCTCCATCCCTTTAGAGCCATGTAATAAGGTGTGTCTACAACTAGTAAGCGCTCAAACACAGGCAACTCATTAACTCTGTAAAATTTCTCATCCTCAGATTCGATACCGTACTCTGAGAACTTCTCAAAAAAATCTTCATCGTAGCGGAGATGTACCTCTTCATCAAGTATGAATAGTACCTTACTCGGTTCTGCTAAAAATGCCATATCGAGAGCCTGAAGGTTTTGTTCACCGTAATCGTCTGCGGTATCCAAAGTGGCAGTATATATTTCAAAATTAACGTATACTTCTCCGTCCTCGTTTGCGTCACCGACCTCATCCTCAATTATTGCCCTAATCTCGGCCATATCCTCTTCTCGCAGAATATCGATTCCCCCGAAAACCACTGTAATATCGGGTTTAACAACTGAACGGACATCTCTAAGAAGATAGACTACAATGAGCAGGAGGATGATGACTGATATAGTAGGTTTAATGTAGTGGTAAATGAACACATTGCGAAACCAGTATATAAAGCCCTTCTTTTTGGTACTTTTATCGTTGTTATTTGAATTACTAACTCTGTTTCCTTCGTTATTTGCCATTTGTGTGCACCTCCTTCATTCTGTGCTTATCCGATCTATATCCTTTGACAGAGGCAACACATGTTGTCCCAAAACTTCGCAATCATTCAATCGGCTTCATAGTTGGGAAAAGCAAAACATCGCGTATCGATGGACTGTCGGTAAAGAGCATCACCATTCTGTCGATGCCCAGTCCCATGCCCCCTGTAGGTGGCATGCCATATTCCATGGCAGTCAAAAAGTCCTCGTCTATCTCGAATTCACCTTCGATACATTTCCTCTTTGCCTGCTCAATAAACCTCTCTCTCTGGTCGATAGGGTCATTGAGCTCTGTAAACGCATTGCCCATCTCCCGTCCGTAGATGAAGACTTCAAAACGTTCGGTAAGACGCGGGTCATATTTAGTCCTCTTTGCGAGGGGGGATATCTCAATGGGGTAGTCGTAGATAAAAGTGGGCTGAATCAGCTTGTCCTCAGCGTACTCCTCGAAGAAGAGATTGATAATATCTCCTCGCTTATGTTCATCCTCGTAATGGATTCCACGCTCATCAGCAATTGCCTTCGCCTCTTCGTCTGTATCGATTTTGTCGAAATCGACTCCTGAGTACTCACGCACTGCCTCAATCATAGTCATCCTACGCCACGGCGAGGTGAGGTCAATCTCCACTCCCTGATAGATAAGCTTCTGTGAGCCCAGAACTTCCTCTGAAACGTCTCTGAATAGGGTTTCGCAGAGCTCCATCATTCCATGATAATCTGTGTATGCCTCGTACATCTCCATCATAGTAAACTCGGGGTTGTGCTTAGTGGACATCCCCTCATTCCTGAAGATCCGTCCGATTTCAAACACGCGCTCAAAGCCCCCGACAATCAGGCGCTTTAGATGCAGTTCAAGTTCAACCCTGAGGACCATGTCGATGTCAAGCGTATTGTGATGTGTTCTAAACGGTCGGGCTGCTGCATTTGTTGCATGGTTATGCAATACGGGGGTCTCCACTTCAAGATACCCTAAACGTATCATTGTATTGCGCAGTGTATTTATTATTTTCGTCCTTGTATAGAATGTTTTGCGTACGTCCGGATTTGCTATTAGGTCGAGATGTCTCATACGGTATCTAAGGTCCATATCCCTCAATCCGTGGTACTTTTCTGGTAGCGGACGCAAGGATTTAGCAAGAAGCTTAACTTCCTGCACTTTTACCGAAATCTCGCCGCGATTTGTTCGGAATACCTCTCCCTCTACACCTACAATGTCGGCTATATCGTATTTTCGAAACCGCTCATACTGTTCGGCGTCCATATCATTTGACCGGGCGTAGAGTTGTATTGTACCCTCTCTGTCGGCTAAATCACAAAATGAGACTTTTCCCATGCCTCTTTTCGACATCAAGCGACCGGCTACACGAACCTGAGTTCCCTCAAGCTCTGAGAAATTTTCCTTTATATCTGAAGACCAGTGTGTCCTATCAAATACTGTCTCAAGGAAGGGATCCATCCCCTCATTCTGAAGCTCTATCAGCTTGTCTCTTCTTATCTGAAGAAGCTCGGACAACTCTCTCTGTTCATTGTCGTTTTGTGGAGTTCTTACATCTTCCTGCAATTTATTTACCTCATTTCGTTATCAAGCAAGAAGTCAACCTGCTTTTTCTTATCTTGAAATCGATACAACTTCGAAACGCATTGCACCGGCTGGAGCTTCAAACTCAACTACATCTCCAACCTTAGCGCCTACCAGCGCTTTGCCCAACGGGGATTCATCTGAAATACGGCCCCTTATCGGATCTGCCTCCTGTGAACCGACGATCTGATAATCATAGTCCCTTCCAGTTGTCCCATCTATTATTTTAACTTTACAACCGGTATCTACAACCTCACAGTCATCTGAATCGTCATCTATAATAACTGCATGCGCAAGTACATTTTCAATTTCAGCAATTCTGGAATAGAGCTTGCCCTGCTCATTTTTCGCCTCATCGTATTCACTGTTTTCTGACAGATCACCAAAAAAACGGGCCTCCTTGATTTGCTCAGCAACCTCCCGCTCCCTAACCGTCTTTGAATAGTGCAGCTCGTTTTCCAGCTCGTGGAATCGCTCCCTTGTGAGCTTATAGACTCTTTTGACCATATAATGGCTCCTTTCAAAGCGTTATATATAAAAAAATAATAATAACACAATTAAATTACATTAAAAAGTATTATAATGACTTGGGTATACTTTGTCAATAGAGCAATGGCAACTCCTGCCATATTTTCGTTTCCTATACCGTATCATTTTCGGATATTAGCACATTCTTGATATTTATCTCTTGCTGTCGAATTGCACCCGCCTCATTGAGCGCAGCAAGCAACATGTCAGCGGGGTATCCCTGCGGTAACATAATTCTTTCTGGCCATGAGTACTCGATGTTCTTCACTGAGTAACAGGGTAGTTTATACTCGTCACTATAAAATTGAATAGCAACTGCATTACTCTTGACTTCCGGTAACACGGGCGGTCTCTGAAGCATTAAGTGAATGTCTGCAGACACCAACGCTCTATATGATGTCACAATTGAGATTCCGTACTCTCTCAATAACGCGCGAATATATAGCTCTGCTCTGCCACTACAGCAGAGAGCCAATCGACGTGTTAGAGGTAACAGATGTTTCACGGTATCATCCAGCTCAGAGCTCACTCTGTTTGCGTATATTGCTACCGATGTAGCATCGTTACCCAGTTCCATAATATAGGAAGCTATCATACCAGCTGTCTTTGACCATAGCTTTTTCAAGTCGGGAATATAGAGTTTATACTGTTGTATTAATTCAGAAAATTCAAAGTTTTCTGAAGGCACTACACATATTATCTTATTTTCAGCTAAGAAGTTAAACGCTCTGTCAGCCCTTGCATGGCTCCTTCTTTTGCTCTCATTTTGAAGAATATCGATCGTACATTCGAGCACTCTTACACCAAAGGAACTGCTTAGTTCAAAGTGTAGTCCGTCTGCTGCAGATAAACGACGTGCCAGCCGCTTAAGAGGACTTTCTGCAGGACATTCCCGGGTTCTAACCAATGCAAACAACCACTCTCACCCCACTGTGTATGTCACTGTGTATGTGCGCATATGACCCAGTGAAGTATATTCGGTTTTGACCTGGTTAATGACGGTTATAGTCTCTCAAACAGGCGTGACAGTCCCTACGCCATAAGGTGTGACAGGTCCTACTCCTTTGCCAGGGCTATGTTTAGAGCCACCACTTCGATAGCTTTCTGCAGTTGCGGGTCATCCTTCTCGTCCAGCAATAAGAAACTACCGTCAAACCCGAGCTCCACGTAGTGGTCGGGAGTGACTCCGACCCCTATGAGGCTCTCACCATTGGGGGTGAAGTACTCGTTTGTTGATAAGTTTATGGCTGAACCGTCACCTAGTTCAAGCGTTATCTGAGAATATCCCTTACCAAAAGTGCTCGTACCGACTATCTCTGCTTTGTCATACTCACGTAGTGCTGCTGCAAAAAATTCTGCCGCACTATATGAGTTTTCATCGATTATAACAACCATAGGTAGATCTACCTGGCCGGGAGCGGAGTAGTCAATAGACTCAACACCGTTCTTGTCGCGCATAGTGAAGAGCACGCCTTCAGGGCATAGCAAATCGAGCATGTTGACCATTGCGTTCTTCAAGCCTCCGGGATTTCCTCTGACATCGAATATCAACCCGTCAACATTTGCGTCCAACAGTTTCCCGAGTGCATCTTCAAAGCTTACATCAACACGGCTGTCAAAATTGTCGATTTTTATATATCCGATATTATCTGAGATAATTTTTGAGCTTACCGGATTGTAGAGATAGCTTTTTCTTACAATCTCGCGTGTCATAGCTGTAGTGCCCCTCATTATCTCAAGAACAACCGGTGTGTTCTCCTCACCACGGACCTTACTTACAGTACCGTCATATCCTAAATCTGATACCTTTTGACCGTCAACTCCGACAATCATATCCCTTACCTTTAGGCCTGCAGCCTCGGCTGGCGAGCCGGTGTGTACCTTCGCAATCACAAGGGCCTGATTGTCTTCATCGAATGTGACAGTAACGCCGATACCGACATATTGGTTCATAATACTATCTTTGTAGCTTGCGTAGTCCTCTTCGTTCATGTAGTATGACCATCTATCGCCAGTTGCTGCGACCAGGCCATACGCAGCTCCATCAATGAGGTCATCAGGATCGTACTCACCAATGTACATCTCGTCAATGATATCTACAATTTTACCCAGTTTGTTGAAAACATCGTCCCGCGACTTTTCAATGGCCAATTGCTCCTGGAACTGTCTTTCAACAGTAAGATAAGTTATGGTGAAGGTGATAACTGCAACCAATAACATAAGTCCTATTATTGTCGCAACATTAAACTTTTTTTTCATCAGCTGTTACAATCCTTTCAACTATTAGGCAAGCCTTATCAACCAAAACTTGCCCAGCTTCACGCGAGCGGTGGAGCTTGGGCAAGCTTAATGTAATATCAGTATCATACAGCGCAAACTTACCGAACTAATATCGACGATTAATAATTATAATCACTTTATACTAAAAATACAATAGAGTGTTGTTAGATAAATAATGGAAGTGTTCTCCCAGAAGTTACTGCACCGTACACAAACTTAATCGGGGAAATAATCCTTTGGATTCTTAGTCTTTCCGTCAATGCTTATTTCAAAATGTAGATGCGGGCCAGTGGACCAACCAGTGGAGCCGACACGACCGATTTTATCTCCACGCTTGACATTTTGTCCCTTCTTGACAAGTATCTTTGACATGTGAGCATACAGCGTAGTCTGTCCGCCGCCGTGGTTTATTACAACATAGTTACCATAGGCATTATTCCATCCGGCTACTATTACCTCACCGCTATTTGAAGCTAGTATATCCGTCCCGCTGGGTGCTCCAATATCGATTCCGCTATGAAAGCTGTTCTTTTTCAATATTGGGTGATATCTGTTTCCGTACTTTGAGGTTATTGTATAGTACCCGGGTGTCGGCCAGAGGTATTTTCCTCCGACGTACTTTGAACGCTTAGCAAGCTCGGCTGCCATCTTGGCAACTTCCTTGTTAACGCGCTCCATCTCCTTGAGAGCTTCCTCGTACTCGGTTTCAAACGCATCCTCGTCCTGCTCGAGGGTCTTTATTATGCTATTTTGCTCAGCATACTTAATCTCAAGGTTTTCGGCCTGGGCAATCAGGCTTTCACGGGTGCTGTTCTGATCTGCCCTGCTAGCCTCTAACTCCGCTTTAGCGAGCTCAATGTTCTCCCTCACTCGCTTTAAGCTATCCATCAGCTCGCGGTCAAATAGGATAATCTCACCGATCATCTCACTTCTGCAAAGCAAATCTGAAAAAGTTTCACACTTAAGCAGTACTCCTATGTATGAAGCGGAACGGTTCTCTTCCATTGCGCGGAGCCGCTTCTTAAACATTTCATACTCATATGCCTCTTGTTTCTCAGCTTCGGCAATCTCCAACTCCTTTGCAGCAATCTGCTCACTGAGATTCTGTATTATGAGGTTGGATGTCTCGATTTCCTGTTCGAGAATTGAGATCTGGTTATCTATAATGCTCTTTTCCTTGATAGCGGATGCTTTTGTAGAGCGAACTTTCTTGAGTTCTTCGGCAATCTTCTTACTCTCTTTTGAAAGGGCTGAAGACTGTTCTTTTAGTTTCTTTAGCTCCGCTTCACTTATTGCGGCGTATGCGCTTCCGCTGAGAATAGACATTACAATTGGCAGTATTATGAGTGCCGCCAGTATGATAGCGATTATTCCCGCTATTTTTTTCACTTTCGATTCGGGCATGTTGTACCTCCGGATGCAGAAAGATTTGAAAATCTATAAAAAGATGGACCTTTTCTATACTTTCATGAATTTTCGTATCGTTAGCACACTTCCGCCAATTCCAACAATAAACCCTGCAATGATAAATAGTACAAGCATTGGGACTGCAATTGTCTGAAAATCGACTAGGTTAATCAGCGTCTGACCAACCGAGATCTTATCAACAGTATAGTTGTAAATAAGCCACTGTGCACCGAAGGCGAGAGAACCACCGAGAGTGCCAAGTATAAAACCTTCAAACACAAATGGCCAGCGAATAAACGCGTTTGTCGCCCCAACCATTTTCATGATAGCTATTTCATCGCGTCTGTCGAAGGTTGTCAGTTTTACTGTGTTTGATATTATGAAAACTGATACACCTACGAGTATTGCGGCTAGTATATATGTAACAGCGCTTAGGATATTTTTGAAGTTTACTATTGCTTGTGATATTTCAAGACTTGGGTTGACTCGGGCAATGCCCGGAATACTATATATTTTGTTCGAAGTCTCCTCTGTAAGTGAGACGTCCTCTATAAAGATACGGTATCTATGCCTGAGAATTGGCTCGTCCTCAAGCCCTTCAAGGAGGTAGCTATCTTCGCCCAACTCCTCTGTGTATTCTTCAAATGCCTGGTCCCTGGTGACAAAAATCGAGTTTGCGACATTTTCGATCCTGTTTATTCTTGATCCGATGCTTCTCGCCTCAGATAGGGACAGTTTTTCATCCACAAAGGCGATTATCTCAGTCGAAGACTCGGCCTCGGATACGATCATGTCAATATTCATAGATAGGAGTGTAAAGCTTCCAATTATCAGAAGGCAAGCCAGTATCACGCTGACAGCCGCAAAGCTCATGAATCCGTGGCTGAAAATGCTTTTTACACCCTCACGAAAAAAGTAGAGAAAATCATAACCTTTCATAATGCGAAATACCCACCAATCTGGTCACTGATTATTCTTCCCCCATCGATAGCTATTACGCGCTTTGACAGGCTGTTTACTATATCACGTTCGTGAGTAACAGTTATTACGGTGGTACCAAGACTGTTTATCTTCTCGAGCAGGTAAATAATCTCTTTTGAACGGACAGGGTCCAGGTTTCCCGTAGGTTCGTCTGCGATAATAGTCCTCGGATTGTTTATAAGAGCACGCGCGATTGCTACCCGCTGCTGCTCTCCACCTGAAAGCTCGTGCGGGAAACGGTTCTTCTTGTGTGAAAGTCCCACCAAATCAAGAATAACCGGGACTCTCTCCTTGATGTTTCTTCTATCGGCGCCGATGACCCTCATGGCAAACTCGACGTTCTCATATACGGTCTTCTTCTCAATAAGCCTGAAGTCCTGGAATATAACACCAACTGTTCGGCGCAGCTTTGGAATGACAGACTGCCTCAAAGAGCCGACATTGAATCCGTTAACGATTACCCTGCCATGGGTGGGCCTTAGCTCTCCTGTGATCAACTTAACAATTGTTGATTTACCTGAACCAGAAGGTCCTATAAGGAAGATAAACTCTCCGTCGTCTACACGAAAATCTATCCCTTTTATGGCTTTGGTCCCGTTTCCGTATGTTAAATGTACGCCGGAGAATCGAACCATCAGTATTTTGTCTCCTTGCTGGCGAGATATTTGCGTACCATCAGCGCAATCTTGAAGATAATAGCGTGATCGAACTCACGCAAATCCAGCCCGGTCAGCTTCTTAATTTTCTCAAGCCGATAAACAAGGGTGTTTCTGTGAACGAAGAGCTTCCTGGAAGTCTCTGAGACATTCAGGTTGTTTTCAAAGAATTTATTAATTGTAAAGATTGTCTCTGAGTCAAGGCTGTCGATCGTGTTCTTTTTGAATACTTCAGAAAGGAACATCTCACATAGTGTAGTTGGCAGCTGGTAAATCAACCTTGCAATACCGAGATTGTCATATGCGACGATGTTTTTCTCTGTGTCAAACACCTTTCCTACATCTATTGCGGTTTGAGCTGCTTTAAAGGATCCGGCCAAATCACGTAGGTGTAGGGCAATGGTGCCGATGCCGATAACTGTTTTTATGTACAGTTCGGCATTTATTGTTTCCTCGACAGAAAGAGCCAGGTCGACTAGTTCTTTAGTAGTTGTATTCTTACGAACCTGCTTGACCAGAGCAATATCCGTCTCGCTGACGTTTATTACAAAGTCACTCTGACGGTCCGGGAACATATTCTGAACGATGTCTATGACAGCGAGATCCGTCTTGCTCTCCTGTCTAATCAGGAGCACAGCATATGGAACATTGGTCTGAAAGTGCAGTTCACGAGCACGTATATAGATGTCACCTGAAAGAATATTGTCAAGGATAATATTCTTAATGAAGGTTGTCTTATCATGCTTCTCATCATGCGACTGTTTTGCACTGTTAAGTGCCACTGCTGCCATAATTGCTAGGCACTCAGCGGTATCGTCCTCGCCATGGACGAAAATAGCATAGTCAAAGTGATTTCCGAAGGTGGACAGAATCTTGTATGTGTAGCCTTCGATACATACCATAGCTTCATTTTGATTGTTAAGCTCTGTAACCGCCGTCTCTCTCTTGTTACCAATCATACTGAGATCACTGCATGCGATTACTGTACCGGCATTATCTAAAACACCGAGTGTCCGGTTTGTTGCTTCTTTTAGCTGTAGGATCATTCCCTGAAATATTCTACTCGACATTATTGGACCCTCTTTCTTGTCAAAGTGAAATGAACTATAATGTAATCTTCTACGAGAAGTAGCATATTTGTTGCTCCTATTATATTACCCTGTTTTCGATATATTTTCAAGTGAAACTTTACATAATGTAAAATTTCCGCATAAATTAATATATAATGTGCCAATAAACAGCGAACTCAGGCTGTTTTTTACAGTCATCCATAAAAAATACACAAATTCAACATTGTAAACCCCGGTAGAGCATAAAATAGGCTCTACCGGGGCTAGTTTGAATATGATAAGTAACCGAATAATCTGAGTAAATTAGTTGGTTATTGTCTTTTCGCTGTCCTTATCAAAGAGATGGATCTTGGAGGTGTCAAATGCTACCTTGATGGTGTCGCCGTTTTTGGCGGTTGAGCGATTCGACACACGTGCTGTCATCTGCTTGCCGTTGCATACGAGGTATAGGAAGTTCTCATTACCCATCTGCTCAACGACATCTACATCGGTGGTTACCAGAGAATCTGGGTGCATGTTTAGGAACATTTCTTCGTCATGAATGTTCTCGGGACGAATACCCATAATAACCTCTTGGCCAGCATATGCGAGTACTTCGGGCTTACGACCCTTACTCTCTGGGAGAGCAATGCGGGCATCGCCAAACTCTGCGTAAGTGACTCCACCCTCGTCAACAAGTGTGACGTTTATCGTGTTCATCTGTGGCGAACCGATAAAGGTAGCAACGAAGAGGTTTATCGGCTCTTCATATAGGCTCTGTGGTGTTGCAACCTGCTGAATAAAGCCGTCCTTCATGACAACGATACGGGTTCCCATTGTCATAGCCTCTGTCTGGTCGTGAGTTACGTAGATAAATGTAGTGTTCAACCTAATGTGCAGCTTTGTAAGCTCTGTACGCATCTGTGCACGTAGTTTTGCGTCGAGGTTTGAAAGCGGCTCGTCAAGCAGGAAGACTTTAGGATTACGGACTATGGCACGACCAAGTGCAACACGCTGGCGCTGTCCTCCGGAAAGTGCTGCAGGCTTACGGTCTAGAAGGTGCTCGATTTCAAGAATACGTGCAGCTTCATCGACGCGGCGCTTAATCTCATCTTTTGGAATACGACGCAACTTCAATCCGAATGCCATATTATCGAAAACAGTCATATGGGGATAGAGCGCGTAGTTCTGGAAAACCATTGCGATGTCCCTCTCCTTAGGCGGAACATCATTACAGAGCTTTCCGTCTATGTAGAGCTCACCGTCGGTGATCTCCTCAAGACCGGCAATCATACGCAGGGTTGTTGTTTTTCCGCATCCTGAAGGACCAACCAGGATTATAAACTCTTTATCTTCAACATCGAGGTTAAAATCCGAAACGGCTACTACGCCACCTGCATATTTTTTGTATACACCTTTCAGTGTTACACTGGACATGTTAAATACCTCCAAATCAATGCCAAAATTGTATCCTTACTATACCATACCCCTACCACAGAGTATATTAACTTAATCACCAAATGTAAAATTCGTAATTTGTACAACCTGACCGATAATGTTAATCAATTGTTAATTATATTAAATGTGAGTTAAAAGGGACTTTTACCCTATTTTGACGAAAGGACGATCTTAATTACACTTATTTACAAACAGAATATTTCTTTATTCTGCTTGCTGTCTCTCCGCAACTACCTTCTCTTGGACGTTTGCGGGCGCTTCCTCGTAGCGCTCAAACCTGAGTGTGAAGGAACCGCGTCCCTGCGTCATAGACCTTAGATCTATTGCATAGGTAGGCATCTCTGCCATTGGCACTTCAGCTTCAACGACCTGTTCGCCGTCAACAGGGGTCATTCCAAGAATTCTGCCACGCCTCTTGTTTAGATCGCCTATTACGTCGCCCATGTAACTGTCTGGAATGGTTACCTTGAGGTTTCCAATGGGCTCCATCAGAACTGGATTTGCTTGTGCCAGTCCTGCCTTAAAGGCAAGCGAGGCAGCTGTCTTAAAGGCCATCTCCGAAGAGTCGACATCGTGATAGGAACCGTCAACTAGTGTTGCTTTGAGTTCAACAACGGGGTATCCTGCAAGTACGCCCTGTTGCATGCTCTCACGGAGACCCTTTTCAACGGCCGGATGGAAGTTCTTTGGAACGCTTCCGCCAAAGATCTTCTCTTCAAACACAAGGTCGTCAGCGCCGGGAGCCGGTTCAAACTCGATCCATACATGGCCGTACTGTCCGTGTCCGCCCGACTGCTTCTTGTGTTTACCTTCAACCTTAACCTTCTTCTTTATCTTTTCACGATAAGCAACAACAGGTGTGCTTACTGTTGTATCAGCACCGAACCTGCTCTTAAGCTTGGAACGCAGTACGTCGATCTGGATATCACCGATTCCCGAGATAACCATCTGTTTTGTCTCTACATTCTGATCCACTACAAAAGAAGGATCCTCTTCAGCAAGTTTTGTAAGACCGGATGCGATTTTTTCCTCTCCACCCTTGGTGACGGGCATAATGGCCAATGAGTAGTTTGGCTCTGGGAACTCGATGCCCTCTAGTTCAACATCTGAACCGATCGCTCTAAGTGTGTCTCCGGTCCTTGTGTCGTTCAGTTTTGATGCTGCTGCAATGTCACCGCAACAGACCTCAAATACCTCGGTGTTCTTTTTGCCCTTGATTGAATAGATATGTGCAAGCCGCTCCTTATTCCTTGTACGCGGATTCTCGAGAGTATCGTCGGTCTTTATGGTGCCAGACATTACTCTAAAGAAGGAGAACTTACCATATTGGTCAGAGTTTGTCTTAAATACTATTGCAGTTGGCTCTGCGTCAGGATCACCCTGCGGTGCCGGTGCATAGTGCGAAATACCATCAATAAGTGAATGGGTGCCGGCGCCTGTAATTGCACTTCCGCAGAAAACAGGACATATTGAGCCGTTCGCAACACCGGCGCGAATTCCCTCTGAGAACTCTTCAAATGTAAACTCTTCACCTTCGAAGTACTTCTCCATCAGTTCTTCGGACGTCTCTGCGACATTCTCAACGAGAACAGTGCGCAGTTCTTCCACAGTACCTGCAAAAGCGTCTGGAATGGGCGCTTCTTCATCTTTTGTACCGTTGATTCGGTAAGCTTTGTTTGCCACAATGTCGATTACGCCTGTAACATTGCCGTCTTCGACTAATGGTATGGTGATTGGAGAAACTGCCATACCAAATTGCTCCTGAAGGGATTGGAAAGTCTTGTTAAAATCAGCATTCTCTTCATCTATTTTAGAGATATAGAACATTTTCGGGAGCTTGTGTTCATCAAGCATTTTCACCGCTTTTTCAGTGCCGACACTGATTCCATTCTTGGCTGTGAGCACAACAAGTCCGCAATCAGCTACACGAAGGCACTGCAAAACCTCTCCGACGAAATCGAAGTAACCGGGTGTGTCGAGCAAATTGATTTTAACCTGTCCGTGATGCACGGGCAGTGGAGAAGCCGAAATCGAGATTTGACGGCGAATTTCTTCGGGGTCGTAGTCGGATACAGTAGTACCATCCGGTACCTTACCCAGTCTATCAGTTCCCTTGGTAAAGTATAAGATGCTCTCTGCAAGACTGGTTTTACCGTCTCCTCCGTGCCCCAGCAGGCAGATATTTCTGATATTTTGAGTCGTCGCCATTAGAGTTCCTCCTGTAATTATTTGAAATGACGCTCTTCCCATTTTCATGGCGAACTCTACTGAAAAACGAACCGCCGCGTTATGGGAGCACAATGGTCACCTTAGAGATTATATATCAGTTTCTGCTTATTTTCAAGTTCTCAGAAGCAATTTTGTTGGTGTTTGTGATTATTCTAACCAAACCTGCCATATTACATTATTTTGTGTACTATAATGTTTTATTACGTTATCATGTTTTTACGCTATCTTGTTATGCTATCATGTTGTATGGTATCATCATGCAAGACGTCAACCCTACTGATGCTTTACCCTGTTAAAAAGACAGTTGACCACATTACTAAATAATGATACTATTCTGTGATAATGAAGTATTCTGGAATTGTTTCCGAGAAATGGGGTTCAAGTATGGCTAAGCTTACAGAAATATTTGCTTCAAATGTGTTTAGCGAGAGTATAATGAGGGAAAGGCTGCCCAAGGAGACCTTTACTGACCTCATGCAGACAATACAAAACGGCGATGAGCTTGAGTACTCGACCGCAATGACAGTTGCCGCTTGCATGAAGGAGTGGGCGGTGGAAAAAGGTGCAACACACTACTGCCATTGGTTCCAGCCTATGACAGGTGTTACAGCTGAGAAACACAACAGTTTTATTTCTCCTATTCAGGGCGGAAAGGCCATCCTTGAGTTTTCGGGCAAGGAGCTTATCAGAGGGGAGTCGGACGCCTCCTCCTTTCCTTCGGGCGGGCTCCGCGCTACATTCGAAGCACGCGGCTACACCGCATGGGATCCGACATCGAGTGCCTTTGTCCTCAATAAAACCCTCTATATTCCTACTGCTTTCTGCTCTTATTCGGGCGTTGCGCTGGATAAGAAGACCCCGCTCCTGCGCTCCATGAGCGCCCTAAATAAGCAGGCTATGCGTGTACTTCGCCTGCTGGGGAATAAGACCTCACGACAGGTCATAAGCACACTGGGCATCGAGCAGGAGTACTTTATTGTTGACAGAGAGCTGTACAATAGACGCCCCGACCTCCTCTACACAGGGCGTACCCTCTTTGGAGCACCACCTCCGAAGGGCCAGGAGATGGACTATCACTATTATGGTCATATTAAGCCCCGCATCGCAAAGTTTATGCAACAGGTCGATACAGAACTATGGAAATTGGGCGTCTGTGCCAAAACGAGGCACAATGAGGCAGCACCCGCTCAGCATGAACTCGCCTGCCTATATGATACCTGCAATATAGCAACAGACCATAATCAGCTAGTAATGGAAATTCTCAAACAGGTCGCTGAAGAGCACGGGCTCATCTGTCTACTGCATGAAAAACCGTTTGCCGGTGTAAACGGTTCTGGCAAGCACAATAACTGGAGTGTCTCAACAGACGACGGTATAAACCTACTTAAACCGGGTAAAACCGTGGAGGAAAACACCCGTTTCCTCCTGTTCCTGCTTGCAGTAATCAAGGCAGTTGATGAGTATTCTGAACTTTTGAGAATGAGCGTCGCCACTTATTCTAACGATCTCAGGCTCGGTGGGAATGAAGCCCCTCCCGCCGTTATTTCAATATTCCTCGGCGAGCAGCTAAGCACACTTTTAGATTCTATTGCTGAGGGAGCCCCGGTGGAAGCCTCTGATACCTCCTGGCTTGCACTCGGTGTCGCCTCGATTCCTAAGTTAAAGACCGACAACACAGACCGCAACAGAACATCGCCCTTCGCTTTTACGGGTAATAAGTTTGAGTTCCGAATGCCAGGTTCCTCGCTTGCGATGGCTGATCCTAACATAATACTAAACACAGCAGTTGCAGAGTCACTTAGCGAATTTGCAGATTTCTTGGAGGCGTCACAGGACCCGGACCTTGCCCTCAACGAACTTCTCCGAAATACAATAATCGAACACAGACGCATAATCTTTAACGGCAACAACTACTCGCCGCAATGGAGAGATGAAGCGATAAAGCGTGGCCTGTTGATACTTGACTCCGCAGTTGATGCCATCAGATATTATACAGAGCCAAAAAGCATCGCACTTTTCACGAAGCATCAGGTACTAGATTGCACCGAGCTCCGTTCGCGGAGTGATATTGCTTATGAGAACTATATTAAGGCAGCCCGCGTAGAAGCGGAAACAATGCTTGAGATGATACACCGCCAAATCGTTCCTGCTGCGATAAAGTATCAGGATCTTGTCCTCAGTGTTATCGAGAAGAAAAAGAATCTCGAAATCGGTCCTATACCCGAGTCAAGTATTATAAGAGAGATCAGCCTTCTGTTGAATGGTCTACAGGTTTTATCCCGAAAGCTGGAGAAAAACATATCGGATATTCCTGTAGAGGGTAATGAGAATCTGGCTAGGTATTGGCTTGGTACCGTTCTGCCAATTATGAACGAGCTACGTTCAACAGCTGACAGGCTGGAACACATCACAGAAGATAACCTGTGGCCGTTTCCTACATACGGCGATCTTCTCTTTAAGATCTAGATCAACTGGTAATTGACATTTATACTTAAATGGTATCGAACTACGAATTTTAATATTGAATTATAGGATTTATTTGCTTTTGGAAGGGAGCTTTTGGGATGGGTCTAGTGGTAAAAAACCTCCTAAAAAAGTACGGAGACAAGGTGGTTGTTGATAATCTCAGCTTTGAGATGCGTCAACCAGGTGTGTACGCTCTTCTGGGTACAAACGGAGCTGGTAAAACAACTACAATTAGAATGATTCTTGGAATGTTATCAAGAAACCAGGGTGAGATCCTGTGGAAGGGTTCACCGCTTAGTACCGCGACATGTAACGTCGGTTATCTGTCGGAGGAACGTGGACTCTACCCAAAGTACGAACTAATGGATCAGCTCCTCTACTTTGCTACCTTGAGGGGCCTATCAAAGTCTGAAGCAAAGTCCCGAATAATGACACTTGCCAAACGCCTCGAAGTAGAAGAATACCTTTATCCGGGTAGTGTGACTTTCGCAAAGCTATCTACTTTACAGGGCGACAATTCGAGTAGAGGATCTATTCTTGGGGCAAGGAGAAGCTTTAGTCGGAACAAAGTGAAGAATATGAGGGCTGACCAACTCTCAAAAGGTAACCAACAGAAGATTCAACTGATGATATCTCTGATTTCAGAGCCCGAATTACTGGTTCTCGACGAGCCTTTTGGAGGATTGGATCCGGTCAATGTCGACTTGTTCAAGTCGATTATCCGCGAGGAGATTGCCAAAGAAAAATACATAATAATGTCGAGCCATCAGATGGCGGCAGTGGAGGAGTTCTGCACCGACATCACAATATTAGACCGCTCAAAAGCCGTGCTCCAGGGTAACCTCAATGAGATCAAGAAGAGCTATGGACGAGTAAATCTCACCCTAAAAACCGAATCGGATATAACTGAATATATCCAGAGATCGGAGATGAACCTTCTATCTAAGAAAGAGAATGAGTATCATCTAAAGATTTCAGGTGAAGAACAGGCAAACAGATTACTTGCCGACTTGATCTCGGATGGCGTAACAGTTATAACTTTCTTGCTACGCGAGCCCTCTCTACACGAGATATTCGTCGAAAAAGCAGGTGAAAACCATGAGTCTTAATCGCGAGAACCTGCGTAGTACTGGCAAGGTTATTCACTTTACCTTTCAGCGGCTTCTCAAAAACAAGGCGAACATAATTCTCTCTGTAATCTTAATTGTTGCTGCACTTGTAAGCATCCCTATAGTTTCTATTATCATGAAAGATTCTTCTCCGGAGGTTATTGTTCCTTCCGATATCGCAATTTCGGGTGTCTGGATCAATAATCAAACTGAATACCCAATATCACATAACTTCGAGTCTGAAAGTCCTTGGTATGGAGTTGAGTTCCATATTGCTGATTTTGGTGCAGGAGAATACGATCAAAGGATCAACCGGGATGAAGCTTTTGTAGACATATACTTCGACTCTGCCCAACAGACTTACGCCATTAAAGTTTATGCTCTGTCCGAGACCCTGTTTGCTCCCTCCGATCTAGTTTCTCTTTCATATCTGATGCAAGACTTGTTTGAGAGGTCAAGACTCGAAAGCCATAACGTATCAGATGAGCAAATGGCCGAGGCACTTATGGGCTACTATACAAATACTATGACCGAAAAGACTTTCCTCGATAAGGACGGCGGCAGGGATACCGAGCTTAGATTTGTAGTCCAATACGTCTACTCTATTGCAATCCTTATACTCGGATTGTTCTCCACGGCCTACATCATTCGCGCGATCATCGAAGAAAAGGGTTCGAACATTGTTGAGCTCTTGATGGTAAGCGTAAAGCCTCTTGCGGTCATTACTGGAAAAATTATCGCGGTAATGCTATATATCTTTGCGTTTTTTATGGTCCTCATTGCTTCTATCGTCATTTCATGGTTTATTAGCAGCTCGTTCTTAGATACATCAGGTATCAGTAGTATGATAAATGATATTGGTATCTCTTCTGCAATGAGCCTTGGCCCGGAATCCGCTTTTGTCTTGCTTGTTTCGCTTCTGTTGGCGTATCTCATGATTGCCATTATGGGTGGAATTTCCGGTTCAGCCTGCTCGAGCATGGAGGATATGGAAAGCGCTCAACTATCTGTGGTCTTTATTATTCTTGTAGGCTACATCCTTTCCTCATTAGCCCCGTTTTTCGACAGCACTCCCGCATCAGTGTTGTTTGCGATTATTCCTATCATATCTATGTTTACCGCACCAATTAGTTATGTCTTTGGTGATATAAGTTCCGGTGTTCTCCTTCTCTCATGGGCGTTCCAAACCCTCATCATAATATACTTATCGTTATTTTGCTCACGGGTGTACAGCGAGCTCTTCATATACAAGGGCAACCGCATCAAATTCATAGAGCTTGTCTCACTTTCTAGACGCAAAAAAGTCGATGGTTAGGGGGGATATTATGACATCAACATTAAGAAACACACGTAGGATATTTTCATTTACGTTTACACAGCATATTAGGAAAAAAGGCTACAGAAACCTAACCATTATTTTCGCTCTAATATGCCTTATCGTGCCTGCTTTGATCATGTCAGTGATAGAGTTGACTGATGAAGTAGACGAGGGACCTGTTTTATTCTGTAAAGCAGATACAATACATGTAGTTGACCTAAGTCCAAATCCTACCGGGGACTATAGCTTGTTGAATATGCTCAGTGTTCCTGGTTATTCAGAGTTCATCTATAAAAACTTCGGTACTGACTTTGAGAAAGCTATCGATGAATCGGGTGACAAGACCTTGGTTCTGTACATAGCAAAGCAAGACGAAAACTATGTAGCAACTGTGGTACTCCCCGATGGTTCTGAGCTGGATTTGGATGACGCTGAAGCATATCGTCGGTTTATCTTTTCTAGCTTCCAGTACGTGCTATTCGACAAGTCAGGTCTTGATACAAGTGAGATCATGAATCTTACTACTCCAGTAATGTCCGAAGTAGTTACGGGTATAGACACTCACATTGACGAAGAGGAAGTTAACTACGACCCGGCCAGAGAGATACTATCATTTGTCCTTCCCTACTTAAACATTATGACTCTCTATTTTATGATCCTGTTTTACGGTCAAGGGGTGGCGAACTCTGTAATCATGGAGAAGACATCCAAGCTTATGGATACGTTCCTCATAAGTGTAAAACCCGCTGCAATGGTTATGGGTAAGGTTTTTTCAATCGCACTGGCAGGACTGCTTCAACTCGCAATTTGGATCATAAGCATCATATTAAGCTTTACCGCCGGTACACATATTGTTAAGGCCATCAATCCCAATACTGACATGGGACTCATAAAACTCTTTGACAGTCTCAGCATTTTCTCTGGAATTTTCAGTTTACCTACGGTAATCATAGCAGTATTGATAACCCTTTCAGGCTTTCTCCTCTACTGCTCGCTCTCCGCAATCGGAGGATCACTGGCAAATAAACCTGAGGACCTGTCCTCGACGAATATTCTTTTTTCAATGACACTCATATTAAGCTTTGTCATAGCAATGAACGTTGGCGGTGTCGGACTTGTCTCCTCTAAAGAGTGGCTAAACTACTTCCCGTTTACTTCATTCCTCATCACCCCTAGTCGGGTTATCCTGGGCGAAATAACTGTCCTTACAGCACTTGTATCACTAGCGATCACGATAGCAATTTCTATTGTGTTCATGCTACTCGCAGGCAAAATATATACAATGATGTCACTTTATAAGGGTAATCCACCCAGTATCCGCAAAGTAATTGAAATGATGCGGTGATCGCAGAAAAAGCAGGGGGCAATCCCCTGCTTTTTCATATGGCCACATCTAGCTACTAGCTGCCTATTTATAGTATCTGACTCCTGCCCTAAACAGGGGCTGGTTTTTGTTATACGGAATGTTTTTTGCAACATATTTACCGCTGCGCTCAGGGTGTCCCATCCTGCCGAGAATGCGTCCATCCGGACTGATGATACCTTCAATGGCATAGAACGAGCCGAAGGGATTATATGCGATATCCATTGAAGGATTACCTTGCGCATCCGCATACTGGAAAGCAACCTGACCATTCTCTATCATAGTGTTGATAACAGTTTCCGATGCTACGAAGCGTCCTTCCCTGTTGGAAACCGGAAGACTATAGAGGTCTCCCACTTTATACAGAGATAGCCATGGTGATTTGACGGATACGGTACGGATTATGACGTATTTTGACTGGTGACGTCCAATAGTGTTATAGGTTAAGGACGGGCATTCGTCATCCATATCCCTTATTTCACCGAATGGTAGCAGCCCAAGCTTAACCAGTGCTTGAAAGCCGTCACCTAACCCCAGCATCAACCCATCACGTTTGTACAAAAGATTATGTGTTGCTTCAGTAATAGCTGGGTCTCTAAAGAAAGTGGCAATATACTTTGCAGAGCCGTCCGGTTCATTTCCTCCTGATGCTCCGCCGGGCAAGATTATCATTTGAGCATCGGCTATGCACTTTGCAAGATATTCTGCCGACTCTTTTACATCCTTCGCACTCAGGTTGCGAATTATCACTGTTTCAGCCCTACCGCCAGCATCTTCCACTGCCCTTATTGTGTCATATTCAGAGTTAGTGCCGGGGAACACAGGTATTATTGCAAGCGGACTTGAAACCCTATTTTCTCTCACTAAGGTGCTTCTTCCCGAATATGAGATAGCCCTCACCGGTTCCGGTCCCGATTCAATAACATCCTCCACCTTTGTCGGGAAGACCTGCTCCAAAGGTGCTTCCCATGCAGCGACCAGTCTATCCAACGAAACCTTCTGAGATGCAAGTTCGATAACCGGTTCTGCGGTCGTTCTTCCGATTAATACACCCGTTTCGAGAGGCTGAACTGCCTCAACGATAATGGACGTGAAGTCGCCCTCAAAGAAAAAGTCGTGTGGTAGCTCCCACTTAGATTTGAAGCCTATGCGGTTTCCAAGTGCCATCTTGAATATGCCCTCGGCTATTCCCTTGCCACCGACGGTCCACGCAGAGACTACCTTACCGCTTGTTATGAGATCATGGATGGAAGTCCACATGGATTTCAGACTGTCATAATCAATGGCCGACAACTCATTTGAATTCGTCCTGAACAGATAAACCGGATTTCCGGCAGTCTTAAACTCAGGTGATATGACATTTTCTGCATCACACGGTGCGATGGCAAATGATACAAGTGTTGGCGGTACATCCATGTCCATAAACGTTCCTGACATTGAGTCTTTTCCACCGATCGATGCTATCTGGAGCCTTTCCTGTGCCTCAAATGCACCTAAAAGTGCAGAAAATGGCTTTGCCCACCGTTTAGGATCTTCTCCCAGCCGCTCAAAAAACTCCTGCAAACTCAGGTATGCATTTGTATAAGAGCATCCTGCAGAAACTAGCTTGGATAGTGACTGTACTACAGCAACTGCGCCCCCTATAAACGGGTTCTTCTCAGAGAGATACGGATCGAAACCGTATGACATTACAGAGCATGTAGTGCAACCGGAGCTTTCCGAAGGGAACAGTGATGCCATAACCTGTGTGGGTGTTTTCTGCGTCTTTCCTCCCATAGGAACAAGCACAGCTGAAGCACCTACCGTCGAGTCGAAGTGCTCGACAAGACCCTGTTGCGAAGCTACATTTATGTCTGAAACAAGCGTGAGCATAAGTTTTTCCGTAATATTTGGTTCAGTCTTTTCTGCATCAGTCTCAATATCTGCTTCAAAAACTGTCTCTTGCTCTGGATTTGCATTCTTATCAGCTTCTGAGCTATAGTCTCCTACTTGTTTGGGTTCATTATGGTTAGCACTCACATGGACATCTGCACTCTTAATTGCGCCGTTTGAATTAAGAAACTCCCTACTTATATCTACAATCATCTGACCATTCCAGGTCATCTTTAGGCGAGGTTCTTCGATAACATGGGCTACAACAGTTGCCTCTAAATTCTCAACTCGAGCATATTCGATTAGTTTTTCTGCATCTGTCTCAGCTACAACCACAGCCATACGCTCTTGCGACTCGGATATGGCGAGTTCGGTTCCATCAAGTCCTGCGTATTTTGTAGGCACTCTGTCAAGATCAATAAATAGTCCATCCGCCAACTCACCTATAGCTACAGAGACGCCGCCCGCCCCGAAATCGTTACACTTCTTGATGAGCCTGGTAACTTTGGGATCCCTAAAAAGGCGCAGAATATTCCTCTCTTCAGGCGGGTTACCTTTCTGAACCTCAGCCGCACACTCCTCAAAAGCCGAAATTGTTTGTGCTTTTGAAGACCCTGTGGCTCCACCACAACCGTCACGTCCTGTACGGCCCCCCAGGAGCACAATCAGATCGCCCTGTACCGGTTTCATGCGTACAACGTTTTCTATAGGTGCAGCTGCGACAACAGCACCCAGTTCCATCCGCTTTGCTACATAACCGGGATGATAGATTTCACTGACAAGACCTGCTGGAACACCTATCTGATTGCCGTATGCCGAGTAGCCTAAAGCTGCTGTCGTTGTTATCTTCCTCTGAGGGAGCTTCCCCTCAAGGGTCTCAGTCACAGGAACTGTTGGGTCTCCAGCTCCAGTTATTCTCATTGCCTGGTAGACGTATGACCTACCCGATAGTGGATCGCGTATAGCTCCTCCCAGGCAGGTTCCGGCACCGCCAAATGGTTCAATCTCTGTAGGGTGGTTGTGAGTTTCATTCTTGAACATCATTAGCCACTCTTCCGGTTTACCATCAACAGTGGCAGTCACCTTTACACTACAGGCATTGACCTCATCGGATTCATCAAGAAGAGGGAGCAGGCCTCTCCTTTTCATCAATTTCATGCCCATTGTGGCAATATCCATTAGGGTGATGGGTCTGCTGTCCGCGTTATCGCCATAGACCTCTTTACGGGCATCCAGGTAGGCGGAAAACGCTTCGTTTATCCTCTCATCCTCTATCTTGACTTCTGTAAGATGGGTAGAGAAAGTAGTGTGGCGGCAGTGGTCTGACCAATAAGTGTCGATTACGCGGAGTTCAGTAAGTGTAGGATCGCGTTTCTCAGTTATGAAGTATTCCTGGAAGAAAAGCAGATCATGAAGATCCATAGCCAGACCGTACTCTACCAAAAATTCTTCAAGAGCATTCCGGTCCAGGGCAGTAAACCCATCCAGGATCTCAACCTTCTCAGGGAGCTCATAGTCCATCTGAAGTGTTTCCGGCTTTGAAAGGTCAGCTTTTCTTGACTCAACAGGGTTTATAAGGTGCGACTCTATCTGACTTTTTTCATCTTCAGTAAGGTATCCAATGAAAACATACACTTTAGCTGTCCTCACTGCAGGGCGCTCACCCTTTGTCATCAGTTGGATACACTGCGCACACGAATCGGCTCGCTGATCGAACTGTCCGGGGAGTGATTCCACAACAAGCAGATAGTGCTCACAGTTTAGTTCTGGAAGCTGCTCATCATAACAGATGTCTGTTTGATGTTCAGATAGCACCAATCGCTTAACTGACTCAAAGGTTTCGGAATCAACCCCTTCAATATCGTATCGGTTGAAAGCTCTTATCTGATCTAAATCGATGCCAAATATCTCATTGAGTTCTCTGTTCAGCTTTCCTGCCTCAATATCGAATCCTGTCTTTTTCTCTGTATAGCATCTGAACACTGCCATTTTTCACGCCACCTTATTAAATGTATTTACCAAGTAGTTTATAAAACATTAACTAAAGTCACATTAGCTAAAGTCACATTGCGTAGTTATCGAAATATCCCTGGATGAGAACAACTGGTGTTCCTTTATCCCCGCTGCCGCTTACCAGGTCACAGAGACTGCCAAGTAAATCGGTCAATCTGCGTGGAGTGGTGCCTTCCGAGATCTCCTCACCGACCGAACTCTCGCCCTTCTCCCGAATCTGCTGCTTAACTGCGCTCTCCAGGGCTTTGCCTGCAAGCTTTGCAAACTGATTGTCAGCTAGGTACTTCAATTTCAGCTCATTAGGTGTCCCCTGCAGTCCTTCTGTATAAGCGGGTGATACGATTGGGTCGGCAAGCTCCCATATGCCTCCTACAGGGTCTTTGAAAGCTCCATCTCCGTATACCATAACCTCTATTTTCTTCCCTGTAGCGCTTCTCAGGCGCTCTTCAACCTGTTTGACAAATATATCGCAGTCACGTGGGAAGAGCTTTACAGTGTCATCGGTAGCTTTGTTTGATCCAAGAAGACCATACTGCTTATTAAAACCGCTGCCTTCGTAGGGTTCAACCAAAATATCATCAAGTCCAAGTACCAGACTGGCACCTGCTTTATTCAGGACTCTCTTGGTTCGCTTCCGTGAGTGTATGTCACAAGCAATAACCTTGTCTGTATACTGTAGAATATGTCTGCAGTCATTTGAGAAGACAATCGAGATGTTATTATGAAGTCCGGAGTAGTACTCAATATAGTCGATACCAGTAAAAGGGTGCTGCACTGAACCGAACAAAGCTCGCCATTGCTCCTCGGTAAAGCTGTCGGTATACGGGTTTATACCTTTTTCATCTAAGGCGTCAAGACTGATTAGGGGGTTGCCCACCTCATCGGACGGATAGCTCAGCTGAAGTACAATATTATCAGCACCTTTAGCTATCCCTTTCAGTAAAAGCGAAAATCTGTTGCGGCTCATTATCGGGAAAACGAGACCAACCGTGCCCCCATTAACTAGTCTTCTAGTGGCCCCGGCAATCTGATCCACAGTGGCATAATTACCTTGGGCCCTTGCAACAACTGCCTCTGTAACCCCTACCACGTCTTTATCGCGAAGAGTCAAATTTTCTTCTATTGTTGCCTTAAGCACAGAACTGACGACAATATCTACCAGGTCATCACCCTGTTTTATAATAGGCGTTCGGATGCCCATCGCCTGCGTGCCAATCACTCTCATGTTCTCCTCCCAGTGTCAGTGTTCTTTTCTATTGACTGTAATTGCAGTATACATTATACTCCAAATTGACCAATAAGTAAATTTGCTATTCGTTATGTTATTCATAAGGTGGTCTTATGGCTGTTAATCTCGAACTATATCGAATCGTAAGTGCTGTTGCACGTGCCGGAAGCATGTCCAAAGCTGCCCGCGACCTCTTCATCTCTCAACCTGCGGTAACGCAGGCGGTCAAACAGATCGAAAAGGAGCTTGGCGGAAAGCTCTTTATTCGTAGCGCCCGGGGCATAACGCTTACACGCGAAGGAGAGCTTATACTCACATACGTTGAACAAGCCCTTGAGCTTATAAAGAGCGGTGAATCTAGGTTTACCGAGATGCTAAATCTCGAACGGGGGCAGATAAATATCGGTGCAAGTGACAGCATATGCAAGTATTACCTTCTACACTACCTCGAAGCCTTTCACAATATATATCCGGATCTAGAAATCCATGTCACAAATAGAACAACACGTGAGACTATCCAACTGCTCAAGAGCGGCGATGTGGATATTGGTTTTATTAATCTTCCCGTTGATGAAGACCCTCAAATGGTCATCACACCCTGCAGAGAAATCCGCGACTGTTTTGTTGGGGGCTCTAAATACCTCGAGCTGGCGTCAAAAATCAAAGATATTGAAACATTGTCCAAATATCCAGTCCTTCTGTTGGAAAAGGCAAGCAACACACGTAGGCATCTTGACAGATATCTGGAAAGTAAAAATGTTGTGCTGCAACCAGCTATTGAGCTGGGAAGTCTTGACCTATTGATCGAATTTGCCAAAATCGGCCTGGGGTTCGCCTGTATTACCGAGGAGTTTATTTCCAAAGAACTCAATGACGGTGTCCTATCCAAGGTAAAACTCGATGACCCACTTCCAGACAGGGCAATTGGTCTAATCTATCTAAGGAACATACCAGTATCACTCGCGGCCAAACGCTTTATTGACATTGTTCTCCCAGGTACACGATGATTTTGAGATTCTTACCTCCAACAGGTTTCATATGGCAAGTTGAAATTAAGTTGTAATATTAGTTGTAATATTAGTTGTAATATTAAATGAAACACATGAAGAGAAATAAATAGGCCACGAGAGGGGAGTGATGACCGCCATACTGGGTACAGGGAGCTAGGACGTAGAATTTGCGCAAAATCTTGAGCTATGTGTACCTCTGCACGAAAAATCACGGTTTCTGCGCAGTATTTCGAGTCGTGTGTGGATTCTCTCTGGGTGATATATCGTACACAGTATATTCTATAACGTATACCGCATAAATGAGCCGATTTACTCTTCACCGTTCACACATTACTTCGATTTCTGCGCATTTTTCGCATAATATGTGTCTTCCTCTTTGCAGAGTATGCGTCTGACCGCATATTTTCGCATCTGACCGCATATTTTCGCATCGCATTTTCACATTATATCTTATTGCATATAACCAGATATCTTATTAAATATAACTATGTTGTAAGGCTAAATAAGTTGTAAGGCTTAACTAGGTTGTAAGGCTCAAATTAGGTTGGAAGTCTCGAGTAATATGTGGTTTTCTAGAGATGTGTAGAATATGTTGTCGTTGACCGAACCCAAGATATATGATATAATTTTTTAGTATTTTTAGTAATTATTGTCATTATCTACAGGAGGTGCTCGAGTGAATACCGGTATTGTCAGACAGGCTATCCTCGATGAGAATAATAACGCTATTGGCTACGAAATATTGTACAAAGAGGACGACGGAAGCCTTTTCAACCGCACCGATACTGTTGCCGCCAATGCAATTGAGAGCTTTCTTACCTCCTTCGATAGTGAGAAGTTTCTCGATGGCAAAACCGCATATTTTACTTTTACTCCAACTCTGCTGCTAAAAGATATTCCTAGCTTTTTCAGTGTCGACAAGCTAGTAATTCAAGTGGAAGAGAGCTCGCTCATTCATCCGTTAGCACAGAAGGCAATAATGCACTTTCACAGACTGGGCTATCCTATCGCTGTCAAAGGATTTGAGTTCAATTCCAGATATTTTGCCATTTTAGACGCTACCAATATATTTAAGATCGATTTTGCAGACATCAAAGATGAAGCGACAGTTAGAAATATTATCGACATAGCGTACAATCTGAATAAGCAAGTTATCGCTTATAATGTCAATACTCCTGAGGCACTAAAAAAAGCGAACGAACTTGGGTGCCGATTCAAGCAAGGCACATTTATAGCCGAAACACAGAGCTCACAGGTAAACCGTCTAGACCATCTACAGAGCAACTTCTTTCAGCTTGTCATTGAAGTCACGAAGGAAGACCCTGACATCGATAAAATCACCGAGATAATTTCGAGAGATGTTACTCTTACATTTTCGCTTATCAAGCTTGTTAACTCGGCATATTTTGCCCTTCGAAACAGGGTCAAATCTGTCAAGCAGGCGCTTATTGTGCTCGGTCTTAACCAGTTAAAGCAGTGGATCTATCTCCTCAGCTTCCGTCAGAACAACAACACACCGAACGAGCTCATAAGGATCTCATTCTTACGCGCCAACTTTTGCTCAGGTCTAAACGAATATATACCGGATTCGCCTATCACAAACTCAGAGGCCTATCTGTTGGGCATGT
Source organism: Clostridiales bacterium (assembly GCA_012520195.1). GTDB lineage: Bacteria > Bacillota > Clostridia > Oscillospirales > JAAYOS01 > JAAYOS01. The sequence continues at coordinate 39,943 of JAAYOS010000013.1, read as the reverse complement.
TCTCTACACTTGGGGTCCTGCTTCAGACTCCGCTTAGTGTGACTCTTGAGGAACTCTCGGTATCCGACGAAATAAAGAATGCTCTGCTGCACGGCAAGGGAAAGTCCGGTGCCCTGATCAGTCTTGTTCGAAACTATGAAAAAGCCGACTGGCAGGGAGTAACGAATTACTCCTGTATGCTACGAATCCCATATAATCTTGTGTCACAGAAGTATATAGAAAGTGTTGAGCATGTTAATGAGATTTGGAATCAGCTTATGATCCCGTATTCGTCAAGTAACGACTAACTTCCTCCATATGTTCCAACTACTAAACACCCCCAAAACAATCGACCTTGTTTTTGGGGGTGTTACTATGCAAAGTTACTTATCTGTATGCAAAGCTTATTTCGCCATCGTTGTAGTATACATCACATCGGAACCGTTCCTCCTGTACCACAATAGATTCACTGCCAATCCTTATGCGTGTCGGTGGGAATATATGTTGGCATGTGAGCCGGCTATTCGTGCTATTTGATATGATCTCCTCAAGTTCATCATATCGTGTTTTGCACTCATCAAGTCTGTCCCTCATTTTTGGATACTCACGCTGAATCTTCAGTAGAATTTCTCGGTGCTTTTCTGTGGCAGTTCCTTCTTTTACGCATCTCTCAATAAATCTAAGATCCAGCGCAAAGTTATTGATAGTCCTCTCAAGCTTTCTAATCTCTTCAGACAGGTTGTTACGTTCTTCAATCATCTCTTTCGTTGCGCCCATAATTATCTCTGTTAACGTGTTAGTCTTACTTCCGATCGTCTTAACCTCAATTGTCTGAAAAGCAGAGGTTATGCCTCCGATAATCGAGCTTCTTGAACCGGTCACAGTTATGCTTGAACCGCTGTATACATTTGAGTGCAGAATATACTCTGCCTTAATGGAGCCGTCCGCCTTTATTGTGCAGTACTCAAGATATCGACACTGAATGTTTTTCTTCGATTCAATAATACCCTTACCCATACCGTTGATACCCTGCATTAATTGAACATCTCCATCTGCGAATATCCGGGCACCCTCAACGACACCATAGACGATAACATTTCCACCTGCACGTATAGTATAACCTTCAAGGACGGAGCCTTTGATAATCACATCACCCGAAAAGTCGATATTTCCGGTGGAAGCGTCAACATTGTCCGAAATTTCAAGTCTCTCTCTGACAGAAAAGCGACCACTTGAGTATACGAGGTTGCCCTCTCTTGAAGCTATTAACTGTCTCCCGTCTTCAGTCAGTGATGTATTCTCGCCTGTCGGAACAGTGGCTGTTTTGCCGGGTCTTCCTTCAATCTTCTTCCCGTAAACATCAATTCCGTCAACGGGGTCCTCGGGGGGAACGATCTCGCAGATTACTGTCCCCTTTTCAACCTGATTTATAAGGTTCAGATTCTTAAAGTCAACGTCTCCTCTTTCATTTTCTGTAAAAGACAAGGTCTTAAACCTCGGCATAACTTCAATGACACGGCCGTCAACGCCATCCTTTGCAGGAAGGCCGGTCGCGCCGACAAACATCTTCCCATATTCTCTGTTTTTTACTTTGTTTTCAATAAGCTCGTTATCTATACCGTAGATGATCCCTTCAGAGTCTAGTGCACTAAGTACGTCCTCTAGTTGTAAGTGCTCGCCACCGTATTTTGGCTCGTGCAACAGGATGGTAACATGCATGTGGTCGGCTGAGACCTTCAGCTCGACCTCGGCATCTATGGGTTCTTCTTCACTTTTTAACATATCAGATTTTGATTCAATATCAACTTCTGTACCTGGTGGTCCGTCTTCGGCCGTAACCACAGCATCAGTAGCTTCCTTTATGAGCTCACTAAGGTCACCTTTATCTTCCTCGGAAGGAGTACTTTCAGAAAGCCTTACAGCATCCGATGTGCCGTCAGTTTCCGAATAACGCGCGGTAGTTTTCCGTGCTTCGACTTTAGACAAAAGTTTCTTAATGATGTTCATTTTCCTTCACCAACAAATCCTATGTATTTCACCAAATCCATTCTCCGCGACTCGCAGAATGAATGCGTACACGTCCGTCTTCAGTATAAAAATACATTGTCCGACCGTAATCCGCACCTACATCCTCTCCTACTATCGGAATACGGAGCTCCTCCAACACTTCTCTTGTTGCAGCTACATTGCGCTGACCTATGTTTACAATTGAGGATGTTGAAATAGCTGCAAACATCTTGGCGCCGCCTGCGATTTTCGCAACTAATCTGTTCCGATCTGCCCCGCTCATCTCCATCTGTCTAACCAGCTCAGGTATGGCTGTATCAGCAAACTTTAGCTTATCCATGTTCCTGACAGATGCTTTACTGGACGGTAGTAAGATATGTGATAGACCTCCGACACGGGCAACTCTATCGTAAAGGCATATTCCTACACAGGAGCCCAATGCATATGTAACAAGGATGTCTGGCACTTGGGCGACTGCCAGTTCTGATATTCCGACAACTATATTTTTACTCATAAATCAATTCCGAGGTTCGAAAGTATTTTCTCCAGTGATTCAACCTCCGGAATCAACAAAACGTGGCTTATTCCACTCTCATTGTTACTTTCAAACCGATCCTCAATAAATATTATCTCGTCACTGATATTGGCAAAATATATAGCCGGAACACTCAATATTGCACCTGCCATATCAACACTAATATCCGGAACCGAGACATTTATTCGGAGGTTTGTCATCTGGGATATTGCGTTAACATATGATGCTGCCATTATGTTGGAAATCTCAAGCAAAGCAGAATGCCCCATGGCATCTAAATTCGTAACATCCTCGATATCAGTTCCAAGCAGTCCTTGCAGTATCATCTTTGCAAAATCTTGCTGCATTAGGAACATTATCATGCCTGTAACATCGCCTTCAAGTGTCAGAAGTAGGCCGATTATCAAATTTTCAGGACCACCGAGTTCTGTGGTGACACCTTTTATATTGAGTATCCTTACTGTTGGAACGGTAATACTTACAGGCCTATTAAGCATTGAAGAAAGCGATGTTGCAGCATTACCTGCGCCGATATTTCCCAACTCCCGAAGTACATCCAGTTGCATATCATTTAGTTGATCGTATCCCTTAAAAGCCATACCTACCTGCCTCCAGATTTTTTGCTTACTGATTAGCGGAGATTATTCACTGTCTGCTCTAGCTCGTCGGCTGTCTGCACAATACGAGCGCTTATCTGGAAGGCACGTTGTGCTTTAAGAAGTTCTGTCATCTCCGTGCCAAGTGAGACCGATGATGCTTCAAGAAACCCCTGAAGTATGCCTTCATCTTGTCCCATTCTCTGATAGTCGGACAGTACAGCAGGACCTGACTTCTCGTTGCTACTGAACCTGCCACTTGCTGTCCGTGCAAGCTGGTATGGATTGCTGAAGGTGTATATTCCCACCATGTCGATAAGAGAAGAATAATCCGGTTGCCCTGTTTCTCCGCTAAACCCTAAAGCGAGCGGCATGCCTCTTCGATCAAGCAAATTGCCGCCGTCATTTGTCACTATATATGCGCGATTTCCTGCGTGCTCAACGCTGAAAGATCCATTCCTAGTGTACTCCCTTATGCCCGATCTCTCCACCGCAAAGAAACCTTCACCCTTGATTGCGAGATCCAACGGGTTATCAGTAGAGATGAATGATCCCTGGGTCAGCTGAAGAGAGCTAGATGAAGTCTTTATACCGTTACCAGCCATGACATCTTCGGTGTTGATGTCCATACTTGTATAGAGTAAAGACTCAAACCTTAACTCATTAGGCTTGTACCCAGCAGTATTTATGTTTGCCAGATTGTTGGCTGTGGAGTCAATCTTACTCTGGTATGCACGCATTCCGGTAACACCGGTATGAAAGATCTTATTCATAATACCTCTTTCTGGGCCACTTTTCAACCCTTCTATATTTATGCTCAGCCACCACTCATATTGACGCTATTTGATTGGCAGACTTCTGATTGATTTCATCCAGACCTTTAAGAATGGTGCTGCATGCTTGGAAACTTCGCTGGGCTTCCATGATAATGGACAGTTCCCTGTTAAAATCTACGTTTGATTTTTCGATAGCATATTGTACTAGGACAGTGTCCTCAGGAGGAGGCACATCGCCCGGATCAAATCCCGCAGCGGCCGTGTAGAGGCCGTTGTCTGTTCTCTGCAAGGCCGCCATGTCAAGTGGGGCGGCTATGGTAACTCTATTAATGAAATTGCCCTCTCCATCGTATATACCGCCGTCCGGCAACACAGTGAACTGTGCATTTCCAATATGGACTACACCTCTCTCGCCCAGAACTCTTCCGATCCCAGAAAGCTCAAGATATCCCTCACTGTCAAGTTGGAAACCGCCGTTTCTGGTCAGATAAAGCCCGTCCGTGCCCTCTATGACGAAGTAACCCTCACCATCTATTGCAATGTCGCAAGGCTTTTCTGTAATCTCGAGTATTCCGCTCCCAAAGTCAGAAACCAGCTGCTCGATAGTTCTTACCGGTGAGCTGCTGCCAATAACTGCAGAGTTCCCATTTTCAATCCTCTTAACCATCGCCTGCTCAAATGTCGTTGTTACAACGCGTTCCGAACGAAACCCCGGAGTCTCGGCATTCAGCAGATTATTTGCCAGCACATTAATGGTTCGCTGTTGTGTCAGCATACCTGATGCAGCAGTGTAATACCCTGAAAACATCTTATTCACCCCTTCATGTACTTGTCCATAATGGTAGTCATTTTATTAATTGCTTTTGCGTGGATCTGAGATACTCTAGATTCGCTGACACCTAACACCTCTGCGATTTCGGCGAGCTTGAGGTTTTCATAGTAGTAGAGGGACACTACTAGCCTCTCTCTTTCTGTCAGAGAATCTATTGCATCTGCCAGCTCTCTCTCAAGCTCCTTCTTAAACAGATTCTGTTCGGGATGTTCCTCTACGTCCCCAGTAGATTGTAGCACCTCTGCCTGTGCTGCGTTCTCCAAAAGGTTCTCAAATGACAGGACGAGTGCTCTGGACTGCTCGACGTAATGTCTTTGCAGCTCTTTCTCGGTAATGCCTAGATGCTTGGAAATCTCCTTGTCTGTGGGCTCACGCATCAGCTCATTTGAAAGGCGGTCATAAGCGGCTGCAACGTCCTTTGCGTTCTTCCTGACCCTTCTTGGCCGCCAGTCCTGTTTTCTCACAAAGTCGATTATTGCACCGCGCACACGGAGGAAGGCATAGGTCTCAAATTTGGCCTCCTTCTCAGGGTCATACCGTTCAACACAATCAATAAGCGTAAGCACACCCTGATTGACAATGTCCTCAACCTCGGCATACCCTGAGGTAATTCCTCTCATTTGCTGGGCGACAGTCCTTGCAATGTATTGATATCGAAGTATAAGCTCATTTCTAAGCTCAATATCACCTGTCTCCCTATATCTATCCATTAAGTCAGCAGCGTCCGTCTGGTTATTAGTATGAGCTTGTCTATCAACAAGTACTGCTCGATCTGACATCAGGCATCACCCCTTTCGCCTCTTAGATCCCAATTGCTATGTTTCCAAGTGATTGAATTTGAACATTTTGATCTATCTCATTAAACGATAGTACTGTTATATTTGGATAGAACTGGTCGATAAGCCTCTTGAAATAAATCCGCACGATGGGCGATGTCAGTACTATTGGATGTTCGACCAGCTCGCGCACCTTATTTACCTCATTTACTGTGGCCTGCACAATGCTCTGCATCTGCTCAGGATCCATTGCGAGGTAGGAACCAGTCTCCATCTTCTTAACAGAGCTCATTATGCTGTTCTCAATATCCGCATCGAGTGTTACCACCTTGATTCTGCCCACCTCGGAATACTTCCGTGTAATTGACCGCTTTAGTGCGGCTCTTACATATTCTGTGACGAGATCGGTATCCTTAACTGTCGGTAAGTAGTCGGCCACTGTCTCGAGAATCGTCTCCATATCTCGTATGGAGATTCCTTCTTGCAAGAGGTTGGACAAAACCTTCTGGAGGTCTGCAGTCTTTACGATCGAAGGAATTGTGTCATTTACGAGTGTTTCATTTGTACTCTTAAGGTTCTCGATCAAGGTGTTTACTTCCTGACGACTCAACAACTCATGCATGTGTCTCTTAATTACTTCCGATAGATGCGTAATGATGACAGAGGTCGGGTCGATAAGTGTGTAGCCAGCAAGCTCTGCCTTAATGCGCTTATCCTCACTGAACCATTTTGCGGGTATCCCAAATGCTGGTTCGGTTGTTTCAATACCTTCAATCTCTTCTGTTACATCATCAGAGGCTATGGCCAGGTAGTGGTCCACGAGAATGTCACCCTCTGCAACCGACTCACCCTTTAGCTTTATCGAGTATTGGTTTGGGTTCAGTCTACCTGAGTCACGCAGCTTTACAGAAGGGATTACGAAGCCCATTTCCTGTGTAAACTGCTTTCTAAGCATTACAACCCTGTCTATGAAACTACCACCCGATTGCTCGTCCACTAAGGGGAGCAGGCTGTAACCAAACTCCAATTCTATCTGCTCCAGCGAGAGGAGCGTATATATGTTATTAACATCTCTGTAGTATTCAGCCTCACTTGTAATCTCACTAACCTCTGTTTTCTCAGGTGGTGATGCAACGAGGGAGAGTTTCATCCTGTTCCTCATAACAACTCCAATGGATATGAGTGATGCTGAAACGACAGCGAGTTGTATCACTGGGAAACCAGGGATTATTATCAATGCTCCAATTGCCACGCCACCGGTAATTAGTGCAGTTGGCTGAGAGAGAAACTGGTTGAAAACCTCTGCGCTCAAGTCCGACTCAGATGCAGACCGCGTAACCATCATACCGGTAGACACCGAAACGAGGAGGGCCGTCATTTGTGACACAAGCCCGTTACCTACAGTTGCACTGAGGTAGAGGTTCATTATCTCTCCAAAGGTTCCTATACTATTTACAAACCCGATAATAGTACCACCGATGAGATTAATTAGCATAATTAAGATCGATACGATCGCATCGCCCTTTACAAACTTTGTTGCACCGTCCATCGATCCGAAGAAATCTGCCTCCCTCTGAATTTTGGACCGTCGCTCCCTCGCCTGATCCTCATTGATAAGACCAGAGTTTAGGTCTGCATCAATAGCCATCTGTTTTCCAGGCATCGCATCTAGGGTAAAGCGCGCAGATACTTCTGCAACACGCTCGGAGCCCTTTGTAATGATAATAAACTGTGCAATCACGATGATTAAGAATATCAGGAAACCGATAACAGGGTTGCTTCCTATAACGAAGTTTCCGAACGTCTTTATAACCTGACCGGCTTCACCGTTTTCCAATAATATGAGCCTGGTGGAGGCCACATTAAGTGCAAGCCGGAATAGCGTTGTAATAAGAAGGAGAGATGGAAATACTGAGAACTCCAGCGCCTCTTTTATGTACATGGTACCGAGCAGAATAGTAAGGGAGAGCGCAAGGTTGAGTATGTACATAAAATCGAGCATACCCGTAGACAATGGAACAATAATCATCAGTATGATGACGATTACGAATATTGAGACAATATTGCTGAGAAAGCTTGTCAGCATTCCTCTTGAAGTCCTCAACTAAGTCACTCCCTTCTATTGATTCTTATTAACATCGGACTGAAATGGCTACAAATCTGTGAAGAGCCCTGCTACGAAAGCTTAGCTTCCTCTCTGAGTCGATATACAAATACGAGAGTCTCTGCCACAGCGTGATAAAACTCCGAAGGAATCTCTTGTTCTATCTCCACTGCCTCGTACAGGCCGCGTGCAAGAGTTCTGTTCTCTGTAACAATGACACCATGCTTTTCCGCTTCCTCAATTATTCTCAATGCGAGATAGCCTGCACCCTTTGCAACAACACGAGGTGCACTATCAGCATCGGGGTCATACTTGATTGCAACCGCATAATGAGTTGGATTTCGGATGACCACGTCAGCCTGCGGAACATTCTGCATCATGCGAGACCGGGACAAGCTCTGCTGACGGCTCTTTATAGCACTCTTGATCTGCGGGTCCCCCTCTGTCTCCTTGTACTCCTCTTTGATTTCCTGCTTTGTCATCTTGATGTTTCTTTCGTAATCCCACCATTGATAGAGGTAATCCAATGCAGCTATTGCGACAAAAGCTATAGCTGATGCAGTAACCACAGACATAATGAGTTTTCCTGTGTGTGAAAGCACGCCTTCAAACGGGACGTCCATAAGCCTTGGTAACAACAGGACTTCATCAAACAGAGTCTTGTATATTATGTAGGAGATAATGACAATCTTTAGGATTGATTTTAGTATCTCTATTACCGATTTTAGGGAGAACATTTTCTTTATGCCCTGTAGGGGACTGAGTCTCCCCATCTTGAATCCAAGCGGCTTTACCCTGACAAGAAGTCTTGTTTGAGCCATAGTCACTACAATAGCAACCAACCCGGTCAGCATTAGGAGTGGCAATACCGTAGTAGCGAATACCACCATAATATCCACGAAAATATTTCTAACATCAGAAAACGTTATTATATCGAGCTCACCTGTCAGTATAAATATCTCTCTTGTGGTACTGAAAAGGGTTTTTAGTATGTGAGGGCCGAGCAACTTTAGGCTGTAGAATGATACTAACAGTGAGGCGACAATGACAATTTCACGACTCTGAAAGATATTGCCCTTTTTCCGTTCATCCTGTCTTCGTTTAGGCGTCGCCTTCTCAGTTCTCTCACCTGCCAATTCTCTCCCCCCTTAGGTCACAGAAACGTCGCTTATGATAGGTCAGATGGTGCAATCACATTAAGAGCATTTGAGTAACTCGAGAACAAAATCGACATACAGTTATCTACAAATCCTGCAATCGGTGCCGCAAACAGGAACATAAGACACAGGCCAAGTATCAGCTTCATCTGAATGTTCAGTACAAAAACATGGATTTGAGGCACGATCTTCATGAGAATACCCAGCGCAGCTTCCAGAGATATATGAGCAACTATAAAGGGTATCGCAAGTCTGAGCACCAGAGAGAACAGGCCAGTGAACAGGTCGACTATGAATAAATATAACTCCGGCTTAAGCTCCGCTGCCCCCAACGGTACGATTTTATACGTGGAGGCGAATACTCTGATCAGCTCAAGATGGCTGTCAGATGCGAATATGTAGAGTACGAAAAATGCTGTCAGAAATGAACCAGAAACCGACATCTGAATGTTTGAGCCGGGATCAAAGACCTTGGACATAGAGAGTCCGATATTAAAATCGATAATATCACCAGCACCGATGAGCAAGTAATAAAAGAGCTGAAATACCATTCCGATCGTAATACCCGTCAAAATCTCGCGAAACACAGCCATAACATATTCAACACTAGATAATTCACTGATAGCGACACCGTCCATAGCTGTTGACAGTAACAATGACAGTGCAAAAATTATAGTCATCCGAAGTTGCATCGGAATGTTGGACCTAGTGAATAGCGGGTTTGTTAACATTATTCCGCTCATCCTGACAAATACCAGCAGCAATGTCAGTAACTCTCCAAAAAGAATACTCACAGGACACCCTCAAAATTCTTCATGATATCAAACAGATAACTCATAAAATCGATGAGGACCGACGTCATCCATGAACCAAGAAAAAGAAGGATCAGCCCAATCACAATTACCTTTGGAACAAAGGTCAGGGTTTGCTCATGTATTTGGGTTGCGGCTTGAAATATCGCAATAATCAGACCTATTATCATGCTCGCTATAAGAAGGGGCAGCGAAAGCTTAAGTGCGACAAGCAGCGCTTCCTTCATAATAGTCAGTACCTGATCTTGGGTCACAGCAAACCCTCCTCTCCGCTTTTCTAGTAACTACCGAAATCCTGAAGCCAACGTTCCAAAGAGAAGGCTCCAGCCGTCCACAAGTACAAACAGAAGTATCTTGAAGGGGAGTGAAATAGTGGTGGGCGGAAGCATTACCATCCCCATAGACATCAATGTGCTCGATACAACAATGTCGATTATTAGAAACGGGAGAAACAGCAGAAAACCGATCGTAAAGGCGCGCTTAAGCTCACTAGTTAGAAAGGATGGTACTAATACGTCCAGACCTAGAACCTGTACAAGTTCTTCATTTGATGCGACTTCGGGTAACTCTGTGCCCGATATGTCAATAAAGAGCTGCAAGTCCTTTTTTTGAGTCTGCCTAAGCATAAAGGCCTTCATAGGCTGCACTGCATTCTCTTTTGCCTCTTCAAATGTTATCTCTCCGGTTTTATAAGGTTCGTATGCGGCCTCGTTTATGCTTTTGAAAGTAGGAGTCATAACAAAGAGTGTTAAGAACAGGGAAATGCCGATCAATACTTGGTTTGGTGGCGTCTGCTGCAGCCCGAGGGCATTCCTTACAAAAGATAGAACGATCACGATCCTCACAAAGCTTGTCATTGAGAGCAGTATAGAGGGAATCAGCGACACAATTACAAGTAGGAACAGAACCTCGATTGTCCCTAAGGTCCCCTCAGCCCCCTCCTCTGGCATGACTTCGAGGGATATCCCTGCTGCTCCGGCATCAACCGTCAAGAAATTCAAGCTAATCAAAAGTGTAACCAGAAAGACAACAGGGAAAATGACAGCAAACTTCTTGATGCGGCTACCTTGTATTCGGCTCAAACCAGAAGATTTGCTCCTAGATTCTGCTTTGGCTCTGGTCATTTGTCCTCGTACCTCCCGGTATTACTCCCATCTTGAGAATCGGTCTGTTCCCAATTTCTCCCTCCGAGTCGCCTGCCCAGAGCAGATTTAAGAGCGGAGGCAAAGTCCTGATCCGAAGGAGAGCTTGCTGCCGAAATATCGTCTTCGTCAAGCTCAGTCAGCTTCGTTATGTTTTGAGAAGAAACCCCGACAAGTAGGATCTTCTTGCCTACTCTTACCACCAATAAGCTCTTGTCCTGAGCTGCAGGCTGTCTGTCCAAGATCTCTATAATACCCTTTCCGCGCCGGCCTAGCGAGCTGCTGCTCAGCCATCTAGTAGTAAGGTAAGCGAGAACTAGTACACCTACAAGCGTAATAATCGCAAACAGGATTGTTCCTATATCTTTAAGTTGATCAGGCATTTATATCCTCCAGTAACCGACACGTTTTTTGCGCTCCGACAATACCCCGGGATATTGTGAATCCCGGAGTCCAATCTACCCCAGTATTTTTTTCACTGTCTGAAGGATCCTGTCAGGTTTGAATGGTTTAACTATAAAATCCAGAGCACCATAACGTATTGCATCAACGACCATAGATTCCTGGCCCATTGCGGAGCACATTACTACCTTGGCGCTTCTGTCATACTCCCTAATGGCCTGCAAAGAACGGATTCCGTCCATATTCGGCATCGTGATGTCCATAATGACGAGGTCCGGTCGCTCAGTCTGGTATAGCTCATAGGCAATTTGACCGTCAGACGCTTCAATAATGTTTGTGTATCCGTTTTTCGTCAGGGTATCGTTGATCATCATGCGCATGAATGCTGCATCATCAACTATCATAATCTTATGTTGCATACTTCTGTCTCCTCAGCAATGAAAGTGTTATTTGTCGTCATCGCGACTATCTTCTTCAAGAGAGCTAATTAACTCTTTAGTACCAACGATTTCTGTAACTCTGACAGCGAAGTTGTCGTCGATAACCACGACATCTCCCCTTGCCATAAGCTGGCCGTTAACTATTATGTCAACCGGTGCTCCTGCCTGCTTTTCCAGCTCAATGATAGTCCCCTGGCTGAATTCCATGATATCTCGGATTTTTTTCTTAGTGCGCCCTATCTCGATCGACACGCTTAGGGGCACATTCATCAGAAGATCCATGTTGCCGGTTGTTAGTGGTGCGGAGAACATCGGCTTTGAGTTCTCAAATTCGGGAAACTGCACGTTTTGAACGTTGACATTATTCTTTAGCACTGAACTCTCGGCAGATCCAGCCATCTGCTGTCTTTCACCCTGTCCGTTCGGATAATCAAACTGTTGATGAGGGTGCATGTTAGGCGGTACATACCCGTATGGATATTGATACCCCGGAGGAGCCGCATATGGTGGACTGCCGAACGGCTGTGGCGACATCGGCCACCAATTTGCTGGCGGTGCTGACAGATAATCGTATCCATATGGAGGGGTTGGAGGATTAGTAGGTGTCTGTTGATAAGGCGGCTGAGTATCCTGTATCCCTCCTGCATGTGAGGAGGATCTACTGCTCTGTTCTCCCCTCAGATACACATCCGCATCTCCGTTTATCCCAACGGTATTTGCGTCATCATCGTCGTCATCATCATCATTCATAAATTGGCTAACGAGCATCTTTGCAAGGTCAATCTCCATGATGTAGATGAACTGGCTTTCCATGACGTCTGTAATGGTCAAGTCAAACAGTATGACCACAACTTCTTTACCAGACTCCATGTTTATTGCCTTTTCAACAGTGTTCTCTTCGTCCATCAAAACAGCAGTAGGGATTGAGATATATATTCTCCGTCCCAGGAATTCTGACAGGGCGGTTGAAGATGCACCCATCATTTGGTTCATCACTTCGCTTGCAGCACTAATACCCATCTCGTCAAACTCATAATTGTCATCAGGGGGCTCATCGATTCCCATAAGAGTGTTCAAAATACACTGCATGTCACTCTGACGAAAGACCATCATGTTAGAACCGGTAATTCCCTTTTCATATGTTATGGTTACAAGCATTGCCGGCTCAAGAAAAGAGTAGTCAAGACTCTCCACATCAGCGATGCGTACTTCGGGGGTTGTAATCAACACCTGCTTATCGAGCATTGAAGACAGAGCTGTTGCCGCTGAACCCATGCTAATATTCATGATCTCGCCAATTGCATCGATCTGCATCTCGTTTAGTCTGTTATCCCCGTGAGTGCCGGTATTTTCTTTCATATATACACCTCTTTTCTATATCATCCGGTCGATCATAATCGCTTTTTTTAGCTTCGTACGGCCGATACTCGCCTCAAACCATGGCAACTCTTCGACCTTTACACATACTTTGCTGTCTGTGCTTATATTCAACGGAATAATGTCGTCTTTCTGCAGATGGATAATATCATGTACATACAACTCAGTCTCATGAAGAGTTACCTTCAGCTCAAGCTCTGAGTCGGTTATTGTCTTCAAAATAGTCTGTTTTCTCGCGTTTTCCTTCTCTTCGTCCACTCTCTTGGAGGTCTTTGAGAACTTTGGATTCATTCGAGTTGTCATCTCTTCCAGACTCTGAGCGGGGATGCAGAAACTCATATTCCCTGTAAGGTCGTTTATCTTTACACGCATCAAAACGATTACCACGATCTCATCAGGTGAATACGCCTGAACAAGCCGCGCGTTTGATTCAATACTTGTCAGCGTGGCTTCGACATCAATACTTTCACGCCATACTTCCTCTATGTTTGATGCGATCCTTTGGAAAACATATCGAAGGATATCTGTTTCAATATCTGAGAAATCACGGACAATGTTGTATCCTGTGCCCGGCCCACCGAGTAGCCTGTCCACTATTAGAAAGCCGATCGATGGAGATACATCAACCATCATTGTTATTTCATCAAGATTTTTGTCCACAGGTTCGAGCCGAAACATTCCAATCAGGGACATATCTGGAAGGGCATTATTGAACTCGTAGTACCTCTGCTCCTCAATGGAGATGACCTCCATATCGCAGGACATACGCAATAGCCCTAGAAAGTAAGATGACAGAAGTCTCCCCAATGTTTCATGTAGGTTACTCAATGCGTTGAGCTGTTCCTTCGTGAATTTCATTGGAGACCGGAAATCATACTCCTTTACTTTTGGCTTACTGTCCGTGCTCATCTCCACTTGGCCGGAGTCAAGCCCCTTAAGCAGAGCATCAATTTGATTTTGTGTCAGAATCTCCGCCATTGCGCTATTCTCCTTCCCCGGAGGTATTGTCCTCATACGGTGAAACTTCTCTATGGATGATCCTCCCGTCAGCGGTTTTATCGCGTCCATCGTTCGCACTCAGATCTGGTTTGGAGGACACTTGCTCGCCTTCATATTCTGATTCGTTGTTGTTTGGGATCAAGATATCTTCACTGTTCTGATCGTCCTCGAACAAATCTACGTCAATCTGACCGCTCATATATAAGAAGAGGTCGCTCTCTTCGGATAGGTCAAAGTCATTACTGAGGATCATGATTTCAACGCGCCTGTTTTTTCTGCGTCCTTGTTCATCGTCATTTGTTGCGATAGGATAGTTTCTGCCGTACCCTATAGCTACGAGACGTTTTGGATCAAAACCCGTCTCCTCCTCAAAATATAGCAGCACACTATTTGCGCGCTCGGTCGAAAGTGTCCTGTCAAAACCCGGTTTCTTAAGTGTCCCAGGTACAGTTGCTGTATGCCCATTTATCCTAATGGATAGAATTTCATCCTCTACAGCCAGAAAACAAGCACCAAGAAACTCCAGAAGAGGCAAGGCATCCTCTCTTAACACAGCTTTGTCAGGTTCAAAGAACACACTATCCTGAAATCTTATGAAGACACTGTTCTCACCCTTTTCGAGTGTCACCGACGACTCAAGCCCTTGGGACTCAACATACTGTTTCATATATAGATAGAGCATATTAAAATCGAGTTCCTCAATAGTATCGGGTACTCCGCCGTTGCTCTCGTCATCGGAATCGGCAATATATGTATCATCTGCTTCAAATGGGACAAGCACGATCTGACTGGAATCTACATCCTCAGAAGCAAACGCTTCTACAAGGACCCTCCACTTGTCCGCATCAATTGATGACATCGTAAAAAGCATAACAAAGAAGGTAAGTAGCAGAGTTACCATGTCGGCGTACGTATTCATCCATGAGTCGCCGCCCCCTCCGCTTGATTGCCTCTTTCTTCTTCTCACTTTCGCACACCTCCCTCCGGCGCAACTGAGGCGCGGATGTATCGACAACAACGCTTCGAATCGCTCTGTATGACTAATCGTCTTTATGCATTAACCGTTTCCCCGGCACCTACCTGAGCCCTTGCTTCAAGTTTTTTCTTTCTCTCCCTGTCTTTAGCAGGTAGAAGCATTGTGAGCTTTTCATCTATGAACTTTGGATTCTCACCCGATTGAATGGCGAGCACACCTTCGCAGATCAGCATTTTACAAAGCATCTCCTCTTCGTGCCTAAGCCTTAGCTTATTTGCAATCGGTGAAAATATTACATTTGCAAGTACAGATCCATAGAAGGTAGTGATGAGTGCAACTGCCATTGCAGGTCCGATCACCGAGGCGTCTTGCATGTCCTTAAGCATGAGAACAAGACCGATAAGTGTACCAATCATGCCAAATGCAGGGCCATATTGAGCACCCTTTTCATAGAATCCAATTGCCTGTTCATGTCTCTCTTCCATATAATCAAGCTCTGACTCCAACAGCTGCTTTACTTTCTCGGGCTCAACTGAGTCTACAACAAGCAGAAGACTGCTCTTTAGGAACTCATCATCAGTTGTGCTCAACCTCTCTTCTAGTGAGAGCAGTCCCTTCATCCTTGCATCCTTTGCATAATCTACGATTTTCTCTATGTACTTTACCGTATCGTACTTCCTCGGAAACAGGGCAATTCTTAGATGCGAAGGAATCTGTACAAACATCCTCGGAGTGTAGGATATCATCAGAGATGCAAAGGTTCCTCCAAAGGTGATTGCTATTGAGCCGTAGTCAATGAAGCTTTTGATATTACCCGGTAATATCTCACCGAGGTCGGTATTGAAGGTTATACCGAAAAGCATAAGTCCTACTGCCAAAATAAACCCCAGTATTGTCATTAGATCCATATTAAAACCCCCTATCCACTAAACCCACATCACTTATCGCCTATTCCGCTTAGAAGGCCTGAGAAGATCCGACGACGATACTCAACGGTCAATTCGATAATGTCCTTCATTGACTCCTTAACAAGGTGGATGTTACCGTTTGTTAAAAAAATCGTTGTATCCGGATTCTCCGATATCGTCTCAATCATGTCACAGTTGAGTACAAACTGGATACCGTTAAGCTTTGTCAGAATAATCATTATGTCAATTCCTTCCGGTTTCATTTGGCATCAGGAGAGCCATGCTGCAGGAAACTTGCGGATACCATTCAGAACTTCCCTGCAGCAGGCCCGGCTGAAAAACTATCTCTTCAGATTGATCAGTTCCTCAAGTAGAGAATCCGAAACCGTTATAATTCTTGAGTTTGCCTGAAAACCTCTCTGGACGGTGATCATCTCGGTAAACTCCTTGGATAGATCCACGTTTGACATTTCGAGCGTGGAGGTCACGAGTGAACCGGTACCCGACTCTCCGGGTATTGCTAGTTTGGCTCTTCCTGAGTTTGCGCTCTCAGTAAAGTAGGAGGAGCCTGCCTCATCAAGGCCTTGCGGGTTATCGAATGTTGCAAGTACAATTCGTCCAAGCGTAATCTGACCATGCACCGAATGTGTCGCGGTTATAACTCCGTTGCCTCCGATAGCGATGTTAGTCAAGTCGGATATCGACTGAGGCCCGCCTTCTGCTCCACCCCTAAGCGCCAAGTCCTTACTTGATAGTCCGAGGTTATTTGGTTTTTTTGCGCTGGTTGCATAGATTGGGTCGGGTTCAGTATCTTTTGAGATCATTATGTCTCCGTCAGCTGGTGCAAGACCGTAAATGCTCTGGAAGTATTCGGTGAGCCTCTCAGCGCCCGGATATGTCATCTCAATAGTGTCGTCCATGTTTATGTCTTCATTTCTCAGATGAAAAGTGCTGTAGTTTGCATCGCCACGAACATATCCTGTGTACTTTGCTCCCTCTATTGTAGCCGTAATCTCCCAGACTTCTTCCTCCCCGTCCATGGAGTATTTTGCGGAGAATACCGCTTCAGCCGTATCATTTGGTACGTTGAATGTGGTGGAGGTCGTTACAAACTTCATCCCTCCAAAGATTCCATCGTCATCAATTCCAGTAATATCACCCGGGATATATGCAAAGTTTGCACTTGTGATTTCTTCCCCAGTAAGACCTATACTGGCATTAGCTCTAAAAGGAACAGCAGTAAGCGTACCATTGATTACTGATTTTAGTTCAACATCGGTTTTACCGAGCGCAAAATCGTCTAGAGCTCCGTAACCAGTATGAGACAGTGTGATTGTTTCTCCGTTTTCCGCTGTTAATGTAACTAGTCCGGAATCTACCTGACTATCTGTTATAACTCCCTCGAATTTTCTTGTGCCTACTGTTGCAGTGATTGTGTAGGCGTTTGCACCGAGACCGTCATAGTCGGACTTGAAATCGGTTTTAAAGCTTACAGTGGTGTTTCCCGAGAAATTATCACCTACAGAGTGAACTGACAATCCACCCGACAACTCGGGTTTATCATCGATCATGATTCCCGAAATAATCTTAAACTCGCTCGAGTTGTTAGCTTCTGTCATCTCGGCTGCTGAGGGGACGGTTACCTTAATATAATCATTATCCAAAGCGCCCGATGCAATGTTTTTCAGTTTCAACTCAGCACCAGAAGCAGTGTTTTTCAGTACTTTGCCACTATATATCGACACTCCGTCTGTGGCCATAATAGTCCATGACTCGTCTTCGTCACTGTACTCTGCGGATAGCGACAGCTGAGCCAGACCGGAAAACGACTCGCCAAGATCTACAAATTTCACTCCACCGAATGCATCCGCTGGGAAGTATCGCAGTCCCTTCGAAGAAACTATTTCGCCGGCAATGTCGTCTGTCGGGAAAATGTCTGAGGGGCTACAGGAAAGTGTAAAAGTGCCTGCAGGATGCTGTACTCCTCCGTTTGCTTCAATAATGGCTTTATTGATGCTGTTGTTGAGCTCACTAAGACTGTAGAACCTCTCGTTTGAGTTCAGTCTTATTGTAATTCCAGAGGCATTTAGTTCTGCCTTAGCTTTAAGTCCCCCTGGCAAGCTGTCATCAGAAATAAATTTGAAGGTTATATTACCCTCGGAGGTACGGTTTGATGAGCTTAAAGTGTAGCTTACTCCGTTAATGGGCTCGGTCGCCGAAGCTACAGATGATGGGACAGCAGGTACCGAAAGAATAATGCGTTCATTACCAACACTCTCGCCGATATTGCTTCCGTTAACTCCTAGCACGAAGTTTCCGTTTCCGTCGACGAGGTATCCCGACGTGTCTATGTACAGAATTCCTGCACGTGTATAATAGGTGTTTCCTTCACCGTCACGGACCTGAAAAAAGCCTTCTCCGGCAATTGCCACGTCCAAGTTTCGATCAGTCGTTGTAAATGCCGCGCGCTCCATAATCTTGTCGATGCCGCTGAACTGAACGCCATATCCGATTTGACTGGAGTTTACACCACCAGCAGCTGGGCTTGAACCCTCAGCGCTACTTAATGTCTGATAATATAAATCGCTGAAAGATGCACGGCTGGATTTGAATCCATATGTGTTAACGTTTGCGATGTTATTACCGATAACATCCATCTTTGTCTGGTGCACCTTCATTCCGGACACGCCGGAGTATAGTGATCTGACCATTTACAGTTTCACTCCTTATTCTAGTGAACCGCTTACATGCGTCTATCGTTCGGCACGTAATTTAGCTTCCGTAAAGGTCCGGCTAAATAATCACGGTTCCATCTATGTTTGTAAATACGTTTCCCTTAAGATCTGTGCCAGTTACTGCTGTTATTACTCTGTTCGTTCCAGCATTAACGATGAATGCAGTTTTATCTACCAGGATCAAGGTCTCACCCAGTCCTTTTTCCGCTGCAAGTTTGATGCCCTCACTGAGTCTCTCCATGCTCGCCTCGCTTACGTCAATGTTTCGGGTCGCTACCCTCTGTATCGCGTGCTTCGTAAAGCTAACGTTGCTTTTTGACTTTATCTCTTCGGCGAGTATTTCAGAGAAAGGACGGTCGTCTTTGGGTGTCACAGCTGGACTTGAAACTGGTTGCGGGGCACCTGTAGTTACAGGTCTAATATAGCTATTGGGATTGAATTTTACCCCGTCCATTGTCTCACCTCCAAAATCTCGTTTGATTCCTCCACAGCTAATCACGTGATTTGCGTGGTCTACCGCCACTCTACTCCTGTTCGGTTTCCTTCTCGGGGAGCGGTCCGGCCTCAGTATAGTCCGGATCAAAAATCTGTACGATATCTGTCAGCTTGTAAAGTCGGTCATTTATCATTAGTTGGACCTCATCTTTTGAGAAGGTTATGCTGTCTATGTAGCCGGTTTCCACTGCGTTACCCCCTGTGGTCAGCTGCTTTGACACGGTCGCCACCTTTCCTAGAAGTGAAGCGGCATAACTCCGGTTTGTATCCTGTGATATGCCCTGCATCTGCTGAACCATTGAGAGCTGAGCCATCTGAACCATATACTGCGAATCGTCGACAGGGTTGGTAAAGTCTTGATTTTGAAGCTGGCTAACCATAATGTTCAGGAAGTCCTCAAAGTTCAATGAGGAGTTTGAGTTCTTATCCGCGTACTTGATAGTGTTGGGGTCAGATGCCGGTGTATAGAGATATTTACTATTGATTGCATCCAAAATCTTCACCTCACTAGATAATGATTTCAAGATGTCCTGAACTGTAGATTCGATTTGTACGGTAGTCAGGACCAAGCTTGTTTACTCTTTCTTCACTGCCGTCAAGGATATCTGTTCGGTAAGCCATGCTGTTTCTTCTATCTCTAGAATTCCACTGCATCTGTTCTTGTGATGCAAAACCTGCTGACTCCCCGAATCCGTCGTCATGATGCTGGGGTTCCTGCAAGTTATCAAGGGTAGTTACTTTTATCAAATCCACATTGTGATTTTTGAGAGTCTGTCTCAGCTGCTCTATCTCAGAGCTTAGAATCCGTTCGGTCTCATTTCTCTCGGCGACTAGCTCAAGCTGTATCAGACCTTCCTTCTCACGCAACTTGACTTTGATTGAGCCAAGCCCGTCCGGTTTTAGAGAAAACGAAAACTCGTTTATGCCCTTATCGTTGATACCGGAAATGAACTTCTGCTCAACTTGGCTAATAACATCAGCAGTTGAATAGTCGGCTCCGTCCTCCGTCAAAAACTCGCTCTTAGTCTGGCCTTCTAGCCCTATCGGTTGTGGTACTGTTGCAGATGTAGAAGTAGTTGAGCTTATTGTAAACTGTTCCTCCTCAGGAACTCTTACGGGATTTCGTGCTTCTAACTCCGAAGAGACTGGGCCTGACGTCCTGTCTTTGGCATCTGGCTGTTCCCTGAGGGCTCCTACTCTAAGGTTCTCAACCCTAAACAGCGCTTCAGCGTCCACCTGAGTTTCAGTCTCTATCACCTCGGTTACTAGTTCTGTGAAGATGCTTCTACCTTTATCCGCCCCTGCTTCGACGTTGAGATTCGTTTCTTCGTTTAGATCTATTTCAACGGTGAAACCTGATTTGGTTGTCTCCTGCAACTGCGTCTGATGCTCCAGTAGGATTCCAGACATTTCGGATGTCTTTTCCCCTGTACTTATCATGATTGGATTGGGCTGCATCTCCCCGCTTTGGGCCTGATCATACTCTATCGACCGATACTCTCTAGAAAGAATGGCAGCCGGATTAAGGCTTGAAAGGACATCCCACATAGTTTCCTGCTTATCTTTCCGATAATCAGCCCCACCGATCTTACTAGTACTCTCAGATAAGCCTTCGTACTGGTCAAGGCCGAAAATACTCGAGGGTAGAATAGAATGCAGCTCAGTATGCAGCTCAGTATCCATCTCAACGGATTCATCCAAATCTAACTCAACTTCGATATTGAGATAAGAAGGAAAGCCAAGATAATTTAGTAAGTCAAGAAACTCAGACTTATCAGTTTTTCCCGTTTCTACCGTTGATTGATCTGGGATGGGCAATATTTTTCCACTTGAGACTGCGGACTCTTTACTTACTAACCGGCCTCCTGTATTAATGATCATCATTCTCACCACCCCCTCTCATTTGAAACTCAGAATACCAAGTCCAGGCTTTTAGTGTCTTTGACCTAAACCGTCTTCTCACATATCAGTGTCCGAGACACGAACTCGGATATGATTTCGCTGTTTTCCCGTACCTCTTCCATACGGTACTCCTCCAGCTGTCTATCTTTCAATTTATCCAACTGTTTGTTTTCTTTAATTAACTCAAGAACGATCTGGAGCTGTTCTTCCACTCGGGCATCTATAGCTTCCTTTTCCACTTCAAGCTCTCTAAGCCTATAGGTGCAAGCATCAACTTTATATTGAATCTGTTGCACATCGATCGCAAGGACCCCTTTTGAGCTGATTCTTCTGATCTCATTGCTCAATCTGCTATACTGCGTCTCTGTGTATTCTATTTGATCCACTACTCTGCGCTGTTCTGCTCTGAGAGCGGCAAGGGTATTTTTCTCCTTATCTAGGACATTTTCCTTGTAATTTAGTAATCTCTGAAGAGAAAATTTGAATGGTTTCATTGTACTGCCTCTGCCATAAGCCTGAGGGTCTCATCCAATGAGAAGTTTTCATCAGTTCCCTGTTGAAGAAGGCGGTCTATCTTGCCTTTGCACCTAATAGCGTGGTCTAGCTCAGGGTTAGTCCCACTTTTGTAAGCCCCAACAGAGATGAGATCTTCGTTCTGGTTATATAGTGAGAGTAAATTTCTTAACCTGCCAGCCAGAGCTATGTGGTCCGGAGGCGCAATCTCGTTCATTAGTCTGCTCAAACTGGATAGTACGTCTATTGCGGGATAGTGGTTGCTTGCAGCTATCTTTCTTGAAAGCATTATGTGTCCGTCGATTATACTTCGAACGGTATCGGAGATGGGTTCATTTGCATCATCACCCTCAACAAGGACAGTGTATATGCCTGTGATTGAACCATTGTTGAATTTACCAGCCCGTTCCAAAAGCTTAGGTAGTTCTGAGTATATTGACGGGGTATACCCCCTGGCGACGGGCGGCTCTCCAATAGAGAGACCTATCTCTCTAAGCGCCATACAGTAGCGCGTAAGTGAATCCATCATTAAAAGGACATCCTTGCCCTGTTGGCTAAAATACTCAGCAATTGCTGTCGCAGTAAGTGCACATTTGCTTCTCATCATTGCAGGCTGATCGGAAGTGGCAACAACCAAAACCGATCGTGCAAGACCATCCGCACCTAGTGAGTTTTCTATAAAGTCTACAACCTCGCGTCCGCGCTCGCCAACCAGAGCAATCACATTTATGTCAGACTTGACGTTCTTGGCTATGCTACCTAAGAGTGTGCTCTTTCCGACTCCGCTACCTGCGAAGATTCCCATCCTCTGGCCTTTGCCAATCGTAATAAGTCCGTCTATTGCCTTTATACCGATCTCTATCGGCTCAACGATACTAGGTCTTTCCAGCGGGTTCGGTGCTTGCCCCTCTATTGGGTAATACTCCTGCACTGCTATTGGCGGCCCGCCATCCATTGGATTTGCTAGAGCATCCACTGTCCTTCCTATTAGGTCGCTTCCGACGCCGATCTGAAGTTGCTTTCCGGTATTCCTCACAGTACTTCCGTAGCCTATACCATTCATATCACCATATGGCATAAGAAGTACTTTATTGCCGCGGAATCCCACTACCTCAGCAGACATCTCCCGATTACTATCTTCGGCTGATATTATGCATATATCTCCAATATTGCATGAAGGACCATTAGCCTCTACTGTGAGTCCAACTATCTGCTCAATGCGCCCGAGCCGTGTATATAGATCTCTTTTTAGAACACCTTTTCTCACATCAGTAATCTGCAACATATAAACTTTTCACCGCCTACCCATTCGCCGTCTGAATCTGCTTTAGCATATCTTTAAGGTTTTCTATTTGAACCTGGATCGACGCGTCTACTACTCCTTCGGGTGTTTCAACTATACAGGTGCCTTTGGGTGCCTCTTTTGTGGTTACGACAAGCCTACCACCCTCCACATCCTGTTTAAGGATACGTTCAACTTCTGTGATGGACTCCTTCATTTCGTTTGACAGTGTAACCGTTATCCACTCGGAGTTTTTGAACTCCTCTATCGCTGAGCGGACAAGTCCCACCAACACCAAATCGTCCTCTTCAATTTTTTGATTCAATACCTTTGAGGCAATATCAGCAGTGAGCATGGTTAGAGATTTCTCGTACTCATTTAGTTTGCTCTCAATCTTAGACTCAACTTTTCTTAGTGTCCCGTCTACTCGATGGATTAGGGCATCGATTTCAGATATCCTTTTTGCTACTGCCTCTTTTAGTCCCTCTTGTTGAGCGCTGTTTTTTATGTCTGCAGCCTCTCTGTATGCATTGCTAAGAATTGCCTGTCTCTCTTTTGCAAGCCTCTCTTGAAGGCGCTGCCATATCTCATCCTCGTTAACAGATTCCTCATTTGTTAGAGCGGTATTTTCCTTCTCTTCATCTTCTCGTATGTCAGATTCAGCAGTTTCTGAAAGGATTTTTGTTGTACTTTTGTCTGCACCAACCTTGTAGACAACATCGGAAAAGACGACTGAATCCGACTTGATCACCCTATACAAATACATCATCCTTCCCGCCCTTAGAGATGACCAGTGAGCCATCCTCCTCGAGCTTTCGGATAGTCGCAACTATGCGTTGCTGGGCCTCTTCGACATCACGCAGGCGTACATTATGTAGATATTCAATATCTGCTTTGATGGTCTCCTGCATTCTGGATGACATATTTTCGAATATGATCTCAGCCACTTCAGGATTTGCAGCCTTAAGTGCAATGGAGAGGTCCTTTGTGTCGATAGCCCTGAGGAAGGTTTGAATGGAGAGGTTATCTAGGTAGACAATGTCCTCAAACACGAACATCCTCTTTCGGATCTCATCGGCAAGCTTCGGATCTCTTGCATAGAGCTCATCAAAGACCTGCTTCTCAGTACCCCTGTCAACCTGATTCATAATATCAGCCATATAATTGATTCCGCCAATCTCGACAAGGTCAACTGCCACCGCTTCAAACTTCTTTGCAAGGACCTCCTCAACGATTTTAATCGTATCGGGGTTGGCTCTATCGAGGTTCGATATTCTTTCTACCACATCTATCCGGAGATCTTTACTGAGTTCTGCCAAGACCTCTGCCGCCTGATCTGCACGTGCATAAGAGAGGATCAGTGCTATTGTCTGGGGATGTTCATTTTGAACGATTGTAAGCAAGCTTTTATAATCAGCTTTTCTGACAAAGTCAAATGCCCGGGTCTGCAGGGATCTTGTTATCCGCTCCATGAGTGAGGCGGCCTGCTTTGCGCCGAAAGCTTTTTCCAATACGTCTCTTGCATACTCCACACCGCCCTCGGCCAATACCTTCTTTGTAATACACAGCCTATAGAAATCCTCAATTATTTCATGTGTCTCGGCTGGGGAGATGTGGTCTGATTTAGCGATCTCAATTGACAGCTTCTCAATTTCTTCCTCGCGAAGATACCGGTAGATTTTTGAGGCCTTGTCGCTTCCGAGTGTAATAATAACTGCGGCAGCCTTCTGCACTGAACTCATCCTTGAGCCCGACGTTCTGCGTGTAGCCACTGTTATTCACCCTCCTTTAACCACAGTCGAATCAACGATGCTGTTATCTCTGGGTTTTCACCAGCAAACTCTTTAACCTCAGCAATCAGTTTATTATCCTGGTCTGCACTAGCTATTGCTGCATCACGCAGTAACTTTCTCTGTCTCTCCTCTTCCTCGATTCTAAGTGCCTCTTCAAGTTCCTCCTCGAGCAGTTCTTCCTCACTCTTGCTCTTTGAACTCTTTTTCTTTTTACCTAAAAGAGCACGGATAACGAGAGTTATAAGAACAGCCAGGATTATCAACGCTAAGAGCGCTCCCGCTCCTAAGATGATATACGTCCTATACTCTTCCCAGAAACTTATGGACACAGGCTCATCGACATCTTCAGTCGATTTATCATCTTCTATAGGACTTAACAAGTCAAGCACTGTTATGTTTTCAGGCGATACATTGGTGGCATTTGCTATAAGGCCAACTATACTCTCACGTTTTTGCCTGGTCATGGTGCCATCCATGAGTGTGACAGCAATCGATGCATCTACCAGTAAGGTGTTATCTTTCTCAATCTGCTGCTTAACGTAGCTAACAAAGTAATCTACATCTCTGACGTAATATATGGTATCAGCTACGCCATCATCATCACTGTCTACGTAAATTGGTATATCTGTGTTATGCTCTTCGCCGACTATTCCAGACGCTGCGCTCTGCGGGTCTGTTATATAGCTCTCTTCGAGATGCGCTGGCACTCCATAGCCATTATCTTCAGGTCTATACTCCATCTGTTCTGTAATCATACGGCTGTAGTCGATAACAACCGTTGCCGCCACTCGCATTTCCTCATCCGAGTAGCCTAATGAGAGTACCTCTTTAACCTTCTTAACAAGGGTGTCCTCAATCTTTGCCTCAAATCCGAGACGGTTTGTGCTCAGGGTGGGGTCCTCATCTTTGTCACCGCCCATCTCTAGTGATGTTCTCGCATCTACCAGAGTCACATCCTCAACCTGCATTTTTGGCACTGCCGAGGCTATGAGGCTTTTTATAGCAGATATTTTCCCAGGTGATAGCTCTGCATTGTTCTTCATAGTAATCAGTACAGAAGCAGTACTTCTCTGAGAACTACTCTCCCAGACATAGTTGCTGTCTTCAGGAACAACCAGAGTCACAATGGCGTTTTGAACACCGTCAATATGCTTAATTGTCTGTGCAATCCTCTCCTGGAGTTGGAACAGGAGGTACTGTTTCTTTTCAAACTCGGTCGTTGTAAGCCCGGCGTTGCTTGTGAAAATATCGTAACTCGGAGCGCTTTTGGGATAACCCAGTGCCGCCAATTGAATGAGCAACATATCTTTATCTTGTTCCATGACAAAAATCTGCCCCGATGAATCAAGCTTTACGGGCACCGACATAGCTTGGAGCATCTGATAAACCTCGATGCTCTCAGAGTAATCCAGTCCGCTATAGAGTGCGACATAACCGTCCCCACCGGAGTTTAGTAGAACAGCCAACAAAACGGAGACAAGGACTATTCCGCAAAGCACACTCAACAAAACTGTTTTTTTCTTTTTTGTCTGGCGACCCCAGAACTCTTTTAACTGGACGAATACTTTTTTAATTTGATCCAACGTTGTCCCCTACCACAATTAAGATAATTGGCAATGATTCCAGAGAGTTGATAATGTGTAAAAGTAAAAAAAGGCAAAACTAAATCTGCATCCTCATGATCTCATTGTAAGCATTGAGAGCTTTTGCCGTAAGCTGAACAGTGAGCTCTAAAGCTACTGCCGCTTTCTCGGCATTAATCATGATAGTATGCAGATCGTCAGTTTGCCCAAGTGCCAAATTGAAGGCATCGTTTGAAGCTGTCTCTGATAATTCAGATAAATTACTGTAAGCGTCCTTGATTACCTCGGAGAATGGCAGCTTCGCTCCCGAAGCTTGTGTATCTCCGCTATTTTGAGTAACGCTTTCTAAAGTCGAGAGACTCGACATCTGAGTGATTGGAACAATATACATACCTTACCTCTTCCTCTTGTCCCACCACGTACATCAGAAAGTATATACGTAGTTAAACTTTTTTATATATATGTAATACTATTGTATAATGATTTGTATATTATGTGCCATATATTTACTTTTATCGTTGTATTTTGGTGCATATTCCTTAATTAGGCTCAATTTTTTAAAAACTAAAAAGTGCCAAAGATAATAAGTACTCAGGCACTCTTCAAAATCATGTTTTCAAACTGTTTAAATAACAAAACCCATCACAAACGAATATATGGCAACTGGCTGTCATGCTCCGCCTTTGCGGAGTTTAGACCCTATAGCTTTGCGACACTGCCTTTCGACAGTTGTGCCGAAATTATTGTTAAACAATCGAAAATGATTATGAAAAGTAACCTAACCTTCCTTGGCACGGTACTCATAATGCTCTACGTTGTCGAACAAACAAGGAACATATATCCAATTCATCCTTGAACTGTAAATACAGTATAAACAAAGTGTAGAGGTTTGTCAACACAAATTCTCATTGTTTTACACTTATCTTCCGCTTTCAACAAATTGTACAAATCCACTCCTGTTTTTCGTAAATATGAATAGGTATTTCATAATTATTCAAGCAAATCTGACAGCACCGAAACCACCTAATTCGGGCGGCAAGGCTTATTTCCCAATCTCTAGCGCTTGCATTACCATATTCTTCACAACGTTGAGGGCAGTAATATTTGCCTCATAGGCACGTGATGCAGCCATGAAATCGACCATCTCCTCCGATGTGTTTACATTCGGCAGAAGGACATACCCCTCATCATTTGCATCCGGGTGGTTGGGATCATATGTCATTTCAAAGGGCTTGTCGCTCTCCACGACTTCTGCAACGCGAACTCCACCTTGCCCGGTTGCATTACTGTACCCTCTCAAGACTGAACCAAAATCCATGTTCCGCTCTTCAAATACCACCTGTTTTCTCCGGTATGGATCGCCGTCTTCGGTTCGGGTCACATTTTGGTTTGCAATGTTTTGCGCGATAATATTCATACGAAACCTCTCTGCTGTCAATGCAGAGCCGGCAATATTAAGTGAGCTTAAAAAGTACATGGATCATATCTCCTTACTTATAGACCTTGGAATATTTTCTAGAGGTTGTTTATAACGTAGCGCATATTCTTTATCTGACCTGAAACTCTCTCACGTAGATAGGAATACTGCGCATATGTTTTCCACAGCTCTAAACTCTCTCTATCGAGGTCGACATTGTTTCCGTCGATTCTAATTGACGAAGAGGTATCTGTTGATACGACGGGTTCCAAGCTTTCAATCTTGTCCGGATTCTCTTTGTAGTACTCGTGATTGAGAACATTTCTAAAAGAAACTGCTTTAGCTTTGTATCCGGGCGTTTCAATATTGGCAATATTATTGGATATGACTCTCTGTTTAAGCCAAAGCATATCCATGGATTTCTGCATTACCTTAAAATCGGGACTGTTAAAAAGCATTTTCTACACCTACCTTTAATAACTAATCGGCAGATTTTCCTGAAACTTTAGCGGAAGAGGAAAATTTATGCCATTCTGGCGAGGCGCTCACCCTGTTGGAACGTATCTCGCAGCTCGGATACAAGCGGCAGAATCTCTTCGACCGGGGCCTTTGACTTCTTCATGTTTGCTTCGACAAGTCTCCTGTTAAAGAAATCGTACAGTGCCGAAAGATTTTCCGACAGCTGATAATTGAAGTCGAGAGACGCCTTTAGATATGTAAATATCCGTTGTGCCTTTTGGAGAGCATTATTTGCTCCCTGAATATTTTTATCATCGATACAGACCATTGCTATGTTTAGCTGCTTCTCGGATTCCTCAAAGAGGCGAACGACCATCTCGCCCGGAGTCATCGTCAATATTGTCTGTTCCTGATATTTGTTTAACCTACTGTATGCCATTATCTCATCCTCCGAAAAATCAATTCCACTGTGGCTAGTTGTAGAACATACTGTATAGCCAACTGCTCTGCTGATTCATAGTGCTTATCAACTCTTCCATCTTGTTGAATTGATTCCAGTAGCGTGTCTTTTCAGCGTCGTATCTCTTCTGAAGTTCTTTTAGTTTATTTTCCATCTGTTCAATCTGTCGGTCCAATGAACTGCTACCCGAAAAGGCTGCTGTTCCGGCTAACTGAACAAGGGAACCTGATCCTCCATAACTTACCTTTATTGTACTGTTCAGTATGTTGTTTATACTAGTAGCAATTCCATTCTGTCCATCAGTGAAGAGGGTATATATCGACTCAGGATCAGCCTCTATTGCCTTAAGGAGCTTTGCCCTATCATTAATTACAAGCTTTCCGTTATCTCTAAATAAACTTGATGTTTCTATGCCTAAGTCGTAAAGTGCATATGAGGAACCGGGCACTCTCGAATAGAGCGTACTTCTCAACCTTTCGAGTAGTCTGTAGATGGTCGGATCGTTTGATAACAATCCCTCCTTTGCCTTCTCCTCCCAGAGCTCTATCTCCCTTTCCGACATCTCCTTTTTCTGTGCACTGGTCAGAGGTGGATAGTCTCTGTAGACAGGTTTAGCCTTGATCATACCGGTTAGTTCTTCAACTAGTTTGTTATACTCATCAACGAACTCAATAATCCCGTCTACAATCTGCTCTGTGTTACGCGATACATTAATGATCTCTGCTTTGTCGGTAGTCTCATTAAGTGTAACTGTGACACCATCAACAGAAAAAGTATTGCTGCTTCTCTGCGTCTCAATACCATTGATGCTTAGTACTGCATTCCTTCCGCTCTCATAGACGTAGCCATCCCCAAAAAGACTGTTAAGGAGATTTGAGCCGATACTATCCTGCATCTCTATGTTAAAGCCGGCACCATACTCTTTCGAAGTCATTACAAACCGATCTTCAAGTGAAGAGTATGTAATGTTCACACCGGCATCACTGGCATTTACCTTGGAAATGACAGAGCTTAGTGTGTCCTTTGAGGAAAATGAGAACTCAACGCCGTTGATAGTAAACCCATATCCAACCTCACCTGTCTCCGGGTCCTCTTTTCCAATAAGAGGTCTCTGAAAGTCGATCTCTCCGAGCTCCATTCCCAGGGCAATTTTGTTAGATTGGCCACTGCGCATACCGAACACATCCATGATATGGTTGCTTCCGGATAGAATTATCTGCCTGGCTTTGTCTGTAGAAACTACCGGATTGCCAAACTCATCATAATCTGTCCTGGTGGGTGTAAACTCTATTACGCCATCGCTCACGCTTACACTTATAGAGTTTCCGAAAGCTCTGTTGATTTCCTGCTGGAGGTCTGACGCAAACTCTTCAATGTCTGCGGCAGATAAGTTGATCTCGATGTTTTTCGAGATACCGTCCAATGTAATTGTAAGATAATCGTTGGCCTGGTATTCATCGAATTTTCCACTGATCTCACCAGCCTTCTCCTCACCTGCTGTGAGACCGAGTATCTCCAGTGCAGTTGTGCCCGAATCTTCAAGTATTCTTATTGTCTGCTCGGAGTCGACGGATTTTAAGACGAACGTACCGTCAATAACCGATGCACTAATAACATCCTCACCGAAATTCCTTTCAAGTTCGGAGTTGAGATTTGAAATGATTGAGGACTCTGATGTGCCCTTAATTAGTATTGTTGCTTCGATTTCACCCACCGAAACACTTAGGTATCTGCTATTACTGATATTATCTAGATTATCCTTACTGAATGTGCCCTTTAGCGAACCCATTGCTGTCTCAGTGGCGGTTATTTTCGACTGCGTTGCGAGACGCGTCACATAGTCAACTGTTATTGGAGCAGTGGTCGCAGTTGATGATGCAACAACAGTCATGCTTGTACCAGTGACAGTGGCATTCATGGTACTGTAAAAAGACCTCGACAATAGGTTTGTCTTTTCATTGCCGAAGCTGAAAAATTTACTCTGGAAGGTATTTAGCGAAGAGATGATGCCTCTATACATCTCTTGCTTCCAGAGTAGCACCTGCTTGTCTTGACTTGTTTTATCGATTTTTGTCTGTGTGCCCGAAAGCATATCACTTACCATCTTCTCTGTATCGATACCCGAGACGAGTCCTGAAAGCCCCCTGTTTGAGTAAGAACTAGATTGAGAGGATGAGTTTATGTATGTCATGAAGTTTACCTCCAAAGTAAATGCTACGATAACCTTGAGACTTATACGCTGTTATCAATATTACCGGAAGCCGGTTCGGTCGAGACACCTCTGTTGAGATAACTAATAATCTTTGGCTGGATACTCAGTGAGCGAATCTTCTTATCTAGCTCATCTTTATAGTTTGCTAGCCGTTCACTAACAATTGAGGAAGCATTCCTTGCGCGGTTCAGGCAGCCAAACCCTTCCTGTGCTGTGTCATATACAATCTGCAACGCTTCGTTCAGTCCTGCACGACTGCCCCGATTGTATACTGCGCACCGAATATTATCCCCGTTTTCCGAATCAGCTTCGGCTAAGGTATTTATGCAGCTGTTGATATCTTCTATTGCATTTGAGAGCTCAACCAGCTTGTCCACTCCTAGTATCAACTGCTCCTCATCACATGATATAAGTGATTCCATTGTCTCCTCATAAATACTGCAAAGTCCGTTGCGCCCGTTTACTAGAGCGAGTAGTCTGTCGATATCGTACATATGTCTAACCTCTTTATATATCGTTGGTACGAGTGAACTGAATTCAAATAGCTTGCAAAGCGTAGTTCGGGCATCTATAATATGGTTCGGATTATAGTAACGAGAACAAAGGGTGATGGGATGACGATCCGCTTTCCGGCATTGCTAGAGGACGATGGTCAAATAATTGCATACGGATTTGCAGAGATTGCCCCAGAACAGGGTAGTCTGAACTTCATTAGCGGATTTATCCCGCTATACCCAATAGGTACAAGACTGGCCCTTGTCCAGTTGTGTGACGACATCCCTCAAGAAAAGCTCATAGGTGAGGTTTACCTGTCGTCAAGAAACCTGCTTCGTCTGGTTAGTATTGATGAAGAAAAGCTGAGTGGCATCCTAGAAGTGTTTGAATCAAATACTTCCATTAAGGCTATGCCTTACATACCGGCTCCAGAAGGGTCTCTTCCTAAGCTGATTCGTTCTAAACTAACCCGTTATAAACTGTTTCGTACTAAGCTGTTTCGGAGAAAACTGGTGAAATTTCAATACCGGGTGGAAGCAAACATATACTACGTTTCGGAGACACGTATAAAATTCTTAAGCATTGATAATCTTCAGCAGGGCGCTCATATGATAATCGACTTGACAACCCCACATATCGAAGGAATCAATATTGAGGTAAGTGAAGTTCACGACTTCGGCAACATCATGAAGGCGTATCTTTGCGATGTTGTTTCTGCCCCTGCGCAGTATTATGATTTTGCGTTATCACTCACAGAATAATCAGCCTTCGTCTATAGCCGCGTCTTCTTTAACCCCTGACTGATCAGCCATATTCTCTGAATTTCTGTTAACAAGCATTTCGAGGATATGTCTGTCAACCTTTGCACTAGCGGCCATTTTATTCTGTTCAACAGTGGAAACCAACTCACTGCGGAGAATCTTTACCGACTTGGGCGCTTCGATACCGATTTTTACGCTATCGCCCGTAACTTCCATGATATAAAGCTCGGTATTGTCTCCGATTATTAGGGATTCACCTTTTTTCCTTGTCAAGACCAGCATCTTGGGCTCCCCCTTCCTGTGGCATTAGGGGGGCTCGTATGGGATAGTCCCCTTCCAATATTACTTGTGCGGCGTATCTTGTCTCCGAATCTATCAATACTGGACTCTTTAAGTTTATTGTTGAGTTTGCAAACTCTTCGCGTAACACAGCAATTGTCCAAAAAACTGGATCTTTTATGCCCTTTGAAGACAGCTTTTCTTTAACGCCTGGCGTCAGTTCAGGATGGTAGTCGGGATATGTCAGGCGCGGATCAGTTATTATAAAGCATAAATCAGGTTCTTCTAAAGACTGCAGCCAAAGAATGCCCTCTCCGAACTCGCTTTCTGAGAGTAATACAAATTCGTCATATTCCTCAAAACCGAATATCGGCTCAACAAATTTAATCGTTTTTAGCTCTTCAAGAACCACTGTGCCAAAATCTCTTGTTTGAACCTCCATAGTATTCACCTCGAATATCTAAGATGCGTGAGAGCCTGGGCTGCTCCCCGCTATAATCTTTCTATATGTCCTCTTCAGTGTAACCGGGCTCTGCACTCGGAGGAACGTAACTTGGTGAGCCCATGTACTCTATTTCAATTCTGGGATACTGTTCAACCTCAATCTCTAGCCCTCCCGGAACGTACTCCAAAGAAGTATGGGAGTTGTCCCAATTTAGGTTGAGTTTAGCGGGTGCATACTGTATTTCAAGTTTGGCGTCAACTACACTAAACTGAGCACCAGCTCCGGGTTGGAAAGCTGTTTCTGTAGACGGTACTTCTATGGGGGCCCTATAAGCAGCTTGAGCGGCCGTAACGCCTTTGTGAGCCATTGCAAGCCTGTTCCCTAACTCTGAATACTGGGCCATTGCCTGTTCTGCCTTTTGCTCTCCGTGGACGGCTGCCGCTTTAATAAAGTCTTTGCTGTTGAGCAGTCCCAATCTCTTTCTTGCACCGTATGTGTTTATGTTCACCTTCACATTACTCTGTTTTGTCAAAAGCTTTACATCCTCTGAGCTCTGTCTCATCTGAGCAGAACCCTGGCTGATCTGTAGTTTAGCCATCTGGATATTCATCTTTAGTTTTAGCGGAATGGTAGTAATTCTAAGAAGATGCATAGCTTCACACTCCTTTGCCTTAACTAATATATATGCTCATTTACTACTGATGTGCTTCCAATAGGATACCAACTATCTTAGGAAATCAAAAATCGATGCGGGCAATATCTGGCTTCCAAGCTGTAGATTTATCATCCACGCCATCTCGAGACTCTTATTGTTGATTGTCTCATACTCCAGATCGACCGCCTCAAGTCCCCTCTGCTTCACCTTCAAGTTGAATACCTCGTTTTCAATTCGCTCCTTGCTCTTCTCCAAGTACGAGGTCCTGCTGCCCAAATCGGTAACATGGATTAAGATGTTATCTTTATGGTCTGCCAGGGCTTCTAGTTTTTTGTCGATATCTGTCATCTCTCCGGTTCGCAGACTATTTTCGATATCGGTCAGTAGATCGTAAAGATTGTTTTCTCCAAATCCAATCGCTTCGATTCCTGAGGAGGATATCTTGATTGCTGAGCTGGGCATCACTTCATTTCCAACAACCTTGATCCCCAATCCAACATCCATATAAACGTCCTTGTTTTTTGGAACCTCAATGTACTGTTTCGAAGCAGCATCTGTCGGATCGTAAGCGGGGTTTTTGTACATAAGTTTACCGGTAGACGAGTCCGAAACCATGTCTGCAACCCTTATACCATTGTATGCGAGCATACCTTCGTCATCAACCGAGAAAGGTGGCCCTTCGTTATTGGAGTTACCGAATAGGTATCTGATTCCAAACTTGATATTGATGGACTGTAGAACCTGACCCTTTATGTTCTCAATCTCTTTGGCTATAACACTGCGACCAGTCTCATCGATGGTTCCGGTATTGGCCCTGATGCTTCTCTCCTGAACTGTCTGCAAAAGAGAATTTATTGTCAGAAGACTGGTCTCCGCTGCGCTAAACTCATCAATAGAGTATTCAATGTTACTCAGATACTGCTCGTTTTTATAGAGCTGATCCCTAACTGTAAAGGCTTTCGATGCCTCAGTGGTGTTCTCGGATGATTTTGAGTACTTGCGCATTGAAGAGAGTCTCTCATTAGATTTCGATAGGTTATTTATACTAGAATGGAGATTACCCAGGTAATTCCGCATAATAGAGCTGTTTGTGATCCTCATCTTGAACGTCCCTTTCCGAATATGCTACTAAATATGCTGTCTTGAACGATTTTCAAACTATTGCTATCTGCCCACAACACCAACTCTATTTATAAGAATATCAAGCATCTCGTCAAAGGCGGTCATCACACGGGCAATGGCGTTGTATGCCTTCTGATACTGTATTAGGTTTGCTCCCTCTTCATCCAGTGAGACGGCAGAAACCGAGTCTCTTTGGTCCAGAAGCATGTTCGAAATTGAGCTTGATGTCTCCAAACGGCCTTCCAAAAATGTGACCAGCTGACCCAGCTCTGTGGTGTTGTAATAGTTTACATACTCCTCAAATGTAGCCTCTACACCTCTAAAGTTCAGTGTCTTATCAAATAGTGCAAGAGCTGAAATTATATAGGTATTATCGAAATTGCCGTCAGCATCTACCGAGTCATCGATTATAAAAGCGGGGTTATTTCTCCACTCGTCACTTATAATGATATTTCCTGCATTGACCTTTTCAGCTCCCCCAGCTGAGAAGAGCATCTTATATTCTGTCAACCCCTCTGTCGAGGCATTCTTTACAGGTATTACATTGTTAAGCTCGACCATTAGATTCTCAGCAAAGCTGTCGATGACGTCGATAAAATATGGAATCCCTTTGTCATACCTTTCCCGCCCCGTCGCTTCGGGTCCACGGCCGTTTATCATCGCCACAGAAGCTACTAGAGACCCTGTCTTTAGAGAAACGGTCTCTCCGGTGCCCAGCCACATAACAGAGACGCTTTCGTCATCATGACGAACAAGATTGAGTGGATGATACTCTGTTCCGTTCACTGCGGTCTTTCCGTTCAGCTTTATATGTACAGATCCGTTTGGATTCTGCTCTACCGATATATTGGCGAAAGCAGCAAGCTTGTCAATTAGCATACTCCTCTCGTCTATCAGCTCGTTTGGACCGTAAGCTGAAGCCGTCGCCGCATTATTTATGCTATTTGTAAACACTTCCTGATTAATTGCGTAGTTGAGATCGGAAATACGCTTAAGGATTGTGTTTACGTCATTTATATCGGTGGCGAGGTTCTCTACCTGCTGTGAGCGGACTATATTCAGCTTTGTACTAAAGTTGTTTAGTATTGCCGTGATATCTTTAGCGGCGGTAAGCACTATGTTGGCATTTACAGTCTGGTCTGCGTTCATACTTAAGTCGCTCAGGGCAGTATAGAGGTCTGAAAGCGCGCCCTTAAGTCCACTCATGTTGTACTCATCTAGTACCGATTCGATGTCGTACATAACGTCAAGGGACTTTTGATAGTACTCCTGTTCAGAGACCTCATCCCTGTAACGGCGGTCAATAAAGGCATCGCGTATTTGTGAAATGCCGCGTACCGTCACACCCTGTCCTGCTAAGGATGCCTGATTGAGTGCATAACGAGAGCTCTGACCGGAAATCGCCAAAGAAACTGTATCTACACGTTGACGGGTGTAACCCTCAGAAGAAATATTCGCTACGTTGTTACCAGTTATGTTCAAAGCAACTTGATTTGCGTTTAGGCCTCTTTTTGCTGCCTCTATACCAAGAAATGTGCTACTCATTCTATCCTCCGTCTATAGGTTTTGCGAACAAGCTAAACTACGCTCTGCTCTCGATGCTGTGCCCTTTCAAGTCTGTAACGCCCTCAGCCTCCAATGTCCGGAGATTCTCACGTGACACCTCAAGTGCCTTGCTGTTGAAATGCTGAATGTTTGATAGGGCGTTCTGTGCACGAACGAGCAGAGCACGCAGCTCGTTTCGCACCGCCGGTTCAGCCGCTTCGATAAGCTGAGAAAAAGTGTAATTGGAAAACCCGGCCGCTTCTTGAGTCCTGATGCGCTTTGATTCAATGTTTTCAAGTCTCATTGCATATGCCTGCTGAGTCTTGATAGAGCTCTCCATTCTCTGCAGGTCTCCGGACAACACCGACTCCAGTTTTTCCTTCTGGACAAGCTCCATGTCCTCTAGAAAGGAGGCATACTCCTCGAAAAACACACAGAGGTCTTTGAACCTATTCATTTTCTTCTCCATTCAGGATGTTTATTTTCGTTAGAATTGCACGAGCTATATCTTGCGAGGAGACCGAATACTCACCTCTATCAACTTGCTGACGCAGCCTCTTCAATGTTTCAGCCGACACATTTCTCGACACCTCAGCGGCAACAGACCGCACGACACCTTCAAATTCAGAGCGCTTAGCTCCCTCTTTACTAATTTCAACAACATCCTGTCTTGTAATCTTTGCGCCTTCGCCGTTTGAACGCTGACTTTTCATATTCTGTTGATAAAGACGTGCAATGTTGCTAATGTTTGTTGGCTTTATCTTCATAATAAACTCCGATCATAAACTGAAATCAAATCGTCGCATTGCAGGTCGTGATGACCTCTATATGTAGATATCGAGCAAATCATTGAAAACTTTAGCTATTTGGGTAAATTACTGAGCAATTTGTTGCGCCACAAAAGGTTGATAGTTGCCGTAGCCCGCAGCATGTGCAATAACATGAAGAATATATTTCCAACGTTTTTTAGATGCTGCACAAACATTTATGAGGAAATATGTCGATTTATGTGGTAAAATGTAAAAGATAGAAAAAATAAACTTAGGATTAGCGGTGGTATAGTGAAACGTGTGTTCGGTAAAGTTGAAGCGATATTCGATCTAGTTTATCTCTCCGGTGCACTGACAATTGGGATCATGATGCTGTTAACCTCAGGTCAAAGCACTGTACGATTGATGGCCGCATTGATGGCACTAGTTCTGGTTGGCGGAGATTCGTTTCATCTTGCTCCAAGGATATACGTAATATTTAAAGGCGATGAACCTCGACTAAGATCTGCACTTGGGCGTGGAAAGCAAATCGCCTCAATCACAATGACAATATTCTACATAATTCTTTGGAATATCGGATTACATATGTTTTCTGCAACAGCCCCGATGAAAATCATCACCTTTTGGACCAGTCTGGTGTACATATCAGCAGCTGTTCGCATTGTACTTTGCCTTCTGCCACAGAACAAGTGGTATGAGAGGTATGCCCCTGTCAGCTGGGGGATATATCGGAACGTCCCGTTTGTCATACAAGGGATGATTGTTGCGGGTCTATTTTATATAAATAGAAATCTTTTGCCAGGCATAGGTTTGGTCTGGCTTGCTGTTGTCTTGAGCTTTCTTTTCTATATTCCGGTCGTACTTTGGGCAAACACAAACCCTAAAGTTGGTATGTTAATGCTGCCAAAAACATGTACATATGTGTGGTTGCTATTAATATTCATGTTGCTCTAATACCTGTCCCGTCTTCCCCTTTTGCTCTACTGTAGTTTAATCGAATGACCAATATAAGAAAGGAGTACAAAAGATGGAAAAATACAAAAAGCTGACAAATGAAGTTGGAGCACCAGTACCCGACAATGAAAATTCCATTACTGCAGGACCTCGAGGCCCGGTTGTGATGCAGGATGTGTGGCTAATGGAGAAAATGGCCCACTTTAACCGAGAAGTCATTCCGGAGCGCCGCATGCATGCAAAGGGATGGGGGGCCTACGGAAAATTCACAGTGACCCACGACATTTCAAAGTACACAAAGGCGAAAGTCCTGCAGCCAGGTGCAGAGACGGAGGTATTCATCCGATTTTCCACCGTTGCTGGTGAGCGGGGTGCTGCCGACTGCGAGCGTGACATCCGGGGAGTAGCTGTCAAGTTCTACACCGAGGAGGGCAACTGGGATCTTGTTGGAAACAACACACCCACCTTCTTTATCAGAGATGTGCACAACTTCGCCGATTTGAACAGGGCTGTCAAACGCGATCCCCGAACAGGCCGCCGGTCCGCTCAAAACAACTGGGATTTCTGGACGCTGCTCCCCGAGTGCTTCCATCAGGTCACAATAGTCATGAGTGACCGCGGAATCCCCGCATCATTCCGCAATATGCACTTCTTTGGCGAGCACACCTTCTCGTTCTACAATGCTAATAACGAGCGTGTTTGGTGTAAGTTCCACTTTAGAACACAGCAGGGCATAAAGAACCTCTCAAACGAGGAGGCAGCGAAAATCAACGGAATGGACAGGGAGTATCACGGTAAAGACCTGTACGAAGCTATTGAGCGCGGCGACTATCCAAGGTGGAAGATGTATGTTCAAATTATGACAGAGGAGCAGGCAAAAAACCACTACGAAAATCCATTCGATATAACTAAGATCTGGCGTAAAGCTGAGTTCCCTCTTATTGAAGTAGGTGTTCTGGAACTGAACCGCAACCCCGAAAACTACTTTGCAGAAGTAGAACAGTCTGCTTTTACACCGGCACATGTTGTGCCTGGTATTGGGTTTAGCCCGGACCGATTCCTACAGGGAAGGCTTTTTGCTTATGGAGATGCGCAGCGCTACCGCCTAGGAGTAAACTACAATCAGATTCCAGTCAACCGTGCTAAAGTTCCGGTAAGTGACTATCACCGTGATGGCGCAATGCGTGTTGACGGCAACTATGGCAGCACGCCTGCGTACACACCGAACAGCTACGGCTTGTGGTCAGCGCAGCCGGGCGTAATGGAGCCGCCACTGGACCTGGAAGGTGCGATGTACCGCTACGACCCGAAGGACGACCCCACCGACGACTGCTTCCGTGCAGGCGGCGACCTGTGGCGTATTTTGGCTGAGGACAAAAAGCAGATCTTGATCGAAAACACTGTCACAGACATAGCCAGTGTAACTGTCAACATTAAATACCGCCACGCAACACACTGCTATCTGGCAGATCCTGAATACGGTGAGCGTTTCACCATGGCGGCGGGCCTTAACTTTGATAAAGTTAAAGAGCTTGCAAAGCTCAGTCACACCGAGCGTGTTCAAGCTACTTTGTCGCCCGATATGTAATTGGCAAGATTCGCGAGAGAAACTGTAGTAAAGCCTCATTTATCACTTCTGGTTCTAAAGAGACCGGAAAGTCGCCATCTCTCAGGCGACTTTCCGGTTTTTGTATACTTGCTTCTTTTTAGTTCTGATTAAACCTACTGTAGCAGCTGTAGGACACTTTGTGGCTGAGTGTTTGCCTGTGCAAGCATTGCCTGTGCGGCCTGGGTGAGAACATTGTTCTTTGTGTAGGCCATCATTTCCTTAGCCATGTCTACGTCGCGTATACGGGCTTCGGCTGCTGTCATGTTCTCTTCGGTTACTGACAGATTGTTTATTGTGTGTTCGAGGCGGTTCTGCAGTCCACCGAGGTTTGCACGGTTTGTCGAAACCACGTTGATTGCTGCTTTAATGTCGGCTATGGAATCTGCTGCAGCTGATTGATAGTCAACTCTTAATCCACTGATACCAAGACCTGTTGAGCTAAGATCTTGTATAGAAACGGTAACTTGCTGGTAGGATTCGTTTGTGTCACCAATCTGGAGTGTCAGATTAAAGTCTTCTTTTGATCCAAAGATGGCGTTAAATGATGTGGGATCATCGAAACCTTCTGCAGTTTTTTGTGTAAATGTTAAAACCCCATCAGCGTGAGTGACATTCCAAGTGTTACCCAAGGAACTATCT